>JADDQY010000076.1 GCA_016781135.1 Actinomycetota bacterium
TCCAGGTCCCTGCAACGATGCCAGGGCCGAAACCGAAGAACGGCGCAGCGGGAGTACGCAGCCTGCCAACGCCGACCGCCACCGTCCTCATCTCTGGTACTGACTGCAAACGGATTGCAAACGAACGGGGCGACACTTGCCGTCTTCGACGATACGGGTCGGACGTCGCCGAAAGAAAAACACCAGGCCAGAGGTATTGCCTGACACTGGAGGGCGCCGGTCGACACGGCGTTCCCGAGACTGGAAATCTGCCGGCTCAGCCTACGGAGGTTCGAATCCTCCCCGGCCCACCTTCTTCACCCGGAGCAGCCGTACGCAACAGGGGTCTTCCTGTGCTCGGCGGCCTCACCGCCCAGAGCCAGGACAAGCTGGTTCCCGCTCGCTTCGCCGGCGGGCCGCTCGGGCCACGGCTGCCGATCGGGCCGCCTCTCAGAGCAGGCGCTGCATGACGGCCACGTCCAGCCACCGGCCGAACTTGCGCCCCACCTCTCGCTCCACCCCCACGAGGGCGAAGCCGTGGCGCTGGTGCAGGGCGATCGAGGCTCGGTGGTTACCGACGATCCGGGCGATCACCGTGTGGAAGCCGTGACCGGCAGCCACGACCAGCAGCTCGTGCAGGAGAAGCCCACCCACCCCCGATCCCCGGTGGTCATGGCGCACGTAGACCGAGTCCTCCACCGTGGTTCGGTAGGCAGGCCGGTCGCGGTAGGGCGACAGCGACGCGAACCCGACCACTTCGTCGCCGTCGGTGACCACCACCACGGCGTGGGCGCCGGAGCGGGCCTGCAGCCAGGTCCGCTGCTCGCCGGCGGAGCGAGGGACGAGGTCGAAGGTGACGGTGGAGGTCGTCACCTCCCGGTTGTAGATGGCCCGTATGGCCTCGGCGTCGTCGAGCCGGGCGAGGCGCACCTGCACGACCGACGACGTTAGCGAGGGGCGCCCGACGGTATGCTCACAGGCCGCGCCCCCTTAGCTCAGTCGGCAGAGCGTTTCCATGGTAAGGAAAAGGTCGTCAGTTCGATTCTGACAGGGGGCTCTGCGGCGGCGTAGCTCAGTTGGTGAGAGCACTCGGCTCATAATCGAGGGGTCGCCGGTTCGAGTCCGGCCGCCGCTACCACGCACCACCGATCGGAAGGACAGTCCGGATGGCAACCGACAAGCGGGTGAAGGTCACGCTGGCCTGTGAGGTCTGCAAGCGGCGCAACTACATCACGATGAAGAACAAGCAGAACGACCGCGAGCGCATCCAGCTCAACAAGTACTGCCGCTGGGACCGCAAGCACACGCCGCACCGCGAGACCCGGTAGGTAACGGCCACCTCGCCTCGGAGGTCGAAGCGACGATGACCGAGACGCTGGCGCCGCTCGTCGCCGCTGCCCGCCAGGGTGACCGGCTGGCGTTCGAGGAGCTCGTCCGGGTCACCAGCGCGGAGACCTACACCCTGGCCTACCGCCTGGTCGGCAACGAGCACGATGCCCGCGACGTGGTCCAAGAGGCGTACCTACGGGCCTACCGCGCCATCGGCAGGTTCCGCGGCGACGCCAAGTTCACCACATGGATGTACCGGATCACCGCCAACTGCGCGGTGACCCATCTCGAACGCCGCCGGCGCCACCGCCACGAGGAGCTGGCCGACGATGCGCCGCTGGCCGACGGCAACGTGGAGCGCGATCCGCAGGCCCGAGCCGACGCCAGCGCGCTCAGGGGGGAGCTCGGCGTCGCCCTGCAGGAGCTGCCGCCCCGGCTGCGGGCGGTCGTGGTCCTGCGCGACATCTACGACCTGCCCCACGAGGCCATCGCCGCCGAGCTCGGCATCAGCGAGACGGCGGCCAAGGTGCGCCTCCACCGGGCCAGGCGCCGGCTGCGTGAGCAGTTGTTCCCGATGTACGGAGAGGAGCAGCAGGCGCATGCGGTGTGAGGAGCTGGCCGAGGTGGTGGCCGCTTCGGTTGACGGCGACGACAGTGACGACTGGCGGGTCCGGCGCCATCTCAGTACGTGCTTGCGCTGTCAGGCGGAGCTGGCCCGCTACCGCAAGCTGGTGCGAGCCTTGCGGGGCCTGCGCAGCGAGGTCTTCGACCCTGGGCCGGGGCTGGTGGCCGACGTGCTGGCCTCGCTCGAGGAAGCGGGCGAGCGCCATCTGCTGCGGTCGCTGCTGAGCGGGCACAAGGTTGCCTACGTGGGCGGCTTGGCGGTGGCCACCGCCGGCGCCGCCGGGGCCCTGGTGATCGCCACCCGCTCGCGAGGTCGTCGCGTCCCCCTCGCCGGCTGAGCCCTTTCGCCGCCCGAGGTACCTCGGGAGAGGACCCCACTGCTATCCTTCGTCGAGGTCCCTCCCTCGGAGGGCAGTAGCTCAATTTGGCAGAGCACCGGTCTCCAAAACCGGCGGTTGGGGGTTCGAGTCCCTCCTGCCCTGCTGGCTCGGCCTCGAACGCGTACGGACGTGGCGGACGACGGTGTGGTGGACGACATGGCGATGAACCGACAGACAAAGCGGATGTTGCAGCGTCAGGGCGAGCTCGGCCCCGACGGTGAGCCGGCACGGGGCAAGCCCCGACAGCAGACCCGTCCCGCTCCCGGTCCGCCCAAGGAGCGCACCAGCCCCAAGCAGTACGTGCACGAGGTCCGCAGCGAGCTGCGGAAGGTGGCGTGGCCGACGCGCGCCGAGGTCATCCGCTACTCCGGCATCGTCCTGTTCACGCTGATCATCCTGACGCTGTTCATCTTCGCCCTCGACTGGGCGTTCGCCCAGAGCGTGTTCTTCCTCTTCGGTGGCTGATCCCGTGGCCGACAACCCGCTCGACGGCGGCAACCAGCCTCGCCACGAAGCCACCGAGCTGACGGCCGACGAGGCCGCCGCCATCCTGGGTGGCGGGCGACCGGAGGAGGGCGGAGGAGCCCAGGTCGAGCGCTCCGGGGCCGACGCGACGCCGGATGCCGGCGGCGCCGACCCCGAGCTCGACGGCGCCGAGGTGATCGACGCCGAAGACCTCATCGTCGAGGCTCCTCGCCGCCAGAGCCCCTACGACCGCCCCGGCAGCTGGTACGTGGTCCACACGCAATCGGGCTACGAGAACAAGGTCAAGTCGAACATCCAGAGCCGGATCAGCTCGATGGGCATGGAGGATTCCATCTTCGAGGTGGTGATCCCGATGGAGGACGTCATCGAGTTCAAGGGCGGCAAGAAGGTCGTGGTGCAAAAGAAGGTGTATCCCGGCTACCTCTACCTCCGGTGCTTCCTCGACGACCGCTCCTGGGATGTCATCCGCAACACCCCGGGGGTCACCGGCTTCGTGGGAGGGGCGGGAAAGCCGCTGCCGCTGTCGCGCGCCGATGTGGAGTCCGCCCTGGCCCAGCCCGACGAGGTCGGCGGCCCCGTCACCACCCGTCAGCGCCCGAAGCTCGAGTACGAGGTGGGCGAGAGCGTGCGGGTGCGCCAGGGGCCCTTTGCCGACTTCTCGGGGCAGATCGCCGAGATCAACGAGGACCAGCTCAAGGTCAAGGTGCTGGTCAACATCTTCGGCCGGGAGACCCCTGTCGAGCTCGAGTTCAGCGAGATCGCCAAGCTCTGATCCCCCCGGCCGGCCCGGCCCCACCGACTGCCACCGCACCCCGACGCCGTACCTCGCGGAGGTGCACGGTCGAAGCGGGAAGCCCGACCAGGCGGGGGTAAGCTCGGGATCTGCTCACCGCCGCTCTGGCGGCCGTTCCTCGCCCGGGAGTAGACAGGAACCACCATGGCCAAGAAGCGGGTCGCCGCTGTCGTCAAGATCCAGATCCCCGCGGGAGCGGCCACGCCCGCGCCACCGGTGGGTACCGCCCTGGGCCCCCACGGCGTGGCCATCATGGAGTTCTGCAAGGCCTACAACGCCGCCACCGAGGCCCAGCGGGGAACGATCGTCCCGGTGGAGATCACCGTGTTCGACGACCGGTCCTTCACCTTCGTCACCAAGACCCCCCCGACGGCCGTGCTCATCCGTGACGCCATCGGGCTCGACAAGGGCTCGCAGAACCCTGGTCGGGACCAAGCGGGAACCATTACCGACGAGCAGATCACCGCCATCGCCCAGACCAAGCTCCCCGACCTGAACGCCAACGACCTGGCCGCGGCCAAGCTCCAGGTGGAGGGCACGGCTCGGTCGATGGGCATCGAGGTGGTCTCGTGAGCCGGCCAGGCAAGCGCTACCGGGATGCGGTGAGGCGGTTCGACGACGATCAGCTCCACAGCCCGGCCGAGGCCGTCGAGCTGGCCAAGAGCCTGGCCACCGCCCGCTTCGACGAGACCATCGAGGTGGCGGTGCAGCTCGGGGTCGACCCCCGCAAGCCCGATCAGCAGGTGCGGGGGACGGTGTCGTTGCCGGCGGGCACCGGCAAGCAGGTGCGGGTGGCGGCCTTCGCCACCGGTGACGCTGCCGCCGAGGCCAGGGCTGCCGGCGCCGATCTCGTCGGTGCCGACGATCTTATCGCCCAGGTGCAGGCAGGCATGCTCGACTTCGACGTCGCCATCGCCACGCCCGACCAGATGGCCCAGGTCGCCCGGCTCGGTCGCATCCTCGGGCCCCGGGGGCTGATGCCCAACCCCAAGACCGGCACCGTCACCACCGACGTGGGCCGGGCTGTGGCCGAGTTCAAGGCGGGACGGGTCGAGTACCGCACCGAGCGCCAGGGTGCGAACGTCCACGTGCCCATCGGTCGGGCCAGCTTCAGCAGCGATGCTCTCATGACGAACTTCAGCGCCGTGCTCGACGAGCTGCAGCGGGCGAAGCCCGCCGCTTCGAAGGGCCGCTACCTCAAGCGGGTCAGCGTCTCGTCGACCATGGGCCCCGGGGTCAAGGTCGACCCCGCTCGCCTGTAGGCGGCCGCCCTCGCTCTGTTCTCGCTGCCGTCTTAGACCCGGTGCACGGCGCGAGAGACGAAGATCGATTGGTGACGAGGGTGGCCTCCGGCTACCCTCGGCTCTACAACCGAGCCGCTCGCCGCAGACCTCCGGCGCGCCCCTGGCGCACAACGGGCCCTGGCCCACCTGACGAGGCGAACCTCCAGCATCACCGGGGTTCGTGCCTGCGCGAGCCCCGATCGTCTTTTTTGGGGAGCCATGGACAACCCGAGGCCGGAGAAGGTGGCGGTGGTGGCCGAGGTGCGCGAGCGCCTGTCCTCGTCGGGCGCCACCATCCTCACCGAGTACCGCGGGCTCAAGGTGGCCGAGCTGGCTCAGCTGCGCCGCAGCCTGCGCCAGGCCGGTGGCGAGTACCGGGTCTACAAGAACACCCTGGTGCGTTTCGCCGCCCGTGACCTCGGTCTCGACGACCTCGAAGAGCTCCTCACCGGCCCGACCGCTCTCACCTTCGTCGACGGCGACCCGGTCGAGGTGGCCAAGGCGCTGCGGGAGTACGCCCGGGCCACGCCGGCGCTGGTGCTCAAGGGTGGGGTGCTCGGCACCACGGCGCTGTCGGCCGACCAGACCCGTGCGCTGGCCGACGTGCCCCCCCGACCGGTCCTGTTGGCCCGTCTGGCCGGGGGCCTGGCCGCCCCGCTGCAGCAGTTCGCCGGGCTGTTGCAGGCCCTGCCGCGCAACCTGGCCTACGGCCTGCAGGCGCTCATCGACCAGCGGTCCGCCGGCGACCCTGCCGCTGCCGCCCCGACCACCGAAGCAAACCGACCCGAGGAAGGTGCATGATGGCGACCAAGGAGGAGATCCTCGACGCGATCTCCGGCATGACCGTGCTCGAGCTGTCCGAGCTGCTCAAGGCGTTCGAGGAGCGCTTCGACGTCACCGCCGCCGCGCCGGTAGCGATGGCCGCCCCTGGTGCCGGCGGCGGAGGCGGCGACGCCGCCCCGGTCGTCGAAGAGGAGCAGGACGAGTTCGACGTCGTGCTCGTCGCCGCCGGCGACAAGAAGATCCAGGTCATCAAGGAGGTGCGCTCGCTCACCAGCCTGGGCCTGAAGGAGGCGAAGGATCTGGTCGACAGCGCACCCAAGCCGGTGCTGGAGAAGGCGTCCAAGGAGGATGCCGACAAGGCCAGGGCCGCCCTCGAGGGTGCCGGCGCCACCGTCGAGGTCAAGTAGCGGGAGGTTTCCCCTTGGGTCGTGACGGGTCCTGTCACCGAGCGGGACCCCTTCCACCGGGCTCCGCCGGGTGGGCCCCTGCCCTCGCTGCCACCCGCCACGACCCCGTTCCCCCGCGGAAGCGAAGGAGCAGGAAACGTTGACGTCGGGCGGGCACCGGCGTAGCGTTGCTGCGGGCGCTCAGGCACCTCTCGTTTGGTGACCCCGGGAAGGGGTTGCCTTCGACCGGCACCGGCGGTACATTTGCAGGTCGCCGTGCCCGTCCCCCTGGTCAGCCTCCATTCCAGCCGAGCGGCCCGGCGCGCCCCGCTTCCCTTGCCCGCTTCGCGTTGAGGAGTAGCCGTTGCCTGCTCGCCCCGTCGCCCGCGACCGTTACTCGTTCGCTGATCTGGAAGAGGTGCTGAGCCTCCCCGATCTGGTCTCGATCCAAAGCTCCTCGTTCGAGTGGTTCCTGCGCAAGGGCCTGAACGAAACGTTTCGTGACATCAGCCCCATCGAGGACTTCAGCGGCACGCTGCGCCTCGAGCTCGAGTTCGACCCCGACGACGAGGACCTCTGCCCGCCTCCGAAGTTCAGCGTGGAGGAGTGCAAGGAGAAGGACATCACCTTCTCGGCTCCCATCTTCGTGCGGGCCCGGTTCCTGAACGCCGGCACCGGCGAGATCAAGGAGCAGACGGTCTTCATGGGCGACTTCCCGATGATGACCGACAAGGGGACCTTCATCATCAACGGCACCGAGCGGGTCGTGGTGTCCCAGCTGGTGCGCAGCCCCGGGGTCATCTTCCAGCCCGGCGAGCGCTTCCGGCTGCGCAACCTGGCCAAGCACCAGCTCGTCACCGGGACCATCCACCCCTACCGGGGCGAGTGGATCGAGTTCGACGTCGAGCAGAAGCCGGGCAAGGACGTCACCGCCGGCACCCGGGTGGCCCGCAAGCGCCGCCTCAGCCTGTTCGTGCTCCTGCGTGCCCTCGGCTACGACGAGGAGCACCACCCCGGCTTCCTCGACCGCCTGGTGCGCCACTTCGACTTCCTCGAAGGCCAGTGGGAGAAGGACCGCGACCTGGCTCCCACCCAGGAGGAGGCGCTCATCGAGATCTACAAGCGGGCCCGCCCGGGTGAGCCGCCCACCCCCGACGCGTCCCGCAACTACTTCGAGAACGCCTTCTTCAACCCGAAGCGCTACGACCTCTCACGGGTGGGCCGCTACAAGCTGAACCGGAAGCTCGGCCCCGAGATCGACAAGCTCGAGTCGCTGTTCGGGCTGACCGACATCGAACGGCCCGAGGATGACCAGTCGATCCTGTCGCGGGTCGAGGTGCTGGCGGCGTGCACCTACCTGCTCCACCTGGCGTCGGGCGAGGTCGGCTACCGCCTCGACGACCAGGACCACTTCGCCAACCGCCGCATCCGCTCCGTCGGCGAGCTCATCCAGAACCAGGTACGCATCGGGCTGTCGCGCATGGAGCGGGTGGTGCGCGAGCGCATGACCACCCAGGACGTTGAGGCGATCACCCCCCAGACCCTGATCAACATCCGTCCCGTCGTGGCCGCCATCAAGGAGTTCTTCGGCACCAGCCAGCTGTCGCAGTTCATGGACCAGGTCAACCCCCTGTCCGGTCTCACCCACCGCCGCCGGCTCTCGGCCCTCGGGCCCGGTGGTCTCTCCCGGGAGCGGGCCGGCTTCGAGGTGCGCGACGTCCACTTCTCCCACTACGGCCGAATGTGCCCCATCGAGACGCCCGAAGGCCCCAACATCGGTCTCATCGGGGCGCTGTCCACCTATGCCCGGGTCAACGACTTCGGCTTCATCGAGTCGCCGTACCGCAAGGTGGTGGAGGGTCGGGTGACCGACGAGATCGTCTACCTGGCCGCCGACGAGGAGGAGGAGTACGTCGTCGCCCAGGCCAACACCCCTCTCGACGACGAAGGTCGCTTCACCGACGAGCGGGTGCTGGTGCGGCGCAGCCCCACCTCCGCCTCGCTCTCGGATCTCAAGCTCCAGCTCGAGCGGGACGTGTTCTTCGGCGCCACCACCGAGATCAGCGCCGTGCCTCCGGCCGAGGTCCAGCTCATGGACGTCGCCCCCCAGCAGATCGTGTCGGTGGCCACCGCACTCATCCCGTTCCTCGAGCACGACGACGCCAACCGGGCCCTCATGGGCGCCAACATGCAGCGCCAGGCCGTGCCGTTGATCCGGGCCGAGGCGCCCTACATCGGCACCGGCATGGAGGCCAGGGCGGCCCGCGACGGCGGTGAGATGATCATCGCCACGGGCGACGGCGTCGTCACCGACGTGAGCGGCGACCACGTCACCGTCGAGTACGACGGCAACGGCGCCGGCCCCAGGCGTCGCGTCTACCGGCTGTCGAAGTTCCGCCGCTCCAACCAGGACACCTGCATCAACCAGCACAGCCTGGTGCGGGAGGGTGACCGGGTGCGGGAGGGCGACGTGCTGGCCGACGGAGCCTCCACCGAGAACGGCGAGCTGGCCCTGGGCAAGAACCTGCTCGTCGCCTTCATGCCGTGGGAGGGCTACAACTTCGAGGACGCCATCATCCTGTCCGAGCGCCTGGTGCGCGACGACGTGCTCACCTCTGTGCACATCCACAGCCACGAGATCGACGCCCGCGACACCAAGCTCGGTCCCGAAGAGATCACCCGCGACATCCCCAACCTCTCCGACGACATCCTCGCCGACCTCGACGAGCGGGGGATCATCCGCGTGGGCGCCGAGGTCGACCCCGGCGACGTGCTGGTGGGCAAGGTCACCCCCAAGGGCGAGACCGAGCTCACCCCCGAGGAGCGCCTCCTGCGGGCCATCTTCGGCGAGAAGGCCCGAGAGGTGCGCGACACCAGCCTCAAGGTGCCCCACGGCGAGTCGGGCAAGGTCATCGACGTCAAGGTGTTCAGCCGCGACGAGGCCCACGAGCTGCCGCCAGGGGTCAACCAGCTGGTGCGGGTCTACGTGGCCCAGAAGCGCAAGATCTCGGTGGGCGACAAGCTCGCCGGCCGTCACGGCAACAAGGGCGTCATCAGCACCATCCTGCCCATCGAGGACATGCCCTTCCTGCCCGACGGCACGCCGGTCGACATCATCCTGAACCCTCTCGGCGTGCCCTCCCGCATGAACGTCGGCCAGGTGCTCGAGGCCCACCTCGGCTACGCCGCCCGTTGGGGCTGGGACGTCTCCGGCGACGGCACCGACGTGGGGAAGGAGCCGGTACGGGGCACCGAGACCAAGACCCGCCCGAGCACACCCCCCTCGACCCTCGTGGCCACCCCAGTGTTCGACGGTGCTCACTGGGACGAAGAGATCGGACGCCATCCCACGATCCAGCAGATCTTCGGCGGCCTGCACCCAGAGGCCGTCGACCCCGACTACGGCGACGGTGGGCGCATGATCGGCACCGACGGCAAGACCGTGCTCTACAACGGGCGCACCGGCGAGCCCTACGACAACCCCATCACCGTCGGCTACGTCTACATCCTCAAGCTGGCCCACCTGGTCGACGACAAGATCCACGCCCGGTCCACCGGCCCGTACTCGATGATCACCCAGCAGCCCCTCGGCGGGAAGGCCCAGTTCGGTGGTCAGCGCTTCGGGGAGATGGAGGTGTGGGCCCTGGAGGCCTACGGCTCCGCCTACTGCCTGCAAGAGCTGCTGACGATCAAGTCCGACGACGTGCTCGGCCGGGTCAAGGTCTACGAGGCCATCGTCAAGGGCGAGAACATCCCCGAGCCGGGGATCCCCGAGAGCTTCAAGGTGCTCATCAAGGAGATGCAGGCGCTGTGCCTCAACGTCGAGGTCCTCAACAACGCCGGTGAGGAGATCGAGATGCGAGAGCTCGACGAGGACGTGTTCCGCACGGCCGAGGAGCTGGGCATCGACCTGTCGCGCCCCGAACGGGGATCCGACGAAGAAGACGAGCGACGCCGGGAACGGGTCTAGGAGGGCGAGATGTTGGACGTCAACGACTTCGACCAGCTGCGGATCGGCCTGGCCACCGCCGACTCCATCCGCACGTGGTCAAACGGCGAGGTGAAGAAGCCCGAGACCATCAACTACCGCACGCTCAAGCCCGAGAAGGACGGCCTGTTCTGCGAGAAGATCTTCGGGCCCACCAAGGACTGGGAGTGCTACTGCGGCAAGTACAAGCGAGTCCGGTTCAAGGGCATCATCTGCGAGCGCTGCGGGGTCGAGGTCACCCGCTCGAAGGTCCGCCGCGAGCGCATGGGCCACATCGAGCTGGCCGCCTCCGTCGTGCACATCTGGTACCTGCGCGGCACCCGGTCCTGGCTCGCCTACCTGCTGGCCGGCATCGAGGCCCGTGAGGAGCTCAAGGCCAAGCAGCTCGAGAAGGTCATCTACTTCGCCGCCAACCTCGTCACCTGGGTCGACGACGAGAGGCGTCACGAGGAGCTCCCCAACCTCGAGGCCGAGCTGGCCGAGGAGCTGGAGGAGATCACCAAGCAGCGCGACCTCGACATCGATCGCAAGTACAAGCAGCTCGAAGAGGAGCTGGCCGCCCTCGAGGCCGAGGGCGCCCGGGAAGCCGACATCAGGGGCCGCCAGAAGCTGGCCGAGCGCGACATCGCCAACGTCCGCGAGCGGGCCGACGCCGAGCTCGAGCTGGTGCAGCGGGCGTTCGACGAGTTCAAGGGCCTGCACGGGCGCAAGATCATCGAGGACGAGCTGCTCTGGCGCGAGCTCAAGGACCGCTACGGTGCCTTCTTCGAGGGCGGCATGGGCGCCGAGGTTCTGGCCCGGCTCATCGAGCGGATCGACTTCGACGAGGAGGAGGTCAAGCTCCGCTCCGCCATCGACCCTCAGGACGGGCAGCGGCCGTTGTCGGCCCAGCGCAAGCAGAAGGCCATCAAGCGGCTCAAGATCGTCACCGCCTTCAACCGGCGCGACGAGCACGGCCGCCGGGTGAACGACCCCCGGGCGATGATCCTCGACGTCGTGCCGGTCATCCCCCCCGACCTGCGCCCGATGGTGCAGCTCGACGGCGGCCGCTTCGCCACCTCCGACCTCAACGACCTCTACCGCCGGGTCATCAACCGCAACAACCGGCTCAAGCGCCTGCTCGACCTCGGTGCTCCGGAGATCATCGTCAACAACGAGAAGCGCATGCTCCAGGAGGCCGTCGACGCCCTGTTCGACAACGGCCGCCGGGGGCGGCCCGTCACCGGCCCGGGCAACCGCCCCCTCAAGTCGCTGTCCGACATGCTGAAGGGCAAGCAGGGCCGGTTCCGCCAGAACCTGCTGGGCAAGCGGGTCGACTACTCGGGCCGCTCGGTGATCGTGGTCGGCCCCACCCTGCAGCTCCACCAGTGCGGGCTGCCCAAGCTCATGGCCCTCGAGCTGTTCAAGCCCTTCGTCATGAAGCGCCTGGTCGACACCGAGCTGGCCCAGAACATCAAGTCGGCCAAGCGCATGGTCGAGCGCCGCCGGCCCCAGGTGTGGGACGTGCTCGCCGAGGTCATCCGCGAGCACCCGGTGCTGCTGAACCGGGCGCCCACCCTGCACCGCCTCGGAATCCAGGCGTTCGAACCCGTGCTCGTCGAGGGCAAGGCCATCCAGATCCACCCGCTGGTGTGCACCGCCTTCAACGCCGACTTCGACGGCGATCAGATGGCCGTGCACCTGCCGCTGTCGGCCGAGGCCCAGGCCGAGGCCCGGGTGCTGATGCTGTCGGCCAACAACATCCTCTCGCCCGCCAACGGCCGGCCCATCATCACCCCCACCAAGGACATGGTGCTCGGGGCCTACTACCTGACCCTCCTCACGCCCAAGCCCAAGGAGGAGCGCCGGGTGTTCCGCCACCTCCACCAGGTCGAGCGGGCCCTGGAAGCGGGCAGCATCACCGTCCACGAGGAGATCGAGGTCCGCATCCCCGAGCTGCGCGACGCCGCCGCATCCAACGGCACCGCCGCCTACACGCCCACCACCGCCGGGCGCCTGCTGTTCAACCGGGCCCTGCCCGACGGCTTCGGCTACGTCAACGACGTCATCGGCAAGCGCAACACCAACATCGGCGCCATCATCCAGCGCCTGTCCGACGGCTACTCCAAGGCGGTGGTCGCGTCCTGCGCCGACGAGATCAAGAACGTGGCGTTCCGCTACGCCACCCAGTCGGGCCTCACCTTCTCCATTCACGACGTGCGCACCCCGGGGGACAAGCGCGCCATCCTCGACCGCTACGAGCGTGAGGCCGAGAAGGTCGAGACCCAGTTCAAGCGGGGGATCATCACCGACGGGGAGCGCCGCCAGAAGGAGGTGGAGATCTGGACCAACGCTACCGCCGAGGTCGAGACGGCCATGCGCCAGGGCATGGAGGCCGACGTGTTCAACCCCATCGAGATGATGGTCACCTCCGGCGCCCGGGGCAACGTGCTGCAGATCCGCCAGATCGCCGGCATGCGGGGTCTGGTGACCAACCCGAGGGGCGACTTCATCCCCCGCCCGATCAAGTCGAACTTCCGTGAAGGCCTGAGCATGCTGGAGTACTTCATCGCCACGCCGGGAGCCCGCAAGGGTCTGGTCGACACCGCCCTGCGCACCGCCGACTCGGGGTACCTAACCCGGCGTCTCGTCGACGTGGCCCAGGAGCTCATCGTGCGCTCCGAGGACTGTGGTTCCACGCGGGGCCTGTGGATCGACGGTGTCGTCCCTGACGCCGCCGGGAGGCGGAACTACCTCGAGACCCGCCTCGAGGGCCGCGTCCTGGTCGAGGACGTCATCCTGGCCGACGGCCGCACCCTGGCGAGCGGCCAGGTCGTGGGGCTCGACGACCTCGAGGCGCTGCGCGACGACCCGTCGATCGATCGGGTACGGGTGCGGTCGGTCCTCACCTGCGACGCGCCCCAGGGCATCTGCGGTGCCTGCTACGGGCGCTCGCTGGCTACCGGGAACCTCATCGAGCTGGGGGAGGCGGTCGGGGTCATCGCCGCCCAGTCGATCGGCGAGCCGGGGACGCAGCTCACCATGCGCACGTTCCACACCGGCGGCGTCTCCTCCGGCGTGGGCGACATCGCCGGAGGTCTCCCCCGGGTGGTCGAGCTGTTCGAGGCCCGCAGCCCCAAGGGCAAGGCCACCCTCGCCCGCACGTCCGGGGTGGTCCGCGTCGGTGACGACGAGGGCCGGGGCCGCACCATTGCCGTGGTCGACGACGAGGGCAACGAGGACGTCTACCTCGTTGCCGGCCCCAGCCGGCTCGAGGTGGTCGACGGCCAGGAGATCACCGCCGGCGACGCCATCGTCGAGGGCCCCCGGGACCCCAAGGAGCTGCTCGACATCAAGGGCGTGCGGGAGACCCAGACGTACCTGGTCGACCAGGTACAGCGGGTCTACCGTGACCAGGGCGTGTCGATCCACGACAAGCACATCGAGCTGATCGTGCGTCAGATGACCCGGCGGGTGGCGGTCCAGGAGCCGGGCGATGCGCCCTTCCTCCCCGGCGAGCGGGTCGACGCCCGCGTCTACGCCGAGACCAACCGGGGGTTGCTCCAGGAGGGGAAGGTGCCGGCCGAGGGCCGACCCGAGCTCATGGGGATCACCAAGGCGTCGCTGGCCACCGACTCGTGGCTGTCGGCAGCCTCGTTCCAGGAGACCACTCGGGTACTCACCGAGGCGGCCATCGAGTCGAGGTCCGACTCGCTGGTCGGCCTCAAGGAGAACATCATCATCGGCAAGCTCATCCCCGCCGGGACCGGCATGGACCGCTACCGGCGGTTCGAGACGGTGGCCCCCGACTACGAGCCGATGCAGTTCTGGACCTCCGAGGACGACACCGACCGCGACGACCTGGCGACATGGCTCGCCACCCAGGGCAGCGACGGGTTCGGCTCGGCGCCCGACGGTGACGGAGACGGCGCCGCCGCAACGATGGCCGATGTGGTCGACCTTCCCCGGGAGGGTTCCGCCTAGGTCGGATCGAAGCTCCCCTGCTGGTGGTGGAACCGCGGCGTCGCCGCCCGTTTCCACCACCAGACGGGGGGAGGCGGGAGAGCGGGCGTACGGTGGGGTGATGGATCGCCCCTCGACGCACCAGGTGCCGGAGGGCACCGTGGCGGCGCCATCAGCGGGGGTGGAGGCCGTCCCTGCACCCACTCACGCCGAGTGCGCTCGCACCATCGTGGCCGGTGCCAACCGCGGCAGCCTGTCCACACTGGCCGCCGAACCGGCCGGCTACCCGTTCGGCTCGGTGGTTACCTACGCCCTCGACGGCGACGGGGCGCCACTGTTCTTCGTCAGCCTCATGGCCGAGCACACCCACAACGCCGAGCGTGACCCTCGGGCCAGCCTCCTGGTGGCCGAAGCGGTGGCCGACGGCGACGACCCGCTGGCCGCCGGGCGGGTCACCTTGATCGGGGACCTGGGCCGCGTCCCCGGCGCCGAGGTGGCCGGCGTGCGGGCGCGCTACCTCGCCGCCAACCCCAACGCCGGGTACTACATCGACTTCGGCGACTTCGCCTTCTACCGCCTGGCCCTGCGGGCCGTCCGCTACGTCGGCGGCTACGGCCGCATGAGCTGGGTCGACGCCCGAGCCTTCGCCGACGCCGAGGCCGACCCCCTCGCCCCGGTCGCCGCCGGCATCGTCGGGCACATGAATGACGACCACGCCGACGCTCTGGTCCTGGTGTGCCGACACCAGGGAGGGCGGCCCGACACCGTCCAGGCCACGATGACCGGCGTCGACCGGTACGGCTTCGAGGTGACGGCGTCGAGTCCTGCCGGCGCCGGCCGCCTGCGCCTCGGGTTCCCCCGGCCGGTGACCACGTCCGAGGAGGTGCGCTCCGCCCTGGTCGCCATGGTGCGCCAAGCGCGCCGTCTGTCGGCCGAGGCCCCTCCCAGGTCCTGACCGTCGCTCTCCCCACGCCGATGGGTAGGCCGCGGCTCGGCGACGCCAGCGCTTTGCCGACTTTCCGGGCAGTCCCCTAGAGTTGAGCCTTCGTGCCTACGATTCAGCAGTTGGTCCGCAAGGGCCGAGCGTCCAAACCCGAGAAGGGCAAGACCGCCGCCCTCAAAGGTGCCCCCCAGCGCCGGGGTGTGTGCACCCGTGTGTACACCAACACCCCGAAGAAGCCGAACTCGGCCCTGCGCAAGGTCGCCCGGGTGCGACTGTCGAGCGGGATGGAGATCACCGCCTACATCCCCGGCGAGGGCCACAACCTCCAGGAGCACTCGATGGTCCTCGTGCGCGGTGGCCGGGTGAAGGACCTGCCGGGTGTCCGCTACAGGATCATCCGCGGTGCCCTCGATGCCGCCGGCGTGCGCGACCGCAAGCAAGCCCGCAGCCACTACGGCGCCAAGAAGGGCTGATGCCCCGCAAGGGGCCGGCGCCGCGCCGGCAGCTCGTGCCCGACCCGATCTACCGGTCGCAGCTCGTGACCCAGATCGTCAACAAGGTCCTGCAGCGGGGCAAGCGCTCCACCGCCGAGCGGATCGTCTACGACGCGCTCGACATCATCAAGGAGAAGACCGGCGCCGACCCAGTGGTCACCCTCAAGCGGGCCATGGAGAACGTCAAGCCGGCTCTGGAGGTCAAGAGCCGCCGGGTGGGCGGGGCGACCTACCAGGTTCCGGTCGAGGTCCCCCACCGCCGGGCCAGCACCCTGTCGATCCGCTGGGTCGTCGGCTATGCCCGGCAGCGCCGGGAGAAGACGATGGCCGAGCGCATGGCCAACGAGATCCTCGACGCCTCCAACGGGATCGGCGCCAGCATGAAGCGCAAGGACGACCTGCAGAAGATGGCCGAGTCGAACAAGGCGTTCGCCCACTACCGCTGGTGAGGTAACCGCCCGGCCACCGCTAGCCTGGAGCTCGCGGCGGCGTTCGCCCCGTGACCCGTTTTCACATTCCCTTGCGATCGCGCCGGGCCCACGCGTCCGCTGCGAAGGAGCGTTCATGAGCGCAACCCGCCAGACCCCCCTCGGCCGGATCCGCAACATCGGGATCATGGCCCACATCGACGCGGGCAAGACCACCACGACCGAGCGCATCCTCTACTACACCGGCAAGAACTACAAGATCGGTGAGGTCCACGAAGGCGCCGCCACCATGGACTGGATGGTCCAGGAGCAGGAGCGCGGCATCACCATCACCTCGGCGGCTACCACCTGCAACTGGCGCGACCACACCATCAACATCATCGACACCCCGGGCCACGTCGACTTCACCGTCGAGGTCGAGCGGTCGCTGCGGGTCCTCGACGGCGCGGTCGCGGTCTTCGACGCCGTGTCCGGTGTCGAGCCCCAGTCCGAGACGGTGTGGCGCCAGGCCAACAAGTACCGCGTTCCCCGCATCTGCTTCATCAACAAGATGGATCGCATCGGGGCCGACTTCTTCGCGGCCGTCGACTCCATCGAGGACCGCCTGCAAGCCAAGGTCGCCGTGGTGCAGATGCCGATCGGTGCCGAGGGCCACTTCCGCGGGGTGGTCGACCTGATCAACATGAAGGGCCTGGTCTGGGCCGACGCCGACGGTGAGAAGGGCGAGGAATGGGCCGTCACCGACGTCCCCGACGAGCTCGTGGCCGAAGCCGAGGCGTGGCGGGCCAAGCTGCTCGACGTGCTCTCCGAGTTCGACGACAACATCTTGGAGAAGTACGCCGGCGACGAGGAGATCACCGCCGACGACCTGCGCCACGCCCTGCGGCGGGGCACCATCACCAGCCAGTGCGTCCCGGTGCTGTGCGGGTCGGCGTTCAAGAACAAGGGCGTACAGCCGATGCTCGACGCCGTGGTCGACTTCCTTCCGGCACCCCCGGACCTGCCCCCCATTCGCGGCCTCGACCCCAAGGGCATCGAGGAGCTCGAGCGGCCGGCCCAGGACAAGGCTCCGTTCGCGGCGCTGGCGTTCAAGATCATGAGCGACCCCCATGTGGGCAAGCTCACCTACTTCCGGGTCTACTCGGGCACCCTGGAAGCCGGGTCCTACGTCTACAACTCCACCAAGGACCGCAAGGAGCGGGTGGGCCGGCTGCTGCAGATGCACGCCAACAGCCGCGCCGACCTCCAGGCGATCTTCGCCGGCGACATCGTGGCCGCCATCGGGCTGAAGGGCACCACCACCGGCGACACTCTGTGCGATCCGGACCAGCCGATCGTGTTGGAGGCCATCGACTTCCCCGAGCCGGTGATCCACGTCGCCGTCGAGCCCAAGACCAAGTCCGACCAGGACAAGCTGGGCAAGGCACTCCAGGCGCTGTCCGAGGAAGACCCGACCTTCCAGGTGCGCACCGACGAGGACACCGGCCAGACGGTGATCTCGGGCCAAGGCGAGCTGCACCTCGAGGTCATCGTCGACCGCATGCTGCGGGAGTTCAAGGTCGACGCCACCGTGGGCAAGCCCCAGGTGGCCTACCGGGAGACCATCACCGCTCCGGCGCAGAAGGTCGTCTACCGCCACGTCAAGCAGACCGGTGGGTCGGGCCAGTTCGCCCACGTGGTTATCGACCTCGAGCCCACCGGGGCGGGTGGGGGCTACGAGTTCATCGACAAGATCACCGGCGGTCGCATCCCGAAGGAGTTCATCCCCTCCGTGGACCAGGGCATCCAGCAGTCGTTGGCCTCGGGCGTGCTCGCCGGCTATCCGGTCGTCGACGTGCGCGCCGTGCTCACCGACGGCTCCAGCCACGACGTCGACTCCTCGGAGATGGCGTTCAAGATCGCCGGTTCCATGGTGTTCAAGGAAGCGGCCCGCAAGGCCCAGCCCGCTCTGCTCGAGCCCATCATGGCCGTCGAGGTGGTGACACCGGAAGACTACATGGGTGACGTCTTCGGCGACCTCAACGCCCGTCGGGGCAAGGTCGAGGCCAGCGAGCAGCGGGGCAACAGCATGGTGATCCGGGCCCAGGTGCCCCTGTCCGAGATGTTCGGATACGCTACCGACCTGCGCTCGCGCACCCAGGGCCGTGCCACCTACACCATGCAGTTCCACTCCTACCAGCAGGTCCCCAAGGCGATCGCCGAGGAGATCGTCGCCCGGGTCCGGGGCGAGTAGCCCGGTGCCAGCCACCGAACGTCGATGATCGAAGCGACCCCTCGAAAGGACAGTTGAGCACATGGCCAAGGCGAAGTTCGAGCGCAACAAGCCCCACCTCAACGTGGGCACGATGGGCCACATCGACCATGGCAAGACCACGCTGACGGCGGCGATCACCAAGGTCCTGGCCGAGGACAACCCCAACGTGAAAGCCATGGCCTTCGATCAGATCGACAAAGCGCCCGAGGAGAAGGCAAGGGGCATCACCATCTCCATCGCCCACGTGGAGTACGAGACGCCCAACCGCCACTACGCCCACGTCGACATGCCCGGCCACGCCGACTACATCAAGAACATGATCACCGGTGCCGCCCAAGTCGACGGCGCCATCCTGGTGGTCTCCGCCGCCGACGGCCCCATGCCCCAGACCAGGGAGCATGTGCTGCTCGCCCGCCAGGTCGGTGTGCCCTCCATCGTGGTCGCGCTCAACAAGGCCGACATGGTCGACGACGAGGAGCTGCTCGACCTGGTCGAGCTCGAGGTGCGCGAGCTGCTCAGTGAGTACGAGTTCCCCGGTGACGACACGCCGGTGGTGCGGGTCTCGGCGCTCAAGGCGCTGGAGGGCGACGACGCCGCCAAGGCGCAGATCCACGAGCTCATGGAAGCGGTCGACAGCTTCGTGGCCGAGCCTGAGCGCGATCTCGACAAGCCCTTCCTCATGCCGATCGAAGACGTCTTCACGATCACCGGCCGGGGCACCGTGGTCACGGGGAAGGTCGAGCAAGGCGTGATCCGCACCGGCGACTCGGTGGAGATCGTGGGCATCAAGCCCACTCAGACCACCACCTGCACCGGCGTGGAGATGTTCCGCAAGCTCCTCGACGAGGGCCGAGCGGGCGACAACATCGGAGCGCTGCTGCGGGGCATCAAGAAGGAGGACGTCGAGCGGGGTCAGGTGCTGTGCAAGCCCCGCTCCATCACCCCCCACACCCGGTTCGAGGGCCAGGTCTACGTGCTGACCAAGGAGGAGGGCGGGCGCCACAAGCCCTTCTTCAACAACTACCGCCCCCAGTTCTACTTCCGCACGACCGACATCACCGGGCAGATCACCCTGCCCGAGGGCACGGAGATGATCATGCCGGGCGACAACATCTCCATCACCGTCGAGCTGATCAACCCCATCGCCATGGACGAGGGTCTCCGCTTCGCCATCCGTGAAGGCGGGCGAACGGTCGGCGCCGGCCGCGTCACGAAGATCCTCGAGTAGCGACGGTGGCCCAGAAGATCCGCATCCGGCTCAAGGCCTACGACCACGAGGTCATCGACCAGTCGACCAAGAAGATCGTCGAGACCGCGATCCGCAGCCAGGCCACGATCCGGGGGCCGGTTCCGCTGCCCACCGAGAAGCACCGCTACACGGTGATCCGCTCGCCACACAAGGACAAGGACTCCCGCGAGCACTTCGAGATGCGCATCCACAAGCGCCTGCTCGACATCCTCGAGCCGTCGGCGAAGACCGTCGACTCGCTGCAGCGTCTCGACCTGCCCGCCGGTGTCGACATCGAGATCAAGATCCAGCAGGCGTAAGGGGACCCGCCCGCGGCGGCGAAGGTGACCGCCGGGAGCGGGTCCTGTCACCGAGCGGGACCCCTCCCAGCCGGACTCCACTTCGCTCCGCCGGCCGGGCCCCTTCCGTCTACTCGCCCCGAAATCCTCGACTCCGTTCCGATCGCATCGGATTCCGGAGCTCGGCCACCCGCCGAGCTCCCTGCTGGTCCTCCGGCCGTCGCCTTTCCTGCTGGGAAGAGGAGGTGCCGGCGCTGGTGGCCTCGCCCGGTTCCAGGGGGCGCATGCAGAGGTCGATGGCGGTCCAGAGGGTCTTGGACGAGGGGAAGAAGACCAGGGGGACGATCACCGCGGTGCCGACGGCAGCGGCGATCAGCGGGGCCATCCGGTAGTCGGGATGAGAGAGCACCAGGCCGGCCACCACCACCACGAACAAGATCGCGAAGGAGACGATGGTGTTGAGCCCGAGGGCGCCGAGCCAGTGGCCCTCGATGCGTTCGAAGCGCAGGTGGCAGCGGGGACAGCGCTCGGCCAGGGAGAACCAGAGCCGGAACAGGCGGCGTTGACCACAGATCGGGCAGCGGCCAAGGAGACCCCGGCCCAGCATGCGCATGGACGAGACGCCGGGTCGTGCCTCGCCGCCGTTGGTGCCAAGTGGTCCCTCGATCATGAGCCCGCTATCATTGCCCGTTCCTGCCCGCCGTCGGCTGGGCACGGTCGAATCGACGTCCACGCCGGTCCGTCTCGGCGGATACCGCATGGCACAACCGATCGGCGCTCCGCCGGGGACCTCCCCGTGCGGAGCGTTCGCGTGAAGAACGAGAGCTCCGATGTCCGACAAAGCGCTGGTGGGCGAGAAGGTGGGCATGACCCAGGTCTGGGACGACCAGAACCGGGTCGTGCCCGTCACCGTCCTCAAGGTCGCTCCCTGCCGGGTCGTGCAGATCAAGCGGCCCGACACCGACGGCTACAGCGCCTTGCAGGTCACCTACGGTAACAAGAAGGTCCGGTCGGTGAACAAGCCCGAGGCCGGGCACTTCGACAAGGCGGCGGTGGAGCCGGGCGTTCGCCTGGTGGAGCTGCGCATCGACGACACCGCCGGCTACGAGCTCGGCCAACAGCTCGGCGCCGACCTGCTGAGCTCCGGTGACCGCGTCGACGTCACCGCGGTGAGCAAGGGCAAGGGCACCGCCGGTGGCATGAAGCGCCACAACTTCGGAGGCCTCCCCGCTTCCCACGGTGCCCACCGGGTGCACCGGGCCCCGGGGTCGATCGGCGCCTGCGCCACGCCGGCCAAGGTGTTCAAGGGCACCCGCATGGCCGGTCGCATGGGCGCCGAGAAGGTGACGACGCTGAACCTCGAGGTGGTGTCCGCCGACGTCGACCGGGAGCTGCTGCTCGTCAAGGGTTCGGTCCCGGGCCCCCGGGGCGGGCTGGTGCTGGTGCGCAACGCGGTCAAGGGTGGTTCCCGATGAGCGACACTGATCTCGCCACCGCCGGAGTGCCGACCGAGGGCACCCCTTCTCCCGCCGCTCCCGGTCGCACGGTGCCGGTGCGCTCGACCTCCGGGGCCGGGGCCGGGACCGTCGTGCTCGACGACTCGCTCTTCGGGGTCACGCCCAACGTCCCCCTCATGCACCAGGTGGTCAACGCCCAGCTGGCGGCGGCCCGTTCGGGCACCCAGTCGACGCGGACGCGGGCCGAGACCCGCGGTGGCGGCGCCAAGCCGTGGCGTCAGAAGGGCACCGGCCGGGCTCGCCAGGGCTCGATCCGGGCGCCCCAGTGGCGGGGCGGCGGCGTGGCGCTGGGCCCCAAGCCCCGGTCCTACCGCCAACGCACCCCGAAGAAGATGGTCCGTGGCGCGCTCGCCTCGGCCCTGTCCGACCGGGCGGCCGACGGGCGAATCGTCGTGGTCTCGTCGTGGGGGTTCGGTGCACCCAGCACCAAGGCGGCCAAGGCGGCGCTGTCGGCGCTGGGGGTCAGCGGCCCGACGCTGGTCGTGCTCCCCGCCGGTGAGGAGATCGTCCGCAAGAGCTTCCGCAACCTCCCCGAGGTCACCACCCTGGCCGTCGGTGAGCTGAACGCCTACGACGTGTTGTGCAGCGACTGGGTCGTGTTCAGCCGCGACACGCTGCCCGGGGACGGTGAGCAGTGATGGACGCCCGCGATGTCATCCTGCGGCCGGTGGTGAGCGAGAAGTCCTACGCCCTGCTCGACGAGAACGTCTACACGTTCCAGATCGACCGCCGGGCCAACAAGATCGAGGTGCGCCAAGCGGTCGAGGAGCTCTTCGGCGTGCGGGTGGTCAAGGTCACCACCCTCAACCGCAAGGGCAAGCGCACCCGCAACCGACGCACCGGCGCCGTCGGGCGTCGTCCCGACACCAAGCGGGCGGTGGTCAGCCTGGCCGAGGGCGACCGCATCGACCTGTTCGAGAGCTAGAGGGTCACGAGATGCCTTTGCGCAAGCGCATGCCCACCAGTGCCGGCCGGCGGTTCCAGACGGTCTCCGACTTCTCGGAGATCACCAAGGACACCCCCGAGCGGTCGCTCCTCGCGCCCAAGAGCTCGACGGGCGGGCGCAACAACGCCGGTCGCAAGACGGCCCGGCACCGTGGCGGGGGCCACAAGCAGCAGTACCGCATCATCGACTTCAAGCGGAACAAGGACGACGTGCCGGCCAAGGTCGCAGCCATCGAGTACGACCCGAACCGCAACGCCCGCATCGCCCTGCTGCACTACTACGACGGCGAGAAGCGCTACATCCTCGCCCCGGCCCGGGTGGGAGTCGGCGACGTGCTCCAGAGCGGCTCCGGTGCCGACATCCGCCCGGGCAACGCCTTGCCCATGCGCTACATCCCGGTGGGAACGACCGTCCACAACGTCGAGCTCAAGCCGGGTGCCGGCGCCAAGATGGGCCGGAGCGCCGGGGCCAGCATCCAGCTGGTGGCCAAGGAAGGCGAGGTCGTCACCCTGCGCCTGCCCAGCACCGAGATGCGGCGGGTGCCCATCGACTGCCGAGCCACGGTGGGTGAGGTGGGCAACACCGAAGCCGAGCTGGTGTCGCTGGGCAAGGCCGGGCGCAACCGGTGGAAAGGCGTGCGCCCGCAGACCCGAGGCGTGGCCATGAACCCCGTCGACCATCCCCTGGGCGGTGGCGAAGGCAAGACCTCGGGCGGCCGTCATCCGGTGTCGCCGTGGGGCAAGCCCGAGGGCCGCACCCGGGCGCGCAAGAAGGACTCCGACCCGATGATCGTCCGTCGCCGCCGCACACGCGGGGCGAGGCGTTGACCACGCAGGAAGGAGGGACATGCCTCGCAGCCTGAAGAAGGGCCCGTTCGTCGACGACCACCTGCTGAAGAAGGTCGATGCGCTCAACGTCCAGCGCGAGAAGCGGGTGATCAAGACCTGGTCGCGCCGCTCGACGATCATCCCCGAGATGGTGGGCCACACCATTGCCGTGCACGACGGGCGCAAGCACGTCCCCGTCTACATCACGGAGTCCATGGTCGGCCACAAGCTGGGCGAGTTCGCCCCCACCCGCACCTTCCGCTTCCATGCCGGCCAAGAGCGGGGAGGTCGGAGATGATCCCGTCCTCACTCGCTTCGCTCCGTTCGGACGAGCTTGGTCGTGCTCCAGTCGCCCGGCGGAGCCGGCCGACCTCCGCGCTGAACACCTGCTCCGGCTCGCTTCGCTCGACGGGCGGTGTGAGGAGGGTGTCGTGACCGCCACCTACAACGCCCGGCCGGGCGCCAAGCCGGGGACGGTGGCCCGGGCTCGCTTCGTGCGCATGTCGGCGACGAAGGCCAGGGCGGTGCTCGACCTCATCCGGGGTACCGAGGTTCGCCGTGCCGAGGAGATCCTGCGGTTCTCCGAGCGCGACGCCGCGCTGGTGATCGGCAAGCTGTTGCGATCGGCGGTGGCCAACGCCGAGCACAACGACGACCAGATCGGCGACGACCTGGTGGTGTCGGCCTGCTTTGCCGACGAGGGGCGCACCATCCGGCGCTTCCGTCCCCGGGCCAAGGGGCGGGCGACGCGCATCCGCAAGCGGACCTGCCACATCACCATCGTGGTGAGCCGCATGACCGAGGAGCAGCTGGAACGCCGCCGCAATCGCCAGACCGCCCGTCCGACCTCTCGAGCCCCACGACGGGCGGGGCAGGAGGCCGCCGAGGAGAGCACCGGCCGCACCCGTCGCCGCCGGTCGAGGAAGCCCGGGGGCACGGAGGCGGAAGCGTCGAGACCGACGCCGCCGAGCTCTGGGCGGCGAGCCGAAGAACAACCGGCCCAGCCTGAAGCGGGCGGAGACGTCGAAGCAGGTGGGCCGCCAGCAGCCGGCGCCTCGGGGGCACACGCCCCCGCGGTCGACCAGACGGCGGTGGACGCTGCGGTGGAGACGTCGGACAAGGAAGAGGAGCGCTGATGGGCCACAAGGTGAACCCCTACGGCTTCCGGCTGGGGGTGACCACCGACTGGAAGTCGCGTTGGTTCACCGACCGGGAGTACACCGACTACCTGATCGAGGACTGGCGCGTCCGCGACTACCTCATGAACCAGCTGCCCCACGCGGCGATCAGCCGCGTCGAGATCGAGCGAACCCGTGACCGCCTTCGCGTCGACGTGCACACCGCCCGTCCCGGGATCGTCATCGGGCGGCGCGGGAGCGAGGCCGACCGCCTCCGCGCCGGGCTCACCAAGATCACCGGGAACGCCCGGATCCAGCTCAACATCCAAGAGATCAAGCAGCCCGAGCTCGACGCCGCCCTGATCGCCCAGGGCGTCGCCGACCAGCTCGCCGGGCGGGTCAACTTCCGGCGAGCGATGAAGCGGGCGGTGCAGAACGCCCAGAAGGCGGGCGTGCCCGGCATCCGGGTCCAGTGCTCGGGGCGTCTGAACGGGGCGGAGATGAGCCGCACCGAGTGGTACCGCGAGGGCCGGGTGCCTCTTCAGACCCTTCGCGCCGATATCGACTACGGCGTCCGGGAGGCCCGCACCACCTACGGCCGCATCGGCGTCAAGGTCTGGATCTACAAGGGCGACATCCTGCCCTACAAGACCTCGGGCGACGACAAGGCGACTCGGGAAGCGGCCATGGCCGTGGGTGACACCTCAGGGGCGCCGCGTCCTCGGCGGGTGGTCTCGGCCGGAGGTGGCCGGCGCCGGCCCGAGGGCGGTGAGGGCGTTGTTCCCCAGCGTACGGACTCGGGCGAGGCCGAACCGATCATCAAGGAGGCCGACCCCGAGCTCGAGCGCCTGCTGGCCGAGGAGGAGGAGATCGAGCGTCTCACCCGCGACCACCACGAGACTCCTCACTTCCGCCCCGGCGAGGGAGACTGAACGTGCTTCGTCCTCACTCGCTTCGCTCCGTTCCGACGAGCTCGTTCGTGCTCCGGCCGTTCGGCGGAGCCGGCCGGCGCTCCGCGCTGAACACCTTGCCGGCTCGCTCCGCTCGCCAGGCCGCCAGCCAGGGGCGGCCGCCTTCGGCGGCGGTCATGGTCAGCGGCCGAGGCCTGCCTCTGCCGTCGGGGGCACGAGGGGGGGTGTCCTGCTGATGCTCATGCCCAAAAAAGTCAAGCATCGGAAGCAGCAGCGGGGCCGGATGACCGGGCCGGCGACCGGTGGGACGGCGATCGCGTTCGGGGAGTACGCCATCCAAGCGCTCGAGCCCGGGTGGATCACCGCCCGCCAGATCGAGGCTGCTCGTATCGCCATGACCCGCCACGTCAAGCGCGGCGGGAAGGTGTGGATCACGATCTTCCCCGACCGCCCCGTCACCGAGAAGCCGGCCGAGACCCGCATGGGATCGGGCAAGGGCAACCCCGAGCGCTGGGTGGCCGTGGTCAAGCCCGGACGAGTCATGTTCGAGCTGGCCGGGGTGGGCGAGGAGCTGGCCCGCGGCGCCCTGGAGCGGGCCATCCAGAAGTTGCCCATCAAGGCCCGGATCATCAGCCGGGCCACCGCCGAGGAGGTCTGATGCCATCGAAGGTGACGGAGTTGCGCAACCTGGGCGACGACGAGCTGATGGAGCGCCTCGACCAGACCAAGGCCGAGCTGTTCAACCTGCGCTTCCAGCACGTCACCGGCCAGCTCGACAACCACGCCCGCCTCGGCCAGCTACGCCGGGAGGTCGCCCGCCTCAACACCCTCGCCCGGGAGCGGGAGATCGCTGCCGCCGAGGCTCTGGCCGCGGCCGCCGACCAGGAGAGCCGTCGTGGCTGAGACCGCCGAGAGCGTACGGGCCAACACCCGCAAGGTGCGCGAGGGCGTGGTCGCTTCGACCTCGATGGACAAGACCATCGTGGTGCGGGTCTCCGACCGGGTGCGCCACCCCCGCTACGACAAGACGATGCAGCGCACCGGGCGGCTCTACGTCCACGACGATGGCAACGACGCCCGGGTCGGCGACCGGGTTCGGGTGCAAGAGACCCGCCCCCTCTCGAAGCTCAAGCGCTGGCGCCTGGTCGAGATCCTCGAGCGGGCCCGGTAGGCGGAGGCACGAAGCGATGATCCAACAGGAGTCGCGGCTGCGGGTCGCCGACAACAGCGGGGCCAAGGAGGTCCTGTGCATCAAGGTCCTCGGAGGTTCCCGGCGGCGCTACGCGTCGATCGGCGACGTCTTCGTGGCCACCGTGAAAGATGCGATCCCCGGAGCCGGGGTGAAGCGGGGCGACGTGGTCAAGTGCGTGGTGGTCCGGGTGAAGAAGGAGAAGCGGCGGGCCGATGGCTCCTACATCCGCTTCGACGAGAACGCCGCCGTGCTCATCAACGACCAGAGCCAGCCCCGCGGAACCCGCATCTTCGGCCCGGTGGGCCGGGAGCTGCGGGACAAGAAGTTCATGCGGATCGTCTCCCTCGCTCCGGAGGTGCTGTAGATGGCCGGGATGAAGATCAAGAAGGGTGACCGGGTGATGGTGCTCTCGGGCAAGGACCGGGGCAAGCAGGGGGTGGTCATGCGGGCGCTGCCAAAGGAGGGGAAGGTCATCGTCGAGGGCGTCAACACCGCCAAGAAGCACCAGCGACCGACCCGTATGACCATGCAGGGTGGGATCATCGACAAGGACATGCCCATCGACGTGTCCAACGTGGCCGCCATCAGCCCGGGAGACGGCAAGCCGACGCGGATCGGGTACCGCATCGACGACAACGGCCAGAAGGTCCGGGTCTGCCGCCGCACCGGCGCCGAGCTGCCATGAGCCCGAGCACGGCCACCCGCCCCCGACTGCGCCGGCGCTACGACGACGAGGTGCGCGGCGCGCTGCGAGAGCAGCTGGGCCTGGCCAACGTCATGCAGGTGCCCCAATTCGAGAAGATCGTGGTCAACATGGGCGTCGGGGGAGCGGTGGGGCAACCCTCGTTGCTGGACGGCGCCGTGCGCGACCTGGCCCAGATCACCGGCCAGCGGCCCGTCGTCACCCGCGCCCGGCGTTCGATCGCCGGCTTCAAGCTGCGCGAGGGCAACGCCATCGGCTGCAAGGTCACGCTCCGGTCCGATCGCATGTGGGAGTTCTTCGACCGGTTGATCTCGCTCGCCATCCCCCGCATACGCGACTTCCGAGGCCTGCCCCCCAACAGCTTCGACGGCCGGGGCAACTACACCTTCGGCGTCACCGAGCAGCTGATCTTCCCCGAGATCGACTACGACAAGGTGGACGCCCCCCGAGGCATGGACATCGTCATCGTGACCACCGCCCGAACCGACGACGAAGGTCGAGCGCTGCTCACCGCCTTCGACTTCCCGTTCCGCCGAGAGACCGCGAGGAGCTAGACCCATGGCGAAGAAGGCCCTGGTCGAGAAGCAGAAGCACACGCCGAAGTACAAGGTGCGTGCCTACACGCGGTGCCGTCGCTGCGGCCGGCCGCGCGCCGTGTTCCGCAAGTTCGGACTGTGCCGCATCTGCCTGAGGGAGATGGTGCACGCCGGTGAGGTCCCCGGTGTCACCAAGGCCAGCTGGTGAGGCCGGGCGTGCGTGAGCTCAGCGAGGTGGCTCACCCGAGCACGCTGGTCGCGCTCACAGGTAAGCGTCGCGCCCCGTCGGGTGGGGGCGCCTCTGGAGGGACGGTGCCGGCATGAGCATGACCGATCCTGTCGCCGACATGCTGACCCGGCTCCGCAATGGCAACGTGGCCCTGCACGACCAGGTGCGGATGCCGTCGTCGAAGCTGAAGGAGGCGCTGGCCTCGGTCCTCGAGCGCGAGGGCTACATCGAGGGCTTTCGGGTCGACGCCGATGCCGACGGTCCGGGCCGGGTGCTCACCGTCACCATGAAGTACACCGCCGACCGCAAGCGCACGATCTCGGGCATCAAACGGGTGTCGAAGCCCGGCCTGCGCATCTACCGTCCGGCCGACCGTCTCCCCCGTGTGCTCGGTGGCCTCGGGGTGGCGGTGCTGTCGACCAGTCAGGGGCTCATGACCGACCGCGAGGCGCGCAAGCGCCACGTCGGCGGCGAGGTCCTCTGCTACGTGTGGTGATCGGGGAGATGTCGGAGATGCGAACATGAGCAGGATCGGTCGAGCCCCCATCCCGATCCCCTCGGGGGTCGACGTCACCGTGGCCGACCGACGGGTCACCGTGACCGGCCCGCGAGGCACGCTCGAGCGGGAGGTGCCCGAACCCATCAGCGTGCGGGTCGACGACGGCTCGATCCTCGTCGAGCGCCCCGACGACCAGCGGACCAGCCGCTCACTGCACGGGCTGGTGCGCTCGTTGCTGGCGAACATGGTCACCGGGGTGAGCGGTGGCTTCACCAAGGAGCTCGAGATCGTCGGCGTGGGCTACCGGGCCACCGCCGCGGGACCCCAGCGCATCGACCTCGCCCTCGGGTTCAGCCACCCGGTGTCGGTCGATGCCCCCGAGGGGATCACCTTCACCGTGCCGGTGCCCACCCGGATCGTGGTCGACGGCATCGACAAGCAGGTGGTCGGCCAGGTCGCCGCCGAGATCCGCCGGTTGCGCAAGCCCGAGCCCTACAAGGGCAAGGGCGTGCGCTACGCCGGGGAACGGGTCCTCCGCAAGGCCGGCAAGGCCGCCAAGTAGAGCGAGAGGCGACCCATGAGCACATCGACCACCAGCAGCAGGCACGCCGGACGCCAGCGCCGCCACCGGCGGGTGCGCAAGAAGGTCCAGGGGACGACTGAGCGCCCGCGCCTGGCGGTGTTCCGCTCGAACCGCCACACGGTGGCCCAGGTCATCGACGACCGGTCGGGGCGGACGGTGGCCGCCGCCTCCACCCTCGAGCCCGGTGTGCGCTCCGGGGGAACCTCGACGAGCGACCGCCGAGCCGCCGCCACGGTGGGGCGCCTCGTCGCCGAGCGGGCCCGAGCGGCCGGCATCGAGCGCGTGGTCTTCGACCGGGGCGGCTTTCTCTACCATGGCCGGATCGCCGCCGTGGCCGAGGCCGCACGGGAAGCCGGGTTGGAGCTGTGAACCCCAGAGGTACCACGAGGAGACGTGATGTCTGACGCAGGGTTGCGCGATGGTCGCCTCATCACCCGTCCACGAAGGGTTGCCAAGGTGGTCAAGGGTGGACGCCGGTTCCAGTTCGCTGCCTTGGTGGTAGTGGGTGACGGGGCCGGGCGGGTGGGCCTGGGCTACGGCAAGGCCCGGGAGGTGCCGCTGTCGATCCAGAAGGGCACAGAGGACGCCAAGAAGAACGTCTTCGACGTCCCCCTGGCCGGATCCACGATCACCCACCCCGTGCTCGGGGAGTTCGGCGCCGCCCGGGTGCTGCTCAAGCCGGCGGCACCGGGGACCGGGGTCATCGCCGGAGGCGCCGCCCGAGTGATCCTCGAAGAGGCCGGCGTCCACGACGTGCTGTGCAAGTCCTTGGGCTCGTCCAACCACATCAACGTGGCCCGGGCCACCATCGCTGGGCTCCAGGCCCTGCGCCGGCCCGACGTGATAGCCCGGCTCCGGGGCAAGTCCCCGGACGAGGTCACCCCCACCGGCCTGCTCAACGCCTACGAGGCGTCGCGCCATCCGGCACCGCCGCCTCGTGAGGTGGCGTGATGGCCGACGCCGGGGGCGAGGCGAGGCTCACCGTCACCCAGGTGCGCTCGGCCATCGGCACCAAGCCCAAGCACCGGGGCACCCTGCGGGCGCTGGGCCTGGGGCGGATCGGCCGCAGCAACGTGCTGCCTGATCGCCCCGAGATCCGGGGGATGATCGCCCGGGTGCCCCATCTGGTCGAGGTGCGCCACGACGCCGTCAAGGACTCCGGAGGTGGAGCATGAAGGTGCACGACCTGCGCCCGGCGAGCGGTTCCAACACCCGCCGCGTCCGGGTGGGACGCGGCATCGGTGGCCGAGGGAGCAAGACCGCCGGGCGGGGCATCAAGGGCCAGCGGGCCCGCAACAAGGTGCCGGTGGGGTTCGAGGGGGGGCAGATGCCCCTCCAGCGCCGCGTTCCCAAGCTGAAGGGCTTCACCAACCCGTTCCGGATCTCCTACGTCGTCGTCAACCTGGATGCCTTGGAGGCGTTCGAGGGTGACGAAGTGACGCCCGAGTCGCTACGGGCCAAGGGCGTGGTGCCCAAGCGAGGGTTGGTCAAGGTGCTCGGCCGAGGCGAGCTGTCCCGTCCCCTCACCGTCTCCGCCCACGCCTTCTCGACCTCCGCCGAAGCCGCCATCACCGGTGCCGGAGGTAGCGTCAACGTGCTGCCCCCACCGTTCGGCGACCGCCGCCCGCCGGCCAAGGGCAACGCGCTGACCAACCGCTGAGCGGTCGGTCTACCACCGCATCCGCGCTCGCCGAGGAGGCGCCGTCGTGCTGGCAAGCCTGAAGAACATGTTCAAGGTCGAGGACCTGCGGAACAAGATCCTGTTCACGCTGGTCATCATCGCCCTGTACCGGTTCGGGTCCCACGTCCCCACGCCGGGCGTCGACTTCGCCGCCGTCCAGCAGCTGGAGCAGCAGGCAAACGAGGGGGGTGTGCTCGGGTTCCTCAGCTTCTTCTCCGGCGGGGCGCTCACCCGCCTGGCCGTGTTCGGCCTCGGGATCATGCCCTACATCACCGCCTCGATCATCATGCAGGTCCTGGCCGTGGTCATCCCGAAGCTTGAGCAGTGGCAGCAGCAGGGTGCGGTGGGCCAGAAGAAGATCACCCAGTGGACGCGCTATCTCACCGTGGCCCTGGCGGTGCTGCAGTCGACCGGCCTCGCCTTCTTGTTCCACAACGGCGGGGGGGGCCTGTTCGGCAACGTCCAGATCGACCTCATCCCCGAGTTCACCGTGCCCCGGGTGCTGTTGATCGTGCTCTCGCTGACCGCGGGAACGGCTCTGATCATGTGGATGGGCGAGCTCATCACCCAGCGGGGCGTGGGCAACGGCATGTCGCTGATCATCTTCGCCTCAGTGGTGAGCGGGATCCCCTCAGGTGGGGGGCAGGTGCTGGCCGAGGGAGGCACGCTGAAGTTCGCCGTCATCGTCTTCATGGCACTGGCGGTCCTGGTGGCCATCGTGTTCGTCGAGCAGGGCCAGCGCCGGATCCCTGTCCAGTTCGCCAAGCGGGTGGTGGGCCGGCGCCAGTACGGCGGCCAGAGCAGCTACATCCCGCTCAAGGTCAACCAGTCGGGGGTCATCCCCATCATCTTCGCCAGCTCGGTGCTCTACCTGCCGGTGCTGCTCACCAACGTGCTTCCCACCGGGGGGTTCTGGGACAGCGTCCGCCTGTGGATCAACGACAACCTGCTGGTGCCCGACAACTTCGTCTACATCTCCATCTTCGGGCTGATGATCATCTTCTTCGCCTACTTCTACACCGCCATCACCTTCGACCCGGCCAAGCAGGCCGACACCATCCGCAAGCAGGGGGGGTTCATCCCCGGCATCCGACCCGGCCCCCAGACCGAGCGCCACCTGGGGAAGATCCTCTCGCGCATCACCCTGCCCGGTGCCCTGTTCATCGCCGCCGTCGCCTTGTTGCCCCAGATCCTGCTCGCCGTATGGAACGTGCGCGGGTTCGAGGGCTTCGGGGGCATCTCGCTGCTCATCGCCGTCGGCGTCGCCCTGGAGACGATGAAGCAGATCGACAGCCAGCTCATGATGAGGAACTACGAGAGCTTCCTGAAGTAGTGGCCGCTCTCCGGGTGGTGCTCCTCGGGCTCCCGGGTGCCGGCAAGGGGACCCAGGCCCGGCGGCTGGCCGAGCAGTACGGGATCGTCCACATCTCGACGGGCGAGATGTTGCGCGACCCTGCCGGAGCCGCCGCCTCCGTCGGTCCCCAGGCTCGGGCGTCGATCGACGCTGGCGAGCTCCTCGGCGACCAGGTGGTGATCGACCTGGTCGCCGAGCGCCTGGCCCGAGACGACGTCATCCAGCGGGGCTTCGTGCTCGACGGGTTCCCCCGAACCCTGGCCCAGGCCGACGCCCTGGCCGAGTTGCTCGCTCCCGACGGGCTCGACGTGGCCGTGCAGCTCGAGGTCCCCCTCGAACTGGTGCTCGACCGCCTCGCCGGGCGGCGCTCGGCGTCAGGTGCCGCTTCCCGGCGAGACGACGCCGAGGCGGTGGTGGTGCGGCGCCTGGCTCGCCACGAGGACGAGGTCGGGCGGGTGGCCGGCTGGTTCGCCGAGCGGGGCATGTTGGTCGCCGTCGACGGCGCCGGCCAGGTGGAGGCGGTGACCGAGCGCATCCGGCTGGCGGTCGACGCAGCTCGACGTGAGCAGGCGGAGGCAGCTGACTGATCACCGGTCTGCTCGGTAGGGTGGAGCGGTATGCGACGCAGTCCTGAGGAGATCGCCAAGATGCGCAAGGCGGGCCGGGTGGTCGCCGAGATGCACGCTCGGATCCGCGACGCCATCCGCCCCGGCGTCACCAGCCTCCAGCTCGATCAGGTGGGCCGCGAGGTCATCGAGCGCAACGGCGCCCGGTCGAACTTCCTCGGCTACCACGGTTTCCCCGCGGTCATCTGCGCCTCGCCCAACAACGTCATCGTCCACGGCATCCCCAACGACGAGCCGCTGGAGGAGGGCGACATCATCTCCATCGACTGCGGTGCCGTCGTCCAGGGCTACCACGGCGACGCCGCTTACACCTGGCCGGTGGGGAGCATCTCGGCTGAGACCGAGAAGCTGCTGCGAGTCACCGAGGAGAGCCTCTGGGCGGGGATCACCCAGATGTGCGACGGGAACCGCATTTCCGACATCGGCCACGCCGTGCAAACCGTGGCCGAGGGGGCCGGGTACTCCGTGGTGCGGGAGTACGTCGGTCACGCCATCGGCACCGCCATGCACGAGAAGCCCGAGGTGCCGAACTACGGGCCGCCGGGCAAGGGCCCCAAGCTCCGGGTCGGCAACGTGTTCGCCGTCGAGCCGATGGTCAACCTCGGCGCCAAGGAGACCCAGGTGCTGGCGGACGGCTGGGGTGTCGTCACCCTCGACGGATCCCTGTCGGCCCACTTCGAGCACAGCATCGCCATCACCGAACACGGCCCCGAGGTGCTCACCGTCTTGTGATCGCTTGGCCCGCGTGCCAGCGCCGGGGACCGGGGGAGGCAGCCGGCGGTGGCGCGGGGCCGCCGTGTGGCAGTGGGAAAATGGTCGGCTAGGATCGGGCACCGGCCCTCGGGCCTCTGGCGCGCCACGCATCCGCAGCACCTTTGGCGCCCATCCCTCCTGTCCCCGCCTCACGGAAAGGTCCACTCTGCCGAAGCCCAAGGAAGACGCGATCGTGCTGGAAGGAAAGGTGACCGAGCCGCTCCCCAACGCCATGTTCCGGGTCGAGCTCGACAACGGGCACCAGGTCCTTGCCCACATCTCCGGCAAGATGCGGATGCACTACATCCGGATCCTCCCCGGGGACCGCGTCCAGGTGGAGCTCACGCCGTACGACCTCACCCGGGGCCGAATCACCTATAGGTACAAGTGATGAAGGTTCGACCGAGCGTCAAGACGATGTGCGAGAAGTGCAAGGTGATCCGGCGCCACGGTCGGGTCCAGGTCATCTGCACCAACCCTCGCCACAAGCAGCGGCAGGGGTAGGTAGCCGATGGCAAGGATCTCCGGCGTCGACGTCCCCCGCGAGAAGCGGTTGGCCATCGCGCTCACCTACATCTACGGCGTCGGCCCCTCGCGTGCCCTGGAGGTGTGCGAGGCCACCGGTGTCGATCCGAACACCCGGGTGCGCGACCTCACCGAGGACGAGGTGGTTCAGATCCGCACCTGGGTCGACCAGAACCTGAGGGTCGAGGGCGACCTGCGTCGTGAGGTGTCCACCGACATCAAGCGCAAGATGGAGATCGGCTCCTACCAGGGCCTGCGCCACCGTCGCGGCCTTCCGGTCCACGGGCAGCGCACCCACACCAACGCCCGTACTCGCAAGGGCCCGAAGAAGACCGTCGCCGGCAAGAAGAAGGTCAGGAAGTAGGAGGACATGGCCAAGCCCAAGCCAGGAGGCCGCCGACCCCGGCGCCGTGAGCGCAAGAACGTGACCTACGGGATCGCCCACATCAAGAGCTCGTTCAACAACACGATCGTGAGCATCAGTGACCAGGAGGGCAACGTCTTGGCCTGGGCCTCGGCGGGCAACGTCGGGTTCAAGGGCTCCCGCAAGTCCACCCCTTACGCCGCCCAGATGGCTGCCGAGCAGTGCGCCCGACGGGCCATGGAGCACGGGGTGCGCCGGGTCGACGTGTTGGTGAAGGGCCCCGGGTCGGGCCGGGAGACCGCCATCCGCTCGATCATGAGCGTGGGGATCGAGGTCACCGGCATCAAGGACGTCACCCCGATGCCCCACAACGGGTGTCGGCCGCCGAAGAGGAGGCGAGTCTGATGGCCCGCTACACCGGTCCGGTGTGCCGGTTGTGCCGGCGCGAGAAGATGAAGCTGTTCCTGAAGGGCGCCAAGTGCGACACGATGAAGTGCCCGATCGAGCGGCGACCGTACCCCCCGGGCGACCACGGCCGGACTCAGCTGCGCCGCAAGGACTCCGAGTACCTGGTGCAGCTGCGCGAGAAGCAAAAGGCCCGTCGCATCTACGGACTCATGGAGAAGCAGTTCCGCAACCTCTACCAGGAGGCCAACCGTCAAAAGGGTGTCACCGGCGAGAACCTGCTGCGCATGCTCGAGCTGCGCCTTGACAACGTCGTGTTCCGGGCCGGCTGGGGGGCAAGCCGCTCCCAGGCACGCCAGCTCGTGCGCCACGGCCACGTCAAGGTCAACGGCAAGCGGGTGACGGTCCCGTCGTACACCCTGCGCAAGGGCGACGTGGTGGAGCTGGGCGACCGGGCCAAGGCCATGATCGTCATCCGCCACAACCTCGACACGATCGACCGCCAGGTGCCGCCGTGGCTCGAGGGCGCGCCGCAGGCGCCATCGGTGACGGTGCGGGACCTTCCTCTTCGGGCCCACATCGACGTTCCGGTGCGCGAGCAGCTGATCGTCGAGCTCTACAGCAAGTAGGACCAGCCGGGCCGGGGGGAGCGGGAGGCCCGCCCCCACGCCCGCGGATCACCCCAGCGGATCACAAGGAGAAGAGATCAATGCTGGTCATTCAGCGCCCGAACGTCGAGACGGTGAGCGAGGCCGAGCAGAACCGGCAGCGGTTCGCCATCAGCCCCCTCGAACCGGGGTTCGGCCACACGCTCGGGAACGCCCTGCGGCGGACCCTGCTGTCGTCGATCCCAGGGGCGGCCATCACCCAGGTGCAGTTCGACGACGCCCTGCACGAGTTCTCGACCATCGCCGGGGTCACCGAAGACGTCACCGACATCATCCTCAACCTCAAGGACGTGGTGCTGACCAGCGCCGCCGATCATCCCGTGACCCTCCGCCTCGACGTGCGGGGGCCGGCCGAGGTGACCGCCGGCGACATCAAGGCCACCGCCGACGTGGAGATCCTCAACCCCGACCTGCACATCGCCACCCTCAACGCCAAGGGCCACCTCGGCATGGACCTCACCGTCGAGCAGGGCCGCGGCTACGTGTCGGCCGACCGCAACAACACCTCGGCCACCATCGGCATCATCCCCATCGACTCGATCTTCTCCCCGGTCCGGCGGGTCACGTTCTCGGTCGAGCCGGCCCGGGTGGAGCAGTCGACCAACTTCGACCAGCTCATGCTCGACATCGAGACCGACGGCTCGATCTCGCCCCGCCAGGCGCTGGCGTCGGCGGGCCAGACCCTGCGGTCCCTGGTGGGCCTGGTGGCCGACATGAGCGAGGTCCCCCACGGCCTCGAGCTCGGCGACCTCGGCCGCACCTCCACCGGCTCGCCCGATCTCGACCTGCCCATCGAGGACCTCGACTTGTCGGAGCGGCCTCGCAACTGCCTGAAGCGGGCCCAGGTCAACACCATTGGCGAGCTGTTGCAGAAGACCGAGGACGATCTGCTCGCCATCACCAACTTCGGCCAGAAGTCGCTGGACGAGGTGGCCGAGAAGCTCGACGAGCGCGGCCTGTCGCTGCGGATGAAGGAGTAGCCATGCTCGGCACCCCCACCAAAGGTCGGCGCTTCGGCGGCGGCAGCGCTCACCAGCGGGCGATGCTGGCCAACCTGGTGGCGAGCCTGATCGCCGCCGAGGGGATCGTCACCACGGAGGCCAAGGCCAAGGCGCTGCGACCGGTGGCTGAGCGGGTCATCACCAAGGCCAAGAAGGGCGGGGTGCACCGTCACCGCCAGGTGGTCTCGTTCCTCGGCGACAAGGACATGGCCCACAAGCTGTTCGACGAGATCGGCCCTCGGTACGCCGAGCGCAACGGCGGCTACACCCGGATCCTCAAGCTCGGCCCCCGCCATGGCGACAACGCGCCGATGGCTCGCATCGAGCTCGTGTAAGTTTCGCCGCCGAACCAGAGGTTCGACGGCGAGTGTGATGATGCTCCGGACGCTAGCGCTCTGCACATCCAGCGCCGATAATCCGGCGCTGGCGGCATCCTCCGCCCTGCGCACCTTCCTGGCTCGCTGCGCTCGGTCCGGGTTGGACCGTCGGTCCTTCCGGCTTCGGTGACATCGTGAGGGTCCGGCTCGTCGTCGCCTACGACGGGCGCGGGTTCTCCGGGTTCGCCGCCAACGTCGGCGTGGAGACGGTGGGGGGGACCCTCGGCGCCGCCCTGGAGCGAGTGCTCGGGCACCCGGTGGTGCTCACCTGTGCGGGGCGCACCGACGCCGGGGTGCACGCGTGGGGACAGGTGGTGTCGTTCGACACGACCCGGCAGCCGCTCGACGTGGCGGCGCTCCAGCGCTCGCTGAACCGCCAGTGCGCTCCCCGCATCGTCGTGCGGGAGGCGGACAGCGTCCCCGACACCTTCGACGCCCGGCGCTCGGCTCGGGCCCGGCGCTATCGCTACACCGTGCTCAACCGCCCTGAGCCCGACCCCTTCCTCGCCGCCACCACCTGGCACGTCGAGGCCCCGCTCGACCTGGCGGCCATGCGCCTGGCGTGTGATCCGCTCGTAGGGGAGCACGACTTCTCCGCGTTCTGCCGGCCGCCCAAGGTCAAACCCGACGTGGCGCCACCGCGCCTGGTCCGCCGGGTCCTCGGCGCCGGCTGGCACGACCTCGGCGACGGCCGGCTCCGCTTCGCCATCGAGGCCAGCTCGTTCTGCCACCAGATGGTCCGGAGCGTGGTCGGCACCCTGGTGGAGATGGGGGCCGGCCGCAAACGGGCGGGCGAGATGCGGGGCATCCTCGAGTCGCGCCGGCGGGCCCGGGCCGGCCAACTCGCTCCCGCCCACGGCCTGTGCCTGTGGGAGGTGGTGTACGCCACCGACGACACCGTCGTGGGAGGCTGAGCCGGTGAGCGAGCAGGCGATTCCACCGAGGCTGGTGGTGGCCCTGGCGCTCGTCGGGGCCGCCGGGCTGATCGTGCTCGCCGAGGTGGTCACCATGGCCAGCGTGTCCTCACCCGACCTCGGCGTGGTGGCCGAGATCGGCCTGCTCGATCGCCTCCGGCTCGGCACTCGTCTGATCGACCTGCCGGTGGTCACGGTCGTGCCGCTGGCCGTGCTGCTCTCCCGGTTGGTCGAAGCCGGCTCCCCTCGGGGGCACCAGGCGGCGACCAGGGCGGTGCTGTGCGGAGCGTCGGCGGTGGGTGCCTCGCTCGTGCTGCTCGTGCTGGTACGGCTCCTCGCTGACCTCGGCGGCCAGGAGTACGTCATCGACCCCCGGCCCAGGCTGGCGGCGCTGTTGGTCGACCTCGGCTCACTGCTGGTGGCCAGTGCCGGCGCCGCCTGGGCCTACCGGGAGTTGCAGCGCAGCCCCCGCCCCGACCGGATGGCGTCCTCGCGCCCTTCCGCGCCGGCCCCGCCGCCATCGCCTCCACCGACGACCGGAGGGTTGCCCACCGGTCCCCCGCCCGCCGCGCCTCCCGCTGGGCGAGGACCGGATTGGGGGGCCGAGGGCAAGTCGCAGTAGGCTGGTCGGTTCAAGCAGCTGTCGATCCCGAGAGGGTCTCGTGCGTACGTTCTCCCCGACCAACGACGACATCACCCGCGCCTGGCACGTGGTCGACGCCGAGGGCCTGGTGCTCGGGCGCCTGGCCACCGAGGTCGCCCGGGTGCTGCGGGGCAAGCACAAGCCGATCTTCGCACCCCACCTCGACACCGGCGACCACGTGATCGTGATCAACGCCGCCAAGGTGGTGCTGACCTCGGGCAAGGCCGACAAGAAGGTGGTCTACCGCCACAGCGGCTACCCGGGTGGCCTCCGCCAGGAGCGCACGGCGGACCTGCTGGCCCGGCGTCCCGAGGACGTGGTACGCCGGGCCGTCCGGGGCATGCTCCCGAAGGGCCGGCTGGGCCGATCGATGCTGCGCAAGCTCAAGGTGCACGCCGGTCCCACCCACCCCCACGCCGCCCAGCGCCCGGCCGTCCTCGAGCTCCCGTCGGCCCGCAGCCAGCCGCCCGCCACCACGCAAGGGAAGGGCTGACATGGCCGGCAAGCCCCTCATCCAGGCCACCGGTCGTCGCAAGCAGGCGGTCGCCCGGGTCCGCCTGCGGCCCGGGACCGGCACCATCACCGTCAACAGACGGGGCCTGGACAACTACTTCCCGTCGGAGACCCATCGCATGATCGTCACCGAGCCCCTGCGGCTGACCTCGACGGAGGAGGTGTACGACGTCGACGTCACCATGGACGGCGGAGGTACCACCGGCCAGGCCGGAGCCCTGCGCCTCGCGATCTCCCGGGCGCTGATCAGCCTCGACCCCGACCTGCGTGCCGCCCTCAAGCGTGCCGGCTTCTTGGTCCGCGACGCCCGTGAGAAGGAGAGCAAGAAGTACGGGCTGAAGAAGGCCCGGAAGGCGCCCCAGTACTCCAAGCGGTGAGGTCTTTCGACCTCACTCGCTCGCTTTGCTCGCTCCGTTCGGCCCAGCCCGATCGTGCTCCGGCCGTCCGGAGCAGCCGGACGGCCGCCGCGCTGGACACTCACGCGGCTCGCTGCGCTCGCCGGGTCGCCAGCCAGGTGAGGCCACCTTCGGCGGCGCCGGTGTCCGGCGACTTGCCCCGGTGGAAGCACCTCCGCCGATCGGGCGGTCTGCTGCCGGCGGCGGGCGTGGCCGGCGAGCCAGGCCGCCGGCGCTAGGCGTGGACCGCCTCTGGTCTTGACCCTTCGCTTCGGCACTGACGGGATCCGGGGGAGCGACACCGAGCTGTCGCCCGAGCTCGCCGTGGCCATCGGGCGGGCGACCGCCCTCGCCCTCGACCTCGAGTTGGGGCAGCGCTTCGTCATCGGTCGCGACACCCGCCGCTCGGGGCCGATGTTGGAGTCCGCCCTCGCCGCCGGACTGGCGGCACAGGGCCTGCACGTGGAGCGGCTGGGGGTGATCCCCACGCCCGGGGTCGCCCACATCTCGGCCGTCGAGCACGTGCCCGGGGCGGTGATCTCGGCTTCCCACAACGTTTTCTCCGACAACGGCATCAAGCTGTTCGCACCCGGTGGCCACAAGCTGTCGGACGCGGCCGAGTCCCGCCTCGAGCGCCGGCTCGACGCCCTGGTCGGTCCGGCCGGCGCCGGCATCGATCCCGTCGGTGGTAGGGCCATGGGCACCGTCACCGACCGCCCCGAGGCCATCCTCGACTACGGCGAGCACGTGCTGAGGGCGGCGCTGGACGGACGTGGCCTCGACGGCCTGTCGATCGTGATCGATCCCGCCCACGGCGCCGCCTCGGTCATCGGCCCCGAGGTCCTGGCTCGGGCCGGGGCCAAGGTGACCGTGATCCACGCCGAGCCCGACGGGTTCAACATCAACGCCGGTTGCGGCTCCACCCACCCCGAGGCGCTGTGCCGGGCGGTGATCGACCAGGCCGCCGACCTCGGCCTGGCCCTCGATGGCGACGCCGACCGGGTGCTCGCCGTCGACCACGAGGGCCACCTGGTCGACGGCGATCAGCTCATCGCCGTGCTCGCTGTCGACCTGCAGGAGCGAGGGCGGCTGCGGGGTGCCACGGTGGTGGTGACCGTCATGGCCAACCTTGGGCTCCGCCGGGGCCTGGCCGACCACGGCATCTCGGTGGTGGAGACGCCGGTAGGCGACCGCCATGTGCTGGCCGCGCTGGAGGAGGGGGGCTGGTCGCTCGGCGGGGAGCAGTCCGGCCACGTGATCCTGCGCGACCTGGCCACGACCGGCGATGGGCTGCTCACCGGCCTCCTCGTCGCCGAGGTGGTGCACCGCTCGGGACGAACCCTGGCCGAGCTGGCAGCGTCGGCGATGACCCGCCTCCCCCAGGTCCTCCGGGCCGTCCCGGTGCCTCGGGGCGAACCCGACCCTGGCACCACGGTGGCCGCCGAGCTCGCCGCCGTCGAGGCCGAGCTGGGTGACGCCGGTCGGGTCGTCGTGCGTCCGAGCGGCACCGAGCCGGTGGTGCGGGTCATGGTCGAGGCTCCCACCCTCGACCAGGCCGAACGCCTCACCGAGCGCCTGGCCCTCGCCGTCGAGCGGGCAGCTCGAAGGTGAGCCGGGACCCAGCCGTGCCGACGCTCCCGGTGACGGGGAGCTCGGCCGGGCCCCGGTAGTCTGCGGTCGCATGTGCGGGATCGTCGCCGTCGTCCGCCGGCCGTGCGACCGGCCGACCCCGCCGATCGCTGAGGTTCGCGGGCTGGCGGCGAGAGCGGAGGCGGTCCTTTCCGACGGCGAGCACCCGGTGGAGGCCATCGAGGGGGCGGCCGAGGCCCTGGAGGTCCTCGACTCCCGGTTGCGCGGGGTGGCCGGCACCCGATTCCTCGTGGCCCACCCCGACGTGGCCGAGGAGCTGGCCGACGTCGCCCACCGCCTGGCCATCCGCATCGACGACCTCGACCACGAGATCGACACCGGCGCCCTCGCCCTGACCGGAAGGGCCTTGGAGGCGGTCAACGCCGCGCTGATCAGGCTCCGGGACGTCCGTTGGGCCGTCGCCGAGGACCGACTGGCGTCGGCCCGGGCCGTCGCCGACCTCGCCGGGCCAGGCGCCGGCGATGCTGCCATGGCCGGCTTCACCTCGGTGCAGACGGCGCTGGCGGCCCTCGACCGTCTCGAGGTGCGGGGACGCGATTCGGCTGGCCTGCACCTGCTCGTCGACGGGCACGGCCTGGATCTGGCCGATCCCGCCGTCGCCGAGCTGGTCGCCGCCCGCGCTGATGATCCCCTGTTCACCTCGGGGTCGGTCCGCACCCCGCTGGGGTGCCTGAGCCTGGTGTACAAGGCGGCGGCGGAGATCGGCGAGCTGGGCGACAACACCCGGGCCTTGCGCCAGGCCATCGCCGCCGACCACCTCCTGCACCGCGCCCTGGCTGCTCCGGGCGCCCGCGTCACCGTCCTCGGCCACACCAGGTGGGCCAGTGTGGGCATCGTGTCGGAGGCCAACGCCCACCCGCTCAACCACGAGGAGGAGGGCGAGGGCGGTCACGGAGGGCCCTACGTCACCGTCGCCGTCAACGGGGACGTCGACAACCACGGCGAGCTGCGGAGTCGCCACCGGTTGTGCATCCCGATCGAGGTCACGTGCGACACGAAGGTCGTGCCCGCCCTGGTGTCGCGCCGGATGGCCGCCGGGGAAGGCGCCGAAGCGGCCTTCCGCACGGCCGTGGCCGAGCTCGACGGGTCGCTTGCCATCGCCGCCAGCACCGCCGAGGCGCCACACCGCCTCCTGCTCGCGCTGAGAGGTAGTGGGCAGGCCCTCTACGTGGGGCTGGCCGACGATGCCTACGTGGTCGCCTCCGAGCCCTATGGGGTGGTGGGGGAGACCCGGATGTACGTGCGCATGGACGGCGACGCCGGCTTCGGCCCCTCCGGGGTGCGGGGCCAGGTCATCGCCCTCGACGGTGACGGCGCCGGGCTGGAGGCGCTGCACCGCTGGTCCTACAACGGCACGCCGTTGCCGTTCAGCGCCGACGACGTCCACACCGCCGAGGTGACCACCCGCGACATCGACCGGGGTTCCTTCCGTCACTACCTGCTCAAAGAGCTCTCCGAAGCCCCGCAGTCGTGGGCCCGGACCATCAGGGGCCGCATCGAGGGTGGCCCCGGGCGCCTCGGCGTCGTCCTCGGCGACGAGGTGCTGCCGGTAGCGGTGCGCAAGGCGCTGGCCGACGGCTCCGTCACCAGGGTGGTCGTCATCGGCCAAGGCACCGCCGCCGTCGCCGGGCAGAGCGTGGCCTCGGCCATCGCCGGGGCGTGCAGCCGCTCGAGCCTTCGCGTCGAGGCCGTGCTCGCCACCGAGCTGTCGGGCTTCGCCCTCGACGACGACATGTCCGACGCGCTGGTCGTGCCCGTCAGCCAGTCGGGGACCACGACCGACACCAATCGCACCGTCGACCTGGTGCGGGCTCGGGGAGCGGCGGTGGTGGCCATCGTCAACCGCCGCAACAGCGACCTGGTGGAGAAGGCCGACGGGGTGCTGTTCACCTCCGACGGCCGTGACGTCGAGATGAGCGTCGCCTCGACCAAGGCCTTCTACGCCCAGGTGGCCGCCGGGTTCCTCTTGGCCGAGGGCATCGCCGACGCCCTCGGGTGCGCCGATCGGGCCCGGGCCTCGGCGATCCTCGACGGCCTGCGCCGCCTGCCCCTCGCCATGGAGTCGGTGCTCGCCCAGCGTGAGCACATCGCCGCCGCCGCTGCCCGCCACGCCCCCCCCAGATCGGCGTGGGCGGTGGTCGGCAACGGTGCCAACGGGGTCGCCGCCGCCGAGGTCCGCATCAAGCTCTCCGAGCTCTGCTACAAGTCGATCGCCTGTGACGCCACCGAGGACAAGAAGCACATCGACTTGTCCTCGGAGCCCCTGGTGTTCGTGTGCGCTGCGGGGTTGGCGGGTCCCAACGCCGACGACGTGGCCAAGGAGGTCGCCATCTACCGGGCCCACAAGGCCGTCCCGGTGGTGGTCGCCACCGAGGGCCAGGAGTTCCCCGCCGCCGTGGCCACCGTCGCCGTGCCGCCCGTGCATCCAGCGCTGGCCTTCGTGCTCTCGGCCATGGCCGGGCACCTGTTCGGCTACGGAGCGGCGCTCGCCATCGACGAGCAGGCCCTCGTGCTGCGCCAGGCCCGAGCGGCGATCGAGGCTGCCCTCAGCTCGGCCGACGATGCCACCGCCCTGCTCGAGCGCCTGGCGCCGGTGCTCGCGCCCGTCGCTCGGCGGATCCTCGAGGGCCTGCGCAGCGGGGCCTACGACGGCCACCTGCCGGCGGCGAACGCCTTGGATCTGGCGTTACTGCTGCGCTATGCCACCGGGCTGTCCTCGCTCGAGGCCTACGAGCTCGACTACGGCAAGCTCGGCCTGCCGAGCGTGGTCGTCGAGGACCTGACGAATGCCTTGACCCGGGCGATCGATGCGCTCACCCGTCCCATCGACGCCATCAAGCACCAGGCCAAGACGGTGACGGTGGGCATCTCGCGATCGGAAGGTGCGCTGCTCGGCGCCCCCCTGGTGCGGGAGGTCCTGGCCGCCGGGGGCGAGCGCGACCGGCTCGGGTACCGGTCCCTGCGCACCCTGGCCGCCCTCGGGCCGGCGATCACCGAGGTCGTGGGCCACACCCGCTACCGCATCCACGGGGATCTGGCCGGGGCGGGGAGGATCGAGGTCCTCGACAAGGGAGGCGTTGCCGCCGGGCTCGTCTCCCGCGCCGAAGTCGACGGCGTGCTCAGAGGAACCAAACACCGGGTGGCTACCCAGCGGGAGGTCACGGTGGCGATCGGGGCCAGCGACGGGCGCACGGTGGTGATCGCGCCAGAGATCGAGAGGAACCGCGCCGTCGGCCTGGTCCTGTTGCACGTCCGCTTCGCCGACCGGCTTTCCCCCGGTGACGCCCGGGCCGTGCTCGAGGGCTACCAGGGCCGCTACGCCGCCCTCGTCGACGCCGTCACCGAGACCGAGCCGACCTTCGCCGACGAGGTGCTGGGCGAGGTGCCGATCGTCGAGCTGTTGACCCAGCCCGTCCACGTGCTCGCCCAGCGTTGGCGGCGACGGGCGCGGTGATCGGCATCGGCGCCGATCTCGTCGACGTCGACCGCTTCCGCCTGGCGCTGGCCCGGACCCCCCGGTTGGCCGAGCGGCTCTTCACCGACGCCGAGCGCGCCGACGCCGATCGTCGCCGCGATCCGGTCGAACCGCTGGCGGCCCGCTTCGCCGCCAAGGAGGCGGTGATGAAAGCCCTCCAGGTGGGCCTGGGATCCTTCTCCCTGCGAGACGTGGAGGTGGTGCGGGCTCCTTCCGGGGCTCCGTCCCTGCGCCTCCACCGCCAGGCCGCCGCCTTGGCCGAGCGAGCGGGGGTGGGGGCGTGGCACCTCACCCTCACCCACACCAGCCACCTGGCCCAGGCCGTCGCCGTCGCCCTGTAGAGGGTCGCCGAAGCCCGCTCAGCCGAGCAGGCCGCCCACGGGGTCGAGCAGCTCCTCGACGATCCCGCCGTCGCCGTCGCCGTCGCCGTCGCCGTCGTCGTCGTCCGCCGGTCGGGAGGCGGCGGCGATGCGGGCTGCGGCGGCCAGGCGCAGCTCGGCGAGCCGCCGGTACAGCCCCTCCCCCGGGCACCCGGTGGACACGACGTCCCGGTGGCCGATGAGGGCCCCGGCCCCGGTGGGGTCGATGCCCCGGGTGCCGAACTTCCAGGCCACGAGGGCGGCCACCGCCTCGAGTGCCGGCCCGGTGGGGACGACGGCTGCGCCTGAGTAGGTGCCGAGCAGGGCGATGCCGACGCTGCCGGTGTTGTGACCCTCGGCGTGGGCTCCGATGACGCTCCGGCCCGACCCGTCCTCGCCGAAGGGCCCGCCACCGCCGGCCGAGCGCCCCTCGTAGATGCGCCCCGAGGGGTCCACGAGGAAGTTGTAGCCGATGTCGGACCACCGGTTGCCCCGCACGTGGTACTCGTAGATGGCCCGCACCCGCGCCGCCGGATCAGGCTCGTGGTTGGCGGTGACGGTGTGGTGGACGATGGCCCGGTTGAGGGGAGCGAAGTCCGGCCTGCCGCCGCGCAGTGACTCGTCGGCCCCCCATTGGGCCCGGGTGACGATCGGCGGGGGCGCCACCGACGCGGCGGCGAGCTGGAGGCGGCCGAGGTCGGCGACCGGGGTGGACGCCGCCCGCAGGACCGCCGGCCCCACCGCCAGCACGCCCGCACCCACCAGGCCCTGCCAGAGCAACTGGCGCCGGTGCAGCCGTCGGGCATCGCTCACGGCGGGGCAGGCTAACCAGAGCGGGGTTGGGGGACAATTCGCCGATGATGCCCATCCTCACCCCTGAGGAGATGCGTGCCGCCGACGCGGCCGCGCCCGAGCCCGTCGAGGTGCTCATCTCCCGGGCAGGAGCGGCGGTGGCGAGGAGCGCGGTCGAGCTGCTGGGGGGCACCTACGGCCGGCGGGTGGTGGTGGTGGCCGGCAAGGGCAACAACGGGGCGGACGGGCGTGACGCGGCTCGCCGTCTGCAGCGGCGGGGGGTCCGGGTGGCGACGCTCGATGCCGCCGCTCTCCCACCGGCCGTACCCGCCTGCGACCTCGTGGTCGACGCAGCGTACGGCACGGGGTTCCGGGGCCGATGGCAGCCCCCCGCCACCCGAGGAGCCCCGGTCCTCGCCGTCGACATCCCGAGCGGGGTCGATGGGCGCACCGGTGAGGCCGGCGACGGGGTGCTCCCCGCCGAGCGCACCGTGACCTTTGCCGCTCTCAAGCCCGGTCTGGTGTCGGGCCCCGGGCGAGTGCTGGCCGGGGACGTTCGCGTGGTCGACATCGGCCTCGATGTGAGGGCACTCGCCCGAGCCCACCTGGTGACCGGTCCGGACGTGGTCTCGTGGCTGCCCTCCCCTCCTCCCGACGCCCACAAGTGGCGCTCGGCGGTATGGGTGATCGCCGGCAGCCCAGGCATGACCGGTGCCGCCACCCTGGCTGTCCGAGGCGCCCAGCGGGGGGGCGCCGGCTACCTCCGGCTCAGCATCCCCGGGAGCGAACCGGGGGCAGGGGCGCCGGTGGAAGCGGTGGGGGTCGCCCTCCCGGCCGAGGCGTGGGCCGCCACCGTGCTCGAGGGTCTCCACCGGTTCCGGGCGGTGATGGTCGGCCCCGGGCTGGGTCGCGAGCCCAGCGCCGCCGCCGAGGTCCGCCGCCTGGTGGAGGGCTGCCCGCTGCCCCTGGTCGTCGACGGGGACGCCCTCCACGCGCTGGGCGAGCGACCGAGCGGCCTGGCCGGCACCACGGTCCTCACCCCTCACGACGCCGAGTTCGCCCGCCTCGCCGGCGCTCCTCCCGGACCCGACCGGCTGGGCGCGGCAAGGGAGCTGGCGGGTGGCACCGGGGCGGTGGTGCTGCTGAAGGGCCCGACGACGGTGGTTGCCGATCCTGGCGGCGAGGTGTTGGTCACCACCGCCGGCAGCCCCCGGCTCGCCACCGCCGGCACCGGCGACGTGCTGTCGGGGATCATCGCCGCCTTGCTGGCCGAGGGCCTGGGCCCCCTGCGGGCGGCCGCCGCCGGCGCCGCTGTCCACGGGTGGGCCGCCGCTCTAGGCTGGCAGCGGGGACTGGTGGCGGGTGACCTGCCCGACCTCGTCCCCGTCGCCTTCGACCACCTCCTAGCCTGGTAGGCCGCGAATGCCCCGCTCCACGCTCGTCCGATCGGTCATGTCCACCGACGTGGTCACCTTCACGCCCGACGAGTCGGTGCAAGACGCCACCCGGCGCCTGGTCGAGCGCGACGTCGACGGGGGGCCGGTCCTCGACGCCGACGGCCGCCTGGTGGGGATGCTCAGCAGCGGCGACCTGCTCGTGCAGGAGACCAAGCTGCACTACCCCACCGTGATCTCGCTGTTCGGCGCCTACCTCGAGCTGCCGTCGTCGCACCGGCGCTTCGAGGAGGATCTCCGCCGGGCGGTGGGTGCCACCGTGGGCGACGTCATGCATCCCGATCCCGTCTCGTGTGGCGAGGACGACACCCTCGAGCGAGCAGCCACGCTCATGCACGAGCACGGGGTGAGCCGGTTGCCGGTGACGAGGGACGGCCGACTGGTGGGCATCATCGCCCGTGGGGACATCCTCCGGGCGGTGATCGGCGCCGGCTCGTGAGCTCGGGTTCCCTGGTCGGTGAGCGTTACCCGTCGGCGCCTCCCGATGAGAGGTCCAAGCGGCCGGCCTGGGTGGAGGTCGACCTCGGCGCGGTGGCGGCCAACGTGGCGGCGCTGGCGACGCTGGCGGCACCGGCGGTGGTGTGCGCCGTGGTCAAGGCCGACGGCTACGGGCACGGGTCGGTGCCGGTGGCGAGGGCAGCGCTCGGCGCCGGGGCGTCGTGGCTGGCCGTCGCCATGGTCGGTGAGGCGGCGGTGCTGCGAGACGCCGGCATCGACGCCCCCATCCTGGTGCTGTCGGAGCCTTCCCACGACGAGCTCGACGACGTCGTCGCCCTCGGGTTGCGACCCACCTTGTACCGCCCCGAGGTCATCACCGGGTTCGCCAAAGCCGTGGCCCGGGCCGGCGCCCCGCCGCTGCCGGTCCACCTCAAGGTCGACACGGGGATGCACCGGGTGGGCGCCGACCCCGCCGACGCCCTCGCCCTGGCCCTCGCCGTCGCCGGGCAGCCCGCGCTCGTGCTCGAGGCGGTGTGGACCCACTGTGCGGTAGCCGACGAGCCGGGCCACCCCTTCACCAGGACCCAAGCCCAGCGCTTCGACGCCGTGCTGGCGTCGCTGCGGGGCGCCGGCATCTCCGTGCCGATGGTGCATGCCGCCAACTCCGCCGCCACCCTCGACCACCCCGGGCTGCGTCACGACCTGGTCCGCTGTGGCATCACCGTCTACGGCCTCGACCCCAGCCCCGCCCTCCACGGACGGCTCCAGCTGCGCCCCGCCCTGGCCCTCAAGGCGCGGGTCTCGCTGGTGAAGATCGTGCCCGCCGGTGACGCGTTGTCGTACGGGTTGCGCCATCGGCTGGAGGCCGACTCGGTGGTGGCCACCGTCCCCCTCGGCTACGCCGACGGCGTGGCCCGCCGCCTGTCCGAGGTGGGCGGCGAGGTGCTCGTCTCGGGCCGCCGCCGGCCCATGGTGGGAACCGTCACCATGGACCAGCTCCTGGTCGACTGCGGGCCGGCGGGCTCGCCCGGCAGCGTCGTCGCCCGTCCTGGAGACGAGGTGGTCCTGATCGGCGAGCAGCACGGACGCCGCATCGGGGCCGAGGAGTGGGCGGAGCGCCTCGGGACCATCTCCTATGAGGTGGTGTGCGGCATCTCGCCGCGCGTGCCCCGCCGCTACGTCTAGGACGAACGCCGCCACGGTTACCATCGTCTTCGCCGTGTCCGACCTCGAGGTCATCGCCGCCGACGCCAGCACCTGCACCCGTTGCCCCCTGGCTGGCGGGCGCACCCAGGTCGTGTTCGGAAGGGGTGACCCCGGTGCCGGCCTGATGTTCGTGGGAGAAGGCCCCGGCGCCGACGAGGACGCTGCCGGGCTTCCCTTCGTCGGCCGGTCCGGGAAGCTGCTCGACCGTCTCATCGCCGAGGAGATGGGCCTGAGCCGGGCTGACGTCTACGTCGCCAACGTCGTCAAGTGCCGACCACCCGGCAACCGTGATCCCCGACCGGAGGAGATGGCGGCGTGCCGGCCCTGGCTCGACGCCCAGATCGACCGCGTCGATCCCCGGGTCGTGGTCACCCTCGGCAACGTGGCCACCAGGGCGCTGCTCGGCCGGGGCGATGGCATCACCAAGCTCCGGGGGCGGGCCTACCCCTGGAACCGCCGCCAGCTGATCCCCACGTACCACCCCTCGGCCGCGCTTCGGGGGAGCCCCGGCGTCATGGCCGCCATGCGGGGCGACCTGGTGCGGGCCAAGCTGGCACTGGCCGCCGCCTCGTCGGTCGGGAGCCCGGCGGGATGACCCTCACCACCGCCACCACCGACGCTGGGCAGACGCGGGCGCTGGGCGCGGCCCTCGCCGCCGTCGCCGAGCCCGGTGATGTCGTGCTGCTCGCGGGTGACCTCGGCACGGGTAAGACCGCCTTCGCCCAAGGCTTCGCCGCCGGCCTGGGGATCGACGAGCCCGTCACCAGCCCTACCTTCACCCTGGTGCGCAGCTACACCGGTCGCCTCACCATGCACCACGTCGACGTCTACCGCCTCGAGCGCCTGCAGGAGGCGCTCGACCTTGATCTGGCGACGATGATCGACGACGGGGGTGTCACCGTCATCGAGTGGGGTGACGTGGTGGCACCGGCGCTGCCGGCGGAGTTCCTCGAGGTCAGGCTCGACTACGGAGAGGCCGACAGCGAGCGGACGGTGGCGTTGCGCCCGGTGGGCTCGCGATGGTCCTCACGAGACGAAAAGCTGCACCAGGTGGTCGCAGCGGTCGAGGCCGAGGAGCCCGGTCGGCTGGCGGGGAGGTCTCGGTGAGCAGATGGGGGAGTTCGGTCGCCGGGCCCGCTGCGGGCCCTCACCACGGACCTGCCGTGCCCGTGTCCGCCGAACAGCCCGGGGCGAGGGGCGCCTGTGGCGGGCCTGATGCCACCGGACCTCTGGGGTGGGTTGCGACGTGCTGATCCTTGGTATCGAGACCGCCACCGCCCAGGTCGGCTGCGCCATCGGTGCCCATGAGGGGGTGCTGACCTCGTTCCACGCCGCCAAGGGGCGCCGTCACGCCGAGACCCTCGTGCCGGCGATCGACTTCATCGCCCGCCAAGCGGGGATCGAACTCGATGAGATCGGCGCCGTCGCCGTCGACGTGGGCCCGGGCCTGTTCACCGGCCTGCGCGTCGGGGTGATCACGGCCAAGGCCATGGCGACGGCCCTGCGTGTCCCCGTGATCGGCGTCTCCAGCCTCGACTTGCTGGCCTTCCCGGCGCGCTGGACCCCGCGGCGCATCGTGTCCGTGGTCGACGCCGCCCGGGGTGAGGTGTTCTACGCCTTCTACCGCCAGGTTCCCGGGGGCGTGCAGCGGCTGTCAGAGCACCGGGTGGGCCGGCCCGAGGAGCTGTGCTCGGAGATCCTGGCCACCGGTGAGGAGTGCCTGGCCGTGGGCGACGGGGCGCTGCGCTACGCCGACGCCCTCGAGAAGCTGATCAAGGTCGACATCGGCGATGCCGGGTGGGCGCACCCCTCGGCCGGGTCGCTGGTGCAGCTGGCCCACGCCCAGGCCCTGCGGGAGGAGTTCGTCAACCCCTGGGAGCTGACCCCCGTCTACTTGCGCAAGGCCGACGCCGAGATCAACTGGCAGACCCGGGAGCGGTCGGCCGCCACTCCGGCGCCGCCGTTCCTGGCGTGATGCGGGCCGAGGAGGACGCCATGGCAGTGGTCCCCCACGCTGGCCCCGACACGTCCGGCCCGAACGTCCGCATCGTCGACATGCGCCGCCGCCACCTGAGAGCGGTGACCCGCATCGAAGGGGCGGTGTGCCCCCGGCCGTGGTCGATCGGGCTCTTCCTCTCCGAGCTCGCGGCGACGAACCGCCGCTACCTGGTCGCCCGGGCGGCAGGGGCGGTCGTCGGCTACGGGGGCGTGATGGTCGGCGCCGGCGAGGGCCACGTGACCACCCTCGCCGTCGACCCGGCCTGGCAGCGCCGGTCGGTGGGGAGCCGGCTCCTGCTCGCCCTCGTCGAGTGGGGTCTCGACCAGGGGTGCTCCGGGCTCACCCTCGAGGTGCGGATGGGCAACCTCGGCGCCCAGGCCCTGTACCGCCGCTTCGGCTTCGTCCCCGCCGGGGTGCGCCCCGGCTACTACGCCGAGACCAACGAGGACGCCCTGATCATGTGGGCCCACGACGTCAGCGAGCCCGCCTACGCCGAGCGGTTGAAGGCCATCGCCGCCCGCCTCTCGGCTGCGGGCACGACAGGAGGAGACGTATGAGCGACGCCGACGTGCTGCTCGGCATCGAGACCAGCTGTGACGAGACGGCGGCGGCGGTCGTCGCCCGCGGCGTCGACGTGCGCTCGTCGGTGGTGTCGAGCCAGGTCGACCTCCACGCCCGCTTCGGCGGCGTCGTGCCCGAGATCGCCAGCCGAGCCCACGTCGAGCTGCTCGGCCCCGTCGTGGCCGAGGCCCTGGTGGAGTCGGGGGTTGGCGGCGAAGACCTCGATGCGGTCGCCGCGACCGTCGGCCCTGGGCTGGTCGGCTCCCTGCTCGTGGGCCTGGCTGCCGCCAAGGCCCTGGCCCTGGTGTGGGGCGTCCCGTTCGTCGGCGTCAACCACCTCGAGGCCCACCTCTACGCCTCATTCATCGACGAACCGGCGCTCGAGCCGCCGATGGTGGCGCTGCTCGTGTCGGGGGGCCACACGCTGCTCGTGGCCGTTGATGACCACGGCCGCTACCGCCTGCTGGGCTCGACCATCGACGACGCCGCCGGTGAGGCGTTCGACAAGGTGGCACGCTTTCTCGGCCTCGGGTACCCCGGCGGCCCGGCCATCGACCGCACCGCGCTGACCGGCGACCCGACCGCCATCGACTTCCCCCGGGCCATGCTCGACCAGGGGTACGACTTCAGCTTCTCGGGGCTCAAGACGGCGGTGGTCACCCACGTGCGTCGCCATCCCGACGTGGCCACCGACGACGTCGCCGCCAGCTTCCAACAGGCGGTGGTCGACGTGCTCGTGGCCAAGACCCTCCGGGCGGCGCGCCACGCCGGGGTGAGCCGGGTGTGCATCGGCGGCGGGGTGGCCGCCAACTCGCTGCTGCGGGAGCGGCTCCTCGACGCCTGCGCCGGCGAAGGCTTCGAGTGCTTCCTGCCCAGCCGGTCGATGTGCACCGACAACGCCGCCATGGTCGCCGCCGCCGGGTGGTGGCGGCTGAAGAACGATGGCCCCACCGGGCTCGACGCCGGCGCCCAACCGAACCTCCGCTTGCCGGTGGCCTGAGACCGAGCGGGGGCGTGCCGCGCTTCCTCGGTCGATGCCACCGCCGGCCGTCGGTGGAACGGTCTCGCCCCCGGTCATCTCCCCAGAGGGTTGTGGCCCGTGCCACCTTCGCCTATCGTTAGCACTCGACACCCGAGAGTGCTAACGGTCTTCCTGTGACCGCCCCCTCGAGTGCGAACGGTCCCAGCGAACATCCCCCACGGAGGCGCAGATGAAGCTCAAGCCCCTCGACGACCGCATCGTCGTCCGGCCCGGTGAGTCCGAAGAGACCACGGCCAGCGGTCTGGTGATCCCCGACACCGCCAAGGAGAAGCCCCAGCAGGGCGAGGTGCTCGCCGTCGGCCCCGGCCGGCGCTCGGAGCAGACCGGCGAGGTGATCCCCCTTGGGATCGAGAAGGGCGACATCGTCGTCTACAGCAAGTACGGCGGGACGGAGTACACCCTCGACGGTGAGGACCTCCTCATCCTGTCGAGCCGCGACGTCCTCGCCACCGTGAAGAAGTAGGGACCGCCATGTCCAAGATGCTCAAGTTCGAAGAGCAGGCGCGCCGCTCGCTCGAAGCCGGTGTCGACCGCCTGGCCAACGCCGTCAAGGTCACCCTCGGTCCCAAGGGCCGCAACGTGGTCCTCGAGAAGAAGTTCGGCGCCCCCACCATCACCAACGACGGTGTCTCGATCGCCAAGGAGATCGAGCTCGACGACCCCTTCGAGAACATGGGTGCCCAGCTGGTGAAGGAGGTGGCGACCAAGACCAACGACATCGCCGGCGACGGCACCACCACCGCCACCGTGCTGGCCCAGTACCTGGTCAAGGAGGGCCTGCGCAACGTCGCCGCCGGGGCCAACCCCATGGCCCTCAAGAGGGGCATCGACACCGCGGTGGCGGCTGCCGTCGCATCGATCAAGGACCAGGCCAAGGAGGTCGACGACAAGTCGGAGATCGCCCAGGTGGCCTCTATCTCGGCCGCCGACTCGGCCATCGGCAACGTCATCGCCGATGCCATCGACAAGGTGGGCAAGGACGGCGTGGTCACCGTCGAGGAGTCGAACACCTTCGGCATGGAGCTCGACTTCACCGAGGGCATGCAGTTCGACAAGGGCTACCTGTCGCCCTACTTCGTGACCGACCAGGAGCGCCAGGAGTCGGTCCTCGAGGACCCCTACCTGCTGTTGGTGAACGGCAAGGTCGGCTCGGTGCACGAGCTGGTGCCGGTGCTCGAGAAGGTCATGCAGTCGGCCAAGCCGCTGCTGATCATCGCCGAGGACGTCGAGGGGGAGGCGCTGGCCACCCTGGTGGTCAACAAGATCCGGGGGACGTTCACCTCGGTCGCGGTCAAGGCGCCCGGCTTCGGTGAGCGGCGCAAGGCCATGCTCCAGGACATGGCCATTCTGACCGGCGGCCAAGTCATCTCCGAAGACGTCGGCCTCAGGCTCGAGAACACCACCCTCGATCTGCTGGGCACCGCCCGCAAGGTGGTCGTCACCAAGGACACCACCACGGTGATCGACGGCGGCGGCAGCGACGACGACGTCAAGGGTCGCATCAGCCAGCTCAAGCGCGAGATCGAGGACACCGACTCCGACTGGGACCGCGAGAAGCTGCAGGAGCGACTGGCCAAGCTGGCCGGCGGCGTGGCCGTGGTCAAGGTCGGCGCCGCCACCGAGGTCGAGCTCAAGGAGAAGAAGCACCGCATCGAGGACGCCCTGTCGGCCACCCGCGCCGCCATCGAGGAGGGTGTGGTGCCTGGTGGGGGCACGGCTCTGGTCCGGGCCCGCACCGCCGTCGCCGCGCTCGAGCTCACCGGCGACGAGGCGACCGGCGCCTCGATCGTGCGCAGCGCCCTGTCGACCCCGGCCCGCTGGATCGCCACGAACGCCGGCATCGAGGGGGCCATCGCCGTGCAGCAGGTCGAGCGGGAGACCGGCTCCATCGGCCTCAACGCCCTCACCGGCGAGTACGAGGACCTGCTCAAGGCGGGGGTCATCGACCCGGCCAAGGTGACCAGGGCGGCCCTGCAGAACGCCGCCTCGATCGCCAGCCTGCTGCTCACCACCGAGGCGCTCGTGACCGACAAGCCGGCCGAGGACCCGAAGCTTCCACCCATGCACGGCATGGGCGCCCCCGGCGACATGAGCGGAGGCATGGGGGCCATGGGGGGCATGGGGGGCATGGGGTTCTGAGGGCCCCACCGCCCGGGAACCGTCAACGACGGGTCCCTTCCGTCGGTGCCCCCGGTGGCTCCGCCAGTGCGAGAGTTGGCCAGACGACCGGCCCGCGAGGGCCGGTCGTCTCGCGTGCCGGCCTGCGGTGCTCGGTGGTGTCGCTGCTCGGGTAGGGCAGGGGCATGACCGACACGGGTGGGAGCAACGTCCAGAAGGATCCGGATGACTGGGTCACCGGTGACGAGGCCATGACCGGGGCGCAGGCGTCGTACCTGGAGACGTTGAGCCAGGAGGCCGGGGAGGAGTTCGATCCCTCCTTGACCAAGGCGGAGGCGTCCCGGCGCATCGACGAGCTGCAGGAGCGCACCGGGCGAGGCAAGTAGGCTCGCCGCGATGCTGGACCGCCCGCCGCCTGACCCCTCGAAGCTCCTCTCCCAGTGGATGGAGTGGGAGAAGGGTGAGGAGACCCCCGGCCGGGTGATGGCCAACCTCAAGACCGGCGGGCTGCGCGAGCTGCTGGAGCAGCTGGTCAGCGTGCAGCAGGAGCAGGCCAGCGCCTGACCGTAGGAGCTGGCGCGGCGCCCCCATCACCGGATCGGGAAGGGGGCCGGGGTTAGACTGGCCCCTCCGAAGGTGGCAGAGCGAGGGGGCACACGGGTGGCCGAGGTGGAGATCGGGATCGGCAAGTCGGGCCGGATGGCCTACGGGTTCGACGACATCGCCATCGTTCCCAGCCGGCGCACCCGCGACCCCGAGGACATCGACATCTCCTGGGAGCTCGACGCCTTCCGATTCGAGCTGCCGTTGATGGGCTCGGCCATGGACGGGGTGGTCAGCCCGGCGACGGCCATCGAGATCGGCCGCCTGGGTGGGGTGGGCGTGCTCAACCTCGAGGGCCTGTGGACTCGCTACGAGGACCCCGAGCCGTTGTTCGACGAGATCGCCGATCTGCCTACCGACAAGGCCACGCTGCGGATGCAGGAGATCTACGCCGAGCCGGTCAAGCTCGAGCTGATCGCCCCCCGCATCCGCCAGATCCGGGAGGCCGGCGTCGTCTCCTGCGCCTCGGTCACCCCCCAGCGCACCCAGGCCTTCGCCCCGTACCTGCTCGAGGCCGAGCTCGACCTCCTCGTCATCCAGGGCACGGTGGTCACTGCCGAGCACCTGTCGAAGTCGAGCGAGCCGCTCAACCTCAAGCGGTTCGTGCGTGAGCTGCCCATCCCGGTGGTGGTCGGTGGCTGCGCCTCCTATGACGCCGCCCTGCACCTCATGCGCACCGGTGCGGCCGGGGTTCTGGTGGGAGTGGGCCCGGGCAACGCCTGCACCAGCCGCGGCGTGCTCGGCATCGGCGTGCCCCAGGCGACGGCGGTGGCCGACGCCAAGGGAGCCCGTATGCGCCATCTGGACGAGACCGGGGTCTACTGCCACGTCATTGCCGACGGGGGGATGAGCACCGGCGGCGACATCGCCAAGGCGATTGCCTGCGGGGCCGATGCGGTGATGATCGGCTCGCCCCTGGCCGCCGCCGCCGAGGCCCCGGGCCGGGGCCATCACTGGGGGATGGCCACCTTCCACCCGACCCTGCCCCGCGGTACCCGTGTGCGGCTCGGCGTGCGCGGCACCCTGGAGGAGATCCTCGTCGGGCCGGCGCGGGAGAACGACGGCCGGCTCAACCTGTTCGGCGCGCTGCGCACCTCCATGGCCACCTGCGGCTACGAGACGGTCAAGGAGTTCCAGAAGGCCGAGGTCATGGTCGCCCCCGCCCTCCAGACCGAGGGCAAGGCGCTGCAGCGTGCTCAAGGCATCGGAATGGGCCGGAGCGGGTGAACTTGGCACTTCCCCCTCCGAAGTCGATGCGCCGAGGGGGCCACAAGCGGCTCAGCTGGGGTGCCGTGGGAGAGCGGCGATGAGTGACTTCGACACCGTCCTCGTCGTCGACTTCGGGGCCCAGTACGCCCAGCTGATCGCCCGGCGGGTGCGTGAGGCTCGGGTCTACAGCGAGATCGTCCCCCACACCATCACCGCCGCCGAGATCGCTGCCCGGGCGCCGGTGGGCGTGATCCTGAGTGGCGGCCCCAAGTCGGTCCACGTCCCCGGGGCCCCGGGTCTCGACCCCGACGTGTTCGAGCTCGCCGTCCCCGTGCTCGGGATCTGCTACGGCGCCCAGCTCCTCGCCCAGCAGCTCGGTGGTGCGGTCGCTCCGACCGGACGGGGCGAGTACGGACGAACGGTCCTGGAGGTCGATGTGCCCTCCGGGCTGTTCGACCTCCCCACCGAGCAGTCGGTGTGGATGAGCCACGGGGACACCATCGCCGCTCTCCCCGAGGGCTTCGTGGCTACCGCCCGCACCACCGACGTGCCCATCGCCGCGCTGGAGTCGCCGGGTCGGCGTATCTACGGAGTGCAGTTCCACCCGGAGGTGGTCCACACGCCGAGGGGCCAGGAGCTGCTCGAGCGGTTCCTCCACGACATCTGCGGCGCCCGCCCGACCTGGACGATGACCTCGATCATCGAGTCCCAGGTGGCCGCGGTGCGGGCCCAGGTCGGCGGCGAGCGGGTCATCTGCGGGCTCTCGGGAGGCGTCGACTCGGCGGTCGCCGCTGCGCTCGTGCACAAGGCCGTCGGCCCCCAGCTCACCTGCGTGTACGTCGACACCGGGTTGATGCGAGAAGGCGAGAGCGACCAGGTGGTCGACACCTTCCGCCGCCACCACGGCATGGAGCTCGTCCACGTCCGGGCCGCCGAGCGGTTCTTCGAGCGCCTCGCCGGCGTGGTGGACCCCGAGGAGAAGCGCAAGGCCATCGGCGAGCGCTTCATCCGGGAGTTCGAGGTGGCGGCCCAGGGCCTGGAGGACGCCCGCTTCCTGGTGCAGGGCACGCTCTACCCCGATGTCATCGAGTCGGGCACGCCCGATGCCGCCCGCATCAAGTCCCACCACAACGTGGGGGGGTTGCCCGCCGACCTCGACTTCGAGCTGGTGGAGCCCCTGCGCACCCTGTTCAAGGACGAGGTGCGCAAGGTGGGCGAGGAGCTCGGCCTCCCCGACGAGATCGTGTGGCGCCAGCCCTTCCCCGGACCAGGCCTCGGCGTGCGCATCATCGGCGAGGTCACCCCCGAGCGCCTGGCCACCCTCCGTCAGGCCGATGCCATCGTGCGCGAGGAGGTCAAGGCGGCGGGCCTCGAGCGCGACATCTGGCAGGCCTTCGCCGTGCTGGCCGCCGACGTGCGCTCGGTCGGGGTCATGGGCGACGAGCGCAGCTACGCCGCCCCGATCATCGTGCGGGCGGTCACCAGCGACGACGCCATGACCGCCGACTGGGCTCGGCTCCCCCACGAGCTGCTGGAGCGGCTGTCGAGCCGCATCGTCAACGAGGTCGCCGGGGTCAACCGGGTCGCCTACGACATCACCTCCAAGCCGCCCGGCACCATCGAGTGGGAGTGAGTTCCGCCCTCGGAGCGGAGTTCGAGGGCGAGCTCGACGTGCTCCAGCGGACAGGCCCAGCCGTCCCGCTCGCGCTGAACCCTCATCTGGCCGCTGCCCCGGCCGGGCCGCCAGGCAGGGACAGCTCCCTTCGGCGGCGCCGCCCGCCGGCCGCGGGTCGGATCAGGAGAGACGGACCGGTAGCTCGGCCAGGCCGCGTAGGGTGATGCTGTCGCGGTAGCGGGGGGTGTCGTCGAGCAGGTCGATGCCGCTGAAGCGCTGGAGCAGCCGGCCGAAGACCACCTGGCCCTCCACCCGGGCCAGGGCGGCCCCCAGGCAAAAGTGGATCCCGCTGCCGAAGCTCATCGACGCCCCTTCCGAGCGGCCCACCTCGAGGCGGTCCGGGTCGCTGAAGCGTCTGGGATCGCGGTTGGCCGCTCCCTGGAGCACCAGCACGGTGGAGCCTCCGGGGAAGCGTTGGCCGTCGATCTCGACGTCGTCGCCGGCGATGCGGCCGTTGACCTGCACGGGGCTGTCGTAGCGCAGCAGCTCGTCGACACCCGACGCCAACAGTCCGGGGTCGGCCCGCAGCCGGTCGAGCTGGTCGGGGTGGCGCAGCAGCGCCAGCAGTCCGTTGCCGATGAGGTTGGTGGTCGTCTCGAACCCGGCGGCGAACAACAGGATGGCGGTCGACAGCAGCTCCAGCTCGCTGAGCTGGTCACCGTCGTCCTCGGCCAGGATCAGCTGGCTCAACAGGTCGTCACCCAGCGCCTTGCGGCGCTCGGCCACGAGGTGGCGGAAGTACTCCTCCATCTCCAGCGTGGCCTCGTTGGCGGCGGTGAGCAGCTCGGCCGACACGAACGGCTCGAGGGCGGCGGCCGACGTCCGCACCAGGCGCTGGAACTGGGGCCGGTCGGCAGGGGGCACGCCGAGCATCTCGCCGATGACGGTGACCGGCAGCGGAAAGGCGAGGGCGGCCATGATGTCGACCTCGCCGCCGATGGGGTCGAGGAGCTCGTCGCACAGCCGGACGATGTGGGGACGGAGCGCCTCGACGGTGCGGGGGGTGAACGCCTTGGACACCAGCCCCCGCAGCCGGGTGTGGTCGGGGGGGTCGCGGAACAGCATCGAGGGCCGGTCGCTGCTGAAGGCCTGCTGCGCCGCCAGCTCCTCCTCGGACAGGCCCCACCGTCGTTGCATGGCGGCGAAGTCCTTGCCGAAGCCGGGGTGGCGAAGGACGGCTTGGCAGTGGTCGAAGCGGGTCAGCACCCAGGTGCCGCCGGTGCTCCCGGGAGGGTCGACCACCAGCTTGTGCACCGGCCAGTGCTCCCGGAGGCGGGCATAGCGGGGATAGGGGTCGGCACGGCCCTCCGGGGTGGCGAGGAGCTCGAAGAGCAGGGCGTCGGCCGGACCGATCGTAGGGGCGGCGTCGGTGGTGGTCATGGTCCCAGTCTCTCGCCTTGCGCCCGGAATCGTGCCGCGGAGTTCCCTGAGGCTGTCGCCGCCCGACGGTAGGTTTGGCAGCGATGGCCCAGCACCTCCCTTCCCCGACCCAGCTGCTGTCCGGGCTCAACCCCGACCAGGCCGAGGCGGTGGTGAGCGGGGACGGCGCCCTGCTGGTGGTCGCCGGGGCGGGCTCGGGCAAGACGCGGGTGCTCACCCACCGCATCGCCCACCTGATCCACCAGGGGGTGTCACCGTTCGAGATCCTGGCCATCACCTTCACCAACAAGGCGGCCGACGAGATGAAGGCGCGGGTGGCGGCGCTGGTGGGGCCGGTGGCCCAGAGGATGTGGGTCTCCACCTTCCACGCCGCCTGCGTGCGCATCCTGCGGGGCGACGGCAAGCGGCTTGGCTACCCGTCGTCGTTCACCATCTACGACCAAGCCGATGCCGTGCGCCTCACCGGCTACGTGCTGCGCGACCTCGACATCGACCCCAAGCGCATGACCCCGCGCGGGGTCCACGCCGCGATCAGCGCGGCCAAGAACGATCTCGTTGGCCCTGAAGGCTTCGCCGAGGTCGCCGCCAACGTCTTCGAGCGCCGTACCGCCGAGGTCTACCGGGAGTACCAGCACCGCCTCGTCCAGGCCGGGGCCATGGACTTCGACGATCTCCTGGGCCAGACCGTGCGGCTGTTCCGCGAGCACCCCGACGTGTTGGAGCACTACCAGCGGCGGTTCCGCCACGTGCTCGTCGACGAGTACCAGGACACCAACCGGGCCCAGAACGAGTTGGTGATGATGCTGGGCCGAGGCCACGGCAACGTCTGCGTCGTCGGCGACAGCGACCAGAGCATCTACCGGTTCCGGGGCGCCGACATCAGCAACATCCTCGACTTCGAGAAGGCGTTCCCCGACGCCTCGGTGGTGGTGCTCGACCAGAACTACCGCTCCACCCAGACCATCCTCGACGCCGCTAACGCGGTGATCGCCCACAACCTGGGGCGCACGCCGAAGGAGCTTTGGACCGACCAGGCGCGGGGTGAGCCCATCGTGCGCTACGGCGCCGAGGACGAGCACGACGAGGCGGCGTGGGTGACGGCCGAGCTGGCCCGCCTGCACGACGCCAACGCCTACCGGTGGGGCGACCTGGCGGTGTTCTACCGGACCAACGCCCAGAGCCGGGTGCTGGAGGAGCGGCTGGTGCGGGTGGGCATCCCCTACAAGGTCATCGGCGGCCCCCGCTTCTACGACCGCCGGGAGGTGAAGGACGCCCTCGCCTACCTCCGGGCCACCGTCAACCCCGCCGACGAGGTCTCGCTCAAGCGGGTGCTCAACGTCCCCAAGCGAGGGGTGGGAGATACCACCATCGGGCGCCTCGATGCGTGGGCCCGGGCCGAGGGGGTGCCGTTCTGCGCCGCCCTCGAGCGGGCCGAAGAGGCGGGGGCCAAGGGCGCGGCGCTGCGGGGGATCGGCCAGTTCCGCACCCTGCTGGCCGAGCTGCGAGCCTTGGCCGAGGCCGGGGAGGGCCCGGCGGCCGTGCTCGACGCCGCCCTCGGCGCCAGTGGGTACCGGGCCGAGCTCGAGGCCGAGCACACGGTGGAGGCCAAGGGGCGCATCGAGAACCTGGCCGAGCTGGTGGGGGTGGCCGCCGAGGTCGACGACATCGCCGCCTTCCTGGAGTCGGTCAGCCTGGTGGCCGACACCGACGGGCTGGACGACGACGAGTCGTCGGTGATCCTCATGACCCTGCACTCGGCCAAGGGCCTGGAGTTCCCGGTGGTGTTCCTGACCGGCTTGGAAGAGGGGGTGTTCCCCCACCAGCGTTCGCTGACCGAGCCCGGTGAGCTCGAGGAGGAGCGCCGGTTGGCCTACGTGGGCATCACCCGGGCGAGGGAGCGGCTGTACCTGACCTCGGCGTGGCGCCGCAGCCTGTTCGGCGCCACCCAGTACAACCCTCCCAGCCGCTACCTGCGAGAGCTGCCCGAGGCGCTGGTCAAGACGGTGGGGGAGGCTGGTCCCGGCGACCCCGGCACCGCCCGGCGCCCGGCTTGGGACGGAGGCGCCGAGCCCGAGGGGCGGGTGTTCGGGGGGCGCCCCCGGATCGTGGAGTCCGCTCTGCAGGCGGCACAGCCCCCGCCCAGCACTGGCGCCGAGGCGCTCGGTCTGCGGGTGGGCGACGACGTGCGCCACCGCAAGTGGGGCGAGGGCGTGGTGCTCGAGCTCACCGGCGCCGGGGACAAGGCGGAGGCGCTGGTCCGGTTCCCGAGCGTCGGCGAGAAGCGGCTACTGCTGTGCTGGACGCCGCTCGACAAGGTCGGCTGACCGCCGCCGGATCTTTCCCGCGCTCCAACCGAGGGGCTCGACGGGCCGGGCGCGACCAACGGTCGACCCGACGCCGGGCACCCAGGGGTGCCCCGATGCTCGTCACCACCGGTTCTCTAGGGCACCCTCGGGGAGGAGCCCGGCGACGAGGGTTGGCGCAGGTCGACCGACAGCCTGCCTTCCTCCACCATGGTCGGGTACCGCAGAAGTCCCTCGCCGTCGCCCGGGTAACGCCATTCGCTGCAGGGGTCCACGAACTCCTCCTCGGCGGGGAGCCACTGCAAGAGGCACCGTCGCTCGGCGCCCGGCGCCTGGGCCGAGAACGCCAGCCACCCCTCCTCGGGGGTGGGCCCGAGGTGCTGCAGGTACAGGTCGCGGGCCCGGCGAGGGGAGGCGTCGGCGATGGCGATGGGCCCGTCGCGCTCGACGGCGGCGGCCAGGCGCTCGACCTGGCCGGCGTTGAACACGTCGTCGCCCAGGCGCACGTCGACCCCACCGGAGCCGGCCAGCAGGGCGATGCCGGCGAACAGGGCGAAGCCGGCCACGACCCCCGCCAGCCCGAGCACCACCGAGCGCCTGGTCCGCACGTTCGTGCTCGACGCCAGAGGGCTCACCCGGCGAAGGTTAGAGCTCCGACCGGCCCGTGGCTCTGGCGAGCAGCGGGAGCAGCGGAGCCGACCACGACCGCCATCAGGGGCGGGGCCGGAGGCCGCGGGAGTAGCGTCGGGCGGAATGGACCTGTTCGAGTACCACGGCAAGGAGCTGCTCGCCTCCTTCGGGGTGCCGGTGCCCGCCGGCGAGGTCGCTGCCACCACCGCCGAGGCGGTGGCCGCCGGCCAGCGCCTGGGGTGCCCGGTCGTGGTCAAGGCCCAGGTGCGGGTGGGGGGGAGGGGCAAGGCCGGTGGCATCCAGGTGGCGACCGACCTCGCCGAGGTGGCTGCGGCGGCCGAGGCGATCCTCGGGATGGACATCAGGGGCCATACCGTGGAGCGGCTCTGGGTCGAGCGGGCCTCGGACATCGCCGCCGAGCACTACGTGAGCCTCACCCTCGACCGCTCGGTCCGCATGCACCTCGGCCTGCTGTCAGCCCGAGGCGGTGTCGACATCGAGGTGGTTGCCACCGAGGACCCGGCGGCGGTGGCTCGTGCCCACATCGACCCGATCGACGGTCTCACCACGGCCCAGTGCCGTACGTGGGTGGCGGCCGCCGGGTTGGCGGACGACGTGGCCGAGGGGGTCATCGAGGTGCTCGGGCGCCTGTGGACCGCCTACGCCGAGGGCGACGCCGAGCTGGTGGAGGTGAACCCTCTGGTGGTCACCGGCGAGGGCGAGCTGCTCGCTCTCGACGCCAAGGTCACCCTGGACGAGAGCGCCGCCTACCGCCACCCGGAGTGGGGCGGCTATGCCGCCACCCAGGCCGGTGACGAGAGGGAGCAGGCGGCCCGGGCCCGGGGCCTGCAGTACGTGGGTCTCGACGGCACCGTCGGCATCATCGCCAACGGGGCCGGGCTGGCCATGAGCACGCTCGACGTGGTCGATCAGGTGGGAGGCTCGCCGGCCAACTTCCTCGACATCGGCGGGGGGGCCAAGGCCGAGGCCATGGCCGCCGCCCTCGAGGTGGTCAATGCCGACCGCAAGGTGGCCGCCATCTTCGTGAACATCTTCGGTGGCATCACCCGCGGAGAGGAGGTCGCCACCGGCATCGTCACCGCGCTGGAGCAGGTCGACCTCGCCTCGCCGATCGTGGTCCGCCTCGACGGGACCAACGCCGCTGAGGGCCGGGCCATCCTCGCCCGCCACGAGTCCGATCGCCTGGTGTCTCGGCCCACGATGGTGGAGGCGGCCGAGACCGCCGTCGCCCTGGCGGCGCGAAGGACGGCACGCCCGTGACGATCCTCGTCGACGAGACGGCCAAGGTGCTCTACCAGGGTCTCACCGGCAGCCAGGGGCGCTTCTACGGCCTGCGCAACCGCGCCTACGGGACCCAGGTGGTGGCCGGCACCAACCCCCGCAAAGCCGGGACCGACGTCGACGGTGTCCCCGTCTTCGCCACCGTGGCCGACGCGGTAACGGCCACCGGGGCGACCGTCTCGTGCATCTTCATCCCCGCCCCGGGGGTGGAGGCCGCGGTCCTGGAGGCGGCCGGGGCGGGCCTGGAGCTGGTGGTGGTCATCACCGAGGGGGTGCCCACCCACGACCAGGCCCGCCTTTTCCGCACGCTGGTGCGGGACTTCCCGGGGACGCGCCTGCTCGGGCCCAACTGCCCCGGGGTCATCAGCCCAGGGCGGTGCAACATCGGCATCACCGCCGGCGAGATCGCCATGGGCGGGGGCCCGGTCGGCATCGTCAGCCGCTCGGGCACGCTGACCTATCAGGCCCTCCACGACCTCACCCGGGCGGGCATCGGGCAGACCACCTGCGTGGGCATCGGTGGCGATCCCGTCCCCGGGACCACCTTCGTCGACTGCCTGGCCGCCTTCGAGGCCGACCCCGACACCAAGGTCGTGCTGCTCATCGGCGAGATCGGGGGCTCGGCCGAGGAGGAGGCGGCCGAGTTCGTGGCCGGGGAGATGACGACGCCGGTGGTCGCCTACGTCGCCGGGGTGACCGCACCTCCGGGCCGGCGCATGGGCCATGCCGGGGCCATCGTGTCGGGCACCCGGGGCACCGCCCAGGCCAAGATCGACGCCCTCCGGCGCGCCGGCGCCGCCGTGGCTCGCAACCCGAGCGAGGCCGCCGCCCTGGTGGCCGAGGCGGTGGCCGGCCTGGCCTGATCACTGCCTGGTAGCGAAGGGCTCAGGGAACGGGGAAGGCGAGCTGGCGACGCTGGTACGGTCGGGTCCGGTGCGCATCGGGGTGCTGGCGTCGGGGAGCGGGACGATCCTCGAGGCCATCCTCTCCGCCGGGATCGACGTCAGCGTGGTGGTGGTGGACCGGGCCTGCCGAGCCACCGCGGTGGCCGGGAGGGCCGGGGTACCGGCCGAGGTGGTGCGACGGGCGAGCTTCGGGCCCGACTTCGACCGCCTCGACTACACCCACCGCATCGTCGACGCCCTGGAGGCTCATCGGGTCGAGCTGGTGGTCATGGCCGGCTTCGGCACCGTGCTCGACAAGCCGGTGCACGACGCCTTCCCCGGCCGCATTCTCAACACCCACCCCGCCCTGCTGCCGGCGTTCCCGGGGTGGCATGCGGTGGAGCAGGCGTTGGAGGCGGGGGTGCAGGTGTCCGGCTGCACGGTGCACCTGGCCACCCTCGAGGTCGACGCCGGGCCCATCCTGGCCCAAGAAGCGGTCCCGGTGCTGCCGGGGGACACCGCCGCCAGCCTGCACGAGCGCATCAAGACCGTCGAGCGGGACCTCTACCCCCGTACCATCCGCGCCTTCGTCGACCAGGTGGGCTCGCCGTGAGGGCGTTGCTGTCGGTCTACGACAAGACCGGCGTGGTCGAGCTGGCGGCGGCGCTGGTCGAGCTCGGCTGGGAGCTGGTGTCGAGCGGTGGCACGGCCCGGGCCATCGTCGGAGCGGGCCTTCCGGTGGTCCCGGTCGAGGACGTCACCGGTTCCCCGGAGATGCTCGGGCACCGGGTCGTCACCTTGCACCCGGCCCTGCACGCCGGCATCCTCGCCGATCGGAGCGACCCCTCCCACGCCGCCGACCTCCAGCGCTTCGGCATCACGCCCATCGACTTGGTGGTGAGCAACCTGTACCCCTTCCGCTCCGACCCGTCCGTCGAGATGATCGACATCGGTGGGCCGGCCATGGTGCGGGCGGCGGCCAAGAACCACGGGTCGGTGGCAGTGGTGGTCGACCCCGGCGACTACCGCCCAGTGGTCGACGAGCTGCGGGAGTCGGGTTCGCTGTCGGCGGGCACGCGGAGGCGCCTGGCCCGAACCGCCTTCGCCCACACCGCCGCCTACGACGCTGCCATCGTGGGGTGGTTCGACGCCGTCGGCGGCGAGGCCGGTGTGGCCGGCACCCTGCCTCCCACCATCCACCTCGCCCTCGAGCGAGCCCAGGAGCTGCGCTACGGAGAGAACCCCCAGCAGGCGGGGGCCCGCTACCGGGCGATGGGCACCACCAGCTGGTGGGACGGGGTCGTCCAGCACCAGGGCCTGCCGCTGTCGTACCTGAACCTCTACGACGCCGACGCCGCCTGGGGGCTGGTGCACGACCTGGCGTTGCTCCAGGCGGGGACGGCGGTGGCCATCGTCAAGCACGCCAACCCGTGCGGCGCGGCGGTGGCCGCTGATGTGGCCACCGCCTACCAGGGCGCTTTGGAGGGCGACGAGCAGGCGGCGTTCGGCGGGATCGTCGCCCTCGGGGACGTCGTCGACACCGCCACCGCGGAACGCATGGCCGCCGGCCCCCAGGCCGACGTCGTCATCGCCCCAGGCTACGACGACGGGGTGGTCGAGGTCCTGCGGGCCCGGCGCAAGAACACCCGGGTGCTCTCGGCGCCGCCTCCCGAGGCCGACCCCGTGCAGCTGCGCCAAGTCGCCGGAGGGTTCCTCGGCCAGGACCGGCCTCGGGTGGCCACCGGTCGAGCTGACTGGCGGGTGGTCACCAAGGTGACGCCCACCGACGGGCAGTGGGGCGACGCCGAGCTGGCCTGGCGCCTGTGCGGCCACGTGACGTCCAACTGTGTGGTGCTGGTGGAGGGCGGCCGGGCGGTGGGCATCGGCGCCGGCCAACAGAGCCGCGTGGGAGCGGCCGAGATCGCCACCGCCAGAGCCCGCGGTCGAGCGGCAGGCGGCGCCTCGGCCACCGACGGCTTCTACCCCTTCCCCGACGGCGTGGAGGCCGCCGCCGCCGCCGGCGTGGCCGTCGTGGTGCAACCCGGCGGTTCGGTGCGCGACGACGAGGTCAGCGCCGCCGCCGACCGCCTGGGCCTGGCCATGGTCCTCACCGGGGAGCGCCTGTTCCGGCACTAGCGGTTTCGGCCTCACTCGTTCGCCTCGCTCACTCCGTCGGCCGAGAAGATCGTGCTGCCGCCCGGCGGTCGAGCCGCAGGGCCGCCGTGACGACTCCTCTGGCTCGCTTGCGCTCGCCGTGCTCGCCGGCCAGGAGGACAGGGGCCGCCTTCGGCGGCGGCGGCGGGGGTCGCCGGCGGGCGGGGCTCGCTCGCTGCGCTTCGCTCGGCAGTTCTCCTGCTCGTCTTGTTGGCCGACAGCGGGGCCGTAGTGTTCCGCTGCGTGACCGCCGTGCTCATGCCCGGAGGGCCGGTGGCCGAGGCCGTCTTTGCCGACCTCCGTCCTCGGGTGGATGCCCTGGTGGCCGCCGGTCACCGCCCCGGGCTCGGGACCATCCTGGTCGGCGACGACCCGGCCAGCGCGGGCTACATCCGCATGAAGCAGGAGCGCTGCGCCGAGATGGGCATCGACTCGCCCCACCAGCACCTCGGCGCCGGGATCACCCAGGACGAGCTGGTGGAGGCCATCCGCCGCTTCAACGACGACGACGCCGTTGACGCCATGCTCGTCCAGCACCCCACCCCGGCCCACCTCGACTACGAGGCGGCGCTGTTGGCCATGGACCCCGACAAGGACGCCGACGGCCTGCACCCGCTCAACCTCGGCCGTTTGGCTCTGTCGCTGCCCGGGCCGGTGCCGTGCACCCCGGCGGGGATCGAGGCCCTGCTCGCCCACTACGACATCCCGGTGGCCGGCCGCCACGTGGTGGTGCTGGGGCGGGGGTTCACCCTGGGCCGGCCTCTGGCCCTGCTGCTGACCCAGAAGCGCCCGACGGCCAACGCTGCCCTCACCGTGGTCCACACCGGCGTGCTCAACTGGGCCGAGCACACCCGCCGGGCCGACATCGTCATCGCCGCCGCCGGCGTGCCCGGCATCCTGCGCCCCGAGCACGTCCGTGCCGGGACGGTGGTGGTCGGTGGTGGCGTGCGCTACGAAGGCCGCCGGGTGCTTCCCGACGTCGACGAATCGGTGGCCGAGGTCGCCGGGTGGATCACCCCGAGGGTCGGAGGCGTGGGGCCGACGACGGTGGCCATGTTGCTGGCCAACGCCGTTGCCGCCGCCGAGCGCCGGGCCCGGTAACGAAGGCGGGCGAGAAGGTCTCGGCCACCATGGTCGGTCCTCGCCCTTGCCGAGCCCGGGTCAGGGACCGCTGGGCTCGAACTGGTCGAGGGCGAGGAGCTGGTACTCCCAGGGACACGAGCTCGCCTCGTCCCGGCAGGTGAGCGGGACCGCCGCCGCCGAGGGGGCTCGGCTGACCCGGGCCCGCCACGTGGTGGCGCTGGGCGTGGCGAAGGAGACCTCGACCACGTCGTCGTGCACCCCCCGAACCGCGGTCACCACCAGGGCGGACATCGCCCGCAGTCCGCTGGCCCGTCGCACGAACAACTCGGCGGCCTGCACCAGGGGCGGGTGGCACGAGCGTCCCCTGAGGTGGTCGAGGTCGAGGAGCCCGACGGCGTAGTCGCTGGCCAGCACCGGTCCGGTCGAGGGGTCGACGCGGCCGAAGTAGGTGCCTTCGGGCAGGCAGACCAGGTTGGCGGCGAAGCGGTCACCGCCGATGTGGGAGCACTCCCACACGTCGCCCACTCCGGCCGCGGCCAGGGCGCGCACGAGGGGACGCCCGAAGTCGGCGCAGCAGCGGTCGTGGCGTCCGTTGGTGCAGACCAGGTACACCGGAGCGTCCCTGCGTTCGCCCAGCCCCGGTGCCCGGTCGGCGGCCAACGCGGTGAGATCGAGATCGAGCACCTCGGCCGGATCGTCTACCTCGAGCGCCTCCAGCCAACTGCGCCGAGCGCCGGAGTGGGCGAGGTAGCAGCGGCGGGGGCCGGTCGAGCGATGGCCGCCGGGGCGGCGGATGAGCAGAGGCCGGACCTGCCACCGGCGGCACCGCTCGACGATCGCCGCGCCTACCCGACGGTCGAGGTCGCTCTCCACCAGGGCGTGGCGTCCCCAGGCGCCGGGCTGCTCGAGCACCAGCCAGGCTCGCACCCGGGACGCGGTGGCGAGGAGGGCGTCGCCCCGGGCCGCGGCCGCTGCGGCGCACGGCACTCCCTCAAGCACGGACCTCGACGACGCCCTCGAGCACCAGGCGCCGCACGAGCACCAGCCGGCTCGGACCGTCGAGTAGATCGGCGAGTGCCGACACTGCCATCGGCGACCCCTCGGTCAGCCGGCGCACGGCGGGCTCGACTGCCCGGGGCAGGACCAGTTCGCGATCGCCCAGCAGGAGCCGAAGTCGGGAGGGGTCGCTGTCGTCGAACTCGCAGATGGATCCCGTCCGCCGCACCACCACGCTGTGGTCGTCGAGCCGGTCGAGGCGCTCGAGCTGCTGGAGCTGGCCTTCGAGCAGCGGGGGGCGCTGGGACCAGAACCGCCGGCGGACCCCGGCCGCCACCGGTGAGGTGTCGAGCGATGCGAGCCAGCGCGACGCCTCGGCCACCGCCTCGGCCACCGCCTCGGCCAGCGCCTTGGCTCCGTCGTCCCGGGCGAAGCCGAGCGGAAGGGCCTCGCGAAACGCCCGCTCCTCGGCGGCGCGGTCGAGCACGGCAGCGAGGACGTCGTGGAGGGTGACGGCGTCGATGCCGATGGTGATGTGCAGCGACATCCCCTCCTGGGTGGTGGCGGCATGGACGAAGCCTCGGGGCAGGTAGAGGCACTGCCCGGGGGTGAGCTCGGTCTCGAACAGCACGGGTTGGGCGCCAGCCTGCTCCCGCTGGGAACGGTGGCGGGGCAACGGCGCGTCGACCACCGGCTCGGAGACCCGCCAGTGCTTGCGCCCGTGGACCTGGAGCACGAACACGTCATGGGTGTCGTGGTGGGGGGCCAGTGCCGTCGCCCCCGCTGGGGTGAGGTAGGCGTTGGCCTGGGCGGGATGGCTGAGCTCGAGCTCGAGCGACCGGCAGAAGGAGGCCAGCGGGGCCCACGAGCGGTGGAGCGACTGCAACACGATCGTCGCCCCGTCGGCAAACGCCCGGTACATTCGGGCCACGTCGGCGGCCCCCTGGTAGGGCATGCCCCCGACGGTCCCGGAGCGGGTGTACGAGCTGGGAACCAGGGGCGTGCCGTCCTTGACCAGGCGGAACGACGGGGTGCGGGGGGCGGTGGTGGCCAGCACGTGGTCGACCGCGGCGAGCGACAGGAGGTCGGCGAAGCCCTTCGGGTCGCGCTCGGGGAGCTGGTGAGGACGCCGTCCCCAGCAGTGGTCGACGAAGCCGGCGACGTCGCCGACGCAGCGGGCCAGAGCAGCCGCACCGGGCGGCTGCGGAGGATCAGGCGTCAGCGGTGTCGCCGTCGGTGACGTCGGTGCTGTCGCCGTCGGTGACGTCAGCCGTGTCGGTCTGGTCGGCGCTGTCGGTCGAGTCGGTGGTGTCGCTGTCGGTCGAGTCGGTGGTGTCGGCATCGGTGCCGTCGGCATCGGTCCCGAGGGGGGTGTCCGTGTCCATGCTGGTGACGGCGGGTCGCAGCCAGACCGTCTCCATGTCGTCGTCTCGCAGGTCGGTCACCACGGTGGCCATGTCGCACCTCTCAGCAAATGGAACGGGCACGTGCAGCGCTGAGCATAACCCTACGACGCTGCACTGAGAGGAATTGCCCCCTTTCGCTCGGTGGCGTCGCTCAGGCCACTGGGGGTGGCATCGAAGAGCCCGACAACCGGGGCGACCAGGAGACCGAGGACGAGCCCCACGAGAAGGGCAACGACCGGGCCGTTGTCGCCGACCGTGAGGAGAAAGCCGACGACGGCGGCGATGACCGGCGGGCTACGAGGCCCTGCGCACCCGCCGCAGGACGACCCCGGCGCGGCCCAGCCCGTCCTCGATCGCCTCCCGTTCCTCGGACAGCAGCCGGCGGCGGCCGCCACCAGGGAGCACGGTGGAGGGCAGGCCCACCTCGACGGCCAGGTCGATGAGCATGCCGTCAAAGGTGTCGAGGTCTTCGCACCACTCGTCGACCTTGGTCGGCCACAGGCGGTCGTCGGTCTCGTAGGCGTCGAGGCGGCGGCGCATCACCCGGGCCTCGTCGATGAGCTGGGTGCGCCGGGTGGGTGGAGGAGGTGGCGGGGGAGGAGGTGGCGGGGGAGGGGGCGGTGGTGCGGCCTGCGGCGGCGACCACGGCCCGGTGCCCGGGCCGATGGCCCGCAGCCGGGGCCGGTGGTCGACGCCCACATCGACGCCGACGGCGGCGACCGCCTTCTCGAGCATCGCCCGCTCCGGGTAGGTGAGGATGCGCCTGCCGATCACCAGGTCGGGCTCGGGAGCACCGGGCAGCTCGAGGAGGTCGGCCACTTGCACGAGCACCTCGTCGTAGGCGGTCCGGGTGCGACGCCGTTCGGGCGAGCCACCGCCGAGGTTGTCGCCCAGACGGAGGCGTAGGCCCTTCAGCCTGGCGAGCAGCTCGGGTGGCAGGGTCGAGACGTCGGGAGGAGGCGGTGGAGGAGGAGGTCGCCACGCCCGAACTGGTTCAGCCATCGCACACCTCCAGGTCAGGGCTCACGCCACGTCCACCTTCCACTCGAGCACCGTTGCCGCCCGCCCGCTCAGCCCCACCCAGAGGCTAGAGCGTGTCGCCCCCCGCGGCGAGCGACTCAGTCGCCTGCCGGCTGATCGACGGGAGGAGGGCCCGTTCGGCGGTTCAGCAGATCGGCCGCGGTTGGGGCGTCGATGCGCGCTTCGGTGGCGAGCGTGGGCGGCGGAGTGCCCCAGCGGGTCACCTGGGAGGTGCTGCGGCGTCTGCCGGGCATCGACCATGCCATGGGGGACCTCCTCCCGCCGGTTCCCCTCGCCGTCGAGAGGACGCTCCCGTTCCTATCGGCAGGAACGACGGCGAGCTGAAGCCCCGATATCGGCGAAAGGGCGCCGTTACCCTGTGACGGTGGCCAAGGTCCACCAGGTGCTCGCCGCCGGCCCCACCCTCTCGTTCGAGTTCTGGCCCCCGAGAGACGAGCAGCGCTTCTCCAGGGTGCTCGAGGAGCTGGCGGCCCTGCGGCCCCACTTCGTATCGGTGACCTACGGTGCCGCCGGTTCCACTCGAGAACGCACCCACGATCTCGTCACCGACCTGCGGGCGGCGTCCCTCCTGCCCGTCGCCCACGTCTGCTGCGCCGCCCATCGTCGTGACGAGCTGGTCGGCCTCCTCCACCGCTACCGCCACGACGGCATCGAGAACATCCTCGCCCTGCGCGGCGATCCGCCGCTTTCCGCCGGCGGTGCCCTGCCCGAGGGTGATCTGCGCTACGCCGTCGAGCTCGTCGAGCTCGTGCGAGCGGTCGGCGACTTCTCGGTGGGCGTAGCCGCGCACCCCGAGGGTCACCCCGACTGCGACGGCGACCTCGAGGTCGACCTCGACCACGCCGCGGCCAAGCTCTACGCCGCCGACTACGCCATCACCCAGTTCTTCTTCCGGGTCGAGGACTACCTCCGCCTGGTCGAGGGCTTGTCGGCCCGCGGCGTCGACAAGCCGGTCGTGCCCGGCATCATGCCCATCGACCGGATCGGCCAGGTGAGCCGGATGGCCGAGATGTCCGGGGCGACCTTGCCCCCCGAGCTCGCCGCTCGCCTCGACGCCGCCGCCCACGACGCCGACGAGGTGCGCCGCATCGGCATCGACGTGGCCACCGAGCTGGCCCAGAAGCTGCAGGCCGAGGACGTCCCCGGCTTGCACTTCTACACGATGAACCGCTCGGCGAGCGTGCTGGCGGTGTGCGCCAACCTCGGGCTGGCGCCGGGCCGGCGAGCATGAGGCAGCCTTTGCCCGGCGCACCCGCGGTGCGCCCTCGCTGGAGGAACACCTCGTCGATCGGGCGAGGGAAGCTCCGGTAGCCTCTCCCGATGGCCGAGCCGATCACGCTGGCGGACGACGGAAGCCTGGTCGTTCCCGACGAGCCCATCGTTCCGTTCATCGAGGGCGACGGCACCGGGATCGACATCTGGCCGGCGGCTCGTTCGGTGCTCGACGCCGCCGCCGCCCGCCGTGGCCGCCGCATCGGTTGGACCGAGGTGCTGGCCGGGGAGAAGGCGTACCGGGAGACCGGCGATTGGCTGCCCACCGAGACGGTGGACGCCTTCCGCCGTTATCGGGTGGGGATCAAGGGGCCGCTGACCACGCCCGTGGGTGGCGGCATCCGCAGCCTCAACGTCGCCTTGCGCCAGGTCCTCGACCTCTACGTCTGCCTGCGCCCGGTGCGGTGGTTCCGGGGCGTGCCCTCACCGGTGCGCCACCCCGAGAAGGTCGACATGGTGGTGTTCCGGGAGAACACCGAGGACGTCTACGCCGGCTTCGAGCTCGCCCAGGGCAGCCCCGAGGCCAAGAAGCTCATCGAGTACCTCACCGACGAGCTGGGATGGGAGGTGCGACCCGACTCCGGGATCGGTCTCAAGCCCGTCTCCGTCACCGGCTCCAAGCGGCTCCAGCGCGCCGCGCTCGACTACGCCATCGCCCGGGGCCGGCGATCGGTGACCCTGGTCCACAAGGGCAACATCATGAAGTTCACCGAAGGGGCCTTCAAGCGGTGGGGCTACGAGCTGGTCGTCGAGGAGTTCGCCGAGCGGGCGGTGAGCTGGGACGACTGCGGCGGTGACCCCGGCGACCGCGTCCTGGTCAAGGACGTGATCGCCGATGCGTTTCTCCAGCAGATCCTCACCCGGCCCGACGAGTACGACGTCATCGCCACCACCAACCTCAACGGCGACTACGTCTCCGACGCGCTCGCCGCCCAGGTAGGCGGGATCGGCATCGCCCCCGGGGCCAACGTCAACAACGTCACCGGCCACGGGGTGTTCGAGGCCACCCACGGCACCGCTCCCCGCTACGCCGGACTCGACAAGGTGAACCCGGGCTCGCTGATCCTCTCCGGCGTGCTCATGTTCGAGCACCTGGGCTGGCACGACGCCGCCGCCGACATCGTGGGCGCGCTCGAGGCCACCATCGACGCCGGCATCGTCACCTACGACTTCGCCCGCCTGATGGACGAGGCGACCGAGGTGAAGACCTCCGAGTTCGCCGCCGCCATCGTCGACCGCCTCTGAGCGCCGGCGGTCGGCACCCACCACCGCACCCCACGTCTCCCTCGAACCGCGCCTGATTCCCTCCGGAAGGGGGTGAAGGGTGAAGAGGCGACCACCGGGGACCTTCATCGGCCGGGTGGCGGCGGGACGGCGGTGGCGATGACCGAAGCGACAAGCACCTCGCTGCCAGCCTTGCCGGCGGCGGTCGGGGGAAGATCCAGCGGAATAGCCGATCTGTAATGGCAGTTACACCTGTCATGGCCGAAACAGAGACGCTCACCCTTCCTGTCTTGCCGCTCACGAGCGGGGTGGTCGGTCCGACCATGGTGGTCAACATCGTGTTGGACACCCCCGAGGCCCGGACTGCCGTCGACGTGGCCCGGCGACACACCGGCCGGCTCCTGCTCGTGCCCCGCCTCGACGGGCGCTACGCCAAGGTGGGCACGGTGGCCAAGATCGAAGACATCGGGGAGCTGCCCGGCGGCCGGCGGGCGGTCGTCGTGCGCGGCCTCGAACGGGCCGTCATCGGCTCGGGCGTGGCCCGGCCGGAGGAGGGCCTGTGGGTGACGGCTGACGCGGTGGGCGATGTCGCTGCGACCGAGCGCGCCGAAGCACTGGCCCGGGAGTACCGGGCGGTGGTGGAGTCGATCCTCGACCACCGCGGCGCCGGCCAGCTGGCCGAGGGCCTGCGGGGGATCACCGATCCGGGGGCGGTGGCGGACACCGCGCTGTACCTGCCCGACCTGAACCTCCAGCGCAAGGTGGAGGTGCTCGAGGCCGTCGACGTCGAGGCCCGGCTCGAGAAGGTGCTGGCCTGGGCCAAGGAGGTGCTGGCCGAGGTGGCCGTGCGCTCCGAGGTCGATCGGGACGTGGCCGAGGGCATCGAAGCGGCCCAGCGCGAGGCCATCCTGCGGCGTCAGCTGGAGGCCATTCGGGCCGAGCTGGGCGAGGGCGAGGGCGACATGGTCGCCGACTACCGGGCCCGCCTGCAGGCGTCGGGCGCGCCCGAGGCGGTGCAAGCCGCCGTGGAGCGCGAGCTCGAGAAGCTGGAGCGCACCGGGCCCCAGAGCCCCGAGCACGGCTGGATCCTCACCTGGCTCGACACCGTGCTGGAGCTGCCATGGGGGCATCGGGCCGACGACCGGCTCGACCTGGTCGCCGCCCGGCAGGTGCTGGACGCCGACCACGCTGGCCTCGACGACGTCAAGGAGCGCATCATCGAGCTGCTCGCCGTCCGCAAGCTGCGCTCCGAGCGGGGCTCGGCGAGCACGATCAGCGCCGGCAGCCGGGGGTCTGGAGCGATCCTCGCCCTTGTCGGCCCGCCGGGGGTGGGCAAGACGTCGCTCGGGCAGTCGGTCGCCCGGGCCATGGGGCGGCCCTTCGCCCGTGTGGCCCTGGGTGGGGTGCGGGACGAGGCCGAGATCCGCGGCCACCGGCGCACCTACGTCGGGGCCCGGCCGGGACGGTTCGTGCGGGCCCTCACCGAGGCCGGAGCCATGAACCCCGTCCTGCTGCTCGACGAGGTCGACAAGGTCGGCAACGACTGGCGGGGTGACCCGTCGTCGGCGTTGCTCGAGGTGCTCGACCCCGCTCAGAACCACACCTTCCGCGACCACTACCTGGAGGTCGACCTCGACCTGTCGGACGTGGTGTTCATCGCCACCGCCAACGTGCTCGACACCATCCCCGGTCCCTTGCTCGACCGCATGGAGGTTGTCCGCCTCGACGGCTACACCGACGAGGAGAAGGTGGCGATCGCCCGTGACCACCTGCTGCCCCGGCTGCTGGAGCGCAGCGGGCTGCGCTCCGACGAGGTGGAGCTGGCCGACGACGCCCTCGCCGAGCTGTGCTCGGGCTACACCCGGGAAGCCGGGGTGCGCGAGCTCGAACGCCAGCTCGAACGAGTGCTGCGCAAGGTGGCGACGCGGGTCGCCGGCGACGGCGACGCGGGGGACGCGCCGCTGGTCGTCGACGCCGATGGCGTGCGCCCGTTGCTCGGGCGGCGCCGGTTCCACTCCGAGGTGGCCGAGCGGACGTCGGTGCCGGGCGTGGCCACCGGCCTGGCCGTGACCGGGGCCGGCGGCGAGGTGCTCTTCGTCGAGGCCACTTCGATGGCCGGCGAGCCTGGGCTGTCGCTCACCGGCCAGCTGGGCGAGGTCATGAAGGAGTCGGCGGAGATCGCCCGGTCGTTCGTGCGCTCCCACGTCGAGGAGCTCGGGCTCGCTCCGGAGGCGTTCGACGGGCGCCGGTTCCACGTGCACGTCCCGGCGGGTGCCGTACCGAAGGACGGCCCTTCGGCGGGCGTAGCCCTGGCGACGGCGCTGGTGAGCCTGCTCACCGATCGCCCGGTGCGCCACCAGGTGGGCATGACCGGGGAGGTCACGCTGCAGGGCAAGGTGCTGCCCATCGGCGGCGTCAAGCAGAAGGTTCTCGCCGCCCACCGGGCCGGACTGACCGAGGTGGTGCTGCCGGCCCGAAACGAGGCCGACCTCGATGACGTCCCCGAAGGGGTGCGCGAGGCCTTGACCGTGCACCTCGCCTCCGACGTGCGCGAGGTCCTGGCCATCGCCCTGGAGCCCGCGGCCTCGAGCGAGGTGGCGCCGGTCGCCGCCTGAGCTCGCCTCCGGCCTGCCGACCGTGCCGTTCCCGGCGCGGCCGGCCAGGCGGCGCGTCTGGCAGCGCCTCGGCGGCTGGGGAGGAGCGGCGACGGCGCTGGCCTCGGTTTCGGCTTGACTGGGGGCGGTGAAGCCCGCGGTCCGAGTCGCGGTCACCGGGGCGGCGGGACAGATCGGCTACAGCCTCGTGTTCCGCATCGCCTCGGGGGCCATGCTGGGCGACGACCAACCGGTCGAGCTGCGCCTGCTGGAGATCGCCCCGGCGCTGCCGGCGCTGGGAGGCGTGGCCATGGAGCTCGACGACTGCGCCCTGCCGTTGCTCGCCGGCGTCGTGTGCACCGACCACGCCGGTGAGGCCTTCGAAGGGGCCGAGTTCGCCCTGCTCGTGGGTTCCCGTCCCCGCACCTTGGGCATGGAGCGGGCCGACCTGCTCGACGCCAACGGCGCCATCTTCACCGCTCAGGGCGCGGCCCTGGCCGCCCATGCCTCGCCCGGGGTGCGCGTGCTGGTCGTGGGCAACCCGGCCAACACCAACTGCCTCGTCGCCCAGCGCAACGCTTCCGGAATCGACCCCCGCCAGTTCTCGGCCATGACCCGGCTCGACCACAACCGGGCCAAGGCCCGTCTGGCCGCCCGGGCGGGGGCGCCGGTGGGCGACGTCACCCGGATGACCATCTGGGGGAACCACTCGGCGACCCAGTACCCCGACCTCTTCCGAGCCCGGGTGGGCGACCACTCAGCCTGGGACGCCGTCGGCGGCGACCAGCGGTGGGTGGAGACCGAGTTCATCCCCGGCGTGCAGCAGCGGGGAGCCGAGGTCCTCGCTGCCCGCGGCGCCTCCAGCGCGGCATCGGCGGCCGTTGCCGCCGTGGACCACGTGCGCGACTGGGCGCTGGGCACGCCCGAGGGCGAATGGGTCTCGATGGCGGTGGTCTCCGACGGCTCCTACGGGGTGCCTCCCGGGCTGGTGTCGTCGTTCCCGGTGGTGTGCTCGGGTGGGGCCTGGTCGATCGTCGACGACCTCGACCTCGACCCGTTCTCCCGGGGCCGCATCGACACCTCGGTGGCCGAGCTGATCGACGAGCGCGATGTCGTGGAGCGCCTCGGCCTGCTCGGCTGACCACCCTGGCTCCCCGGCGTGGTGGCGCCGGGGTGCAGGACGGGGGTGCGCTCCACGATCCGACGGCGGACGGAGCGTGGCGAGCTCCCGCCACTGCTCACTGGACCAGGCGCCCACCCGTGCCCGGGCAGTCCACCCCGAGGGTACGCACGTCGGCGCCGCCCACCGACAGCCCGAGGGCGTCGAGCAGCGGGTTGACGATGACCTCGTCGATCTCGGTGGTCACCGGCTCCACCGCGTCGAGCAGGCTGGCGGCGTCCAGCCCCACCAGGCTGAGCTGGGCGTCGGTGATCAGCCCGGTGGTGATGGTGCTGCTGCCGGGGGTCGACTGGATGGCGGAGGGGAACACCATCGGCGTCGGGTCGCCGGGGGGCTTGGGGAAGCGCAGCGCGGTGGTCCCCCCGGCCACCGCCGGGAACTGGGCGTCGGCCACGTCGGTGCCGACGATGCCGAGGAGCTGCGCCGTCGCCCGGGCGGTGGCGGTGACCCCCTGGGTCACCGCCGAGATGTCCACCGGGGTGTCGGGCGGGGCCACGCTGCAGTCGATGCCGGTGATGGTCCCGGTGGCCCCGGCGGCGCCGAGCACGACGGGGAGCTCGACGATGAGGATCTCGGGCGTGCAGACCAGCAAACAGACCTCCGCCTCCACCTCGATGCGGGTGGTGAGGGTCGTCTTCATCTGGGCGGTGGTGGCTTGCGTGCCGACCGGTCCGAAGACGGAGGGGACGGGGGCTTCGATCAGCTCCAACTGGAGCGACGACGACGCCAGGCCGGGGACGCCCACGGTGAGCGGCACGTTGAGGCCGTTGGTCCCGTCGGCGATCCGGGCTCGCTGTCCGGCGCTGGTGAGGAGATCGAGCACGTTGACGGCCATGGAGGCGGCGGCGTCGCCCTGGCCCTGCTCGACGTCGACCAGGTCGCCCATGTTGGCATCGAGGCTGCTGTCGCCGTCGGCGCCGATCGTCCCCAGCGCGGTGACCACGCTGGCGTCGGTGGTGCCCTCGCGATCGAGGATGATGGCCGAGGCGTCAGCCAGCTGGGGCACGGTGACGTTGCCGGCGAGCAGGTCGTCGACCGAGGCGAAGCCGAGCTCGGCGGCGAGGTCGTCGAGACGGACGGTGCTGTTGGCCAGGCCCTGGTAGGTCACGGCGTCGGCGCTGAGCCCGGGGTTCACCCCGAGGAGCTCGGTGAGCACCGGGCCGAGCACGTTGCTCGAGCGGGCGTCGAGCGACGCCAGCTTGGAACCGATGGAGAACTTCGCCTTGGGCTCGCCGCCGAAGGAGGCCACGGCGTCGACCGTGACGGTGTTGCTCCCCGGCACGAAGTTGTAGCCGACCTGGCGGCGGGCGGTGACTTGGACGGCGTCGGCCAGGGCGGGGTCGAGCACGGGGACGAAGGCGGGGTCCAGCGTGGCGTCGAAGGTGCCGAGCACGGCGACGAGCCTGTTGCCGGCAGCGGCGAAGTCGAAGTCGTTGCGGGTGGCGCTCTCCTCGGCGAAGAGCTGGGCGTCGGTCTGGTTGAACGCACCGAGGCCGGCGAGCGCCTGGGCGGTGTCGATGGCGGCCAGGTCGGCGACCACTTGGAGGTCGCGCTTGCGCCAGATGACCGACCCGACGTCGACGGCGAGGGCAGCGGCGAGGACGGAGATGACCAGGCCCAGCCCGGCGAAGATCAGGACGGCACCTCGCTCGTCACCGACCCTGCGGACCACGGTCGACCGCATCGGCTTCATGGCCCGGGCACGATCTGGCCGGTGGCGGCGGCCGTCAGGGTGTCGGGCAGCAGCAGGCCCAGGCCGGGCAACGGCGGGATGATGGCGGCACCGGGCTCGCCGTAGCGGTAGACGTAGGTGACCGTGATGCAGTCGCCGCCGCCCGTGGTGCAGGGGGCGACCTGGGCGTCGATGTCGCTGAAGCCGGGCTTGCCCAGCCCGTCGGTCGTGTCGAGGGCCACGTCCTCGGCCTCCGCCTCCTTGGCGAGGTCGTCTCCGGGGAACACGATGGCGGCCCGGACCGCCTCTCCGGTGGCCTGGCCCATGCTCTGGCGCAGGGCCATGGCCATGCCGAAGGCGACGATGCCGTAGAGCAGCACGACCAGCATCACCACCACCAGCGCGAACTCGACCAGGACGACCCCCTGCTCGTCGGCCCAGCGATGCCACCGTCGCCCGGTCCGCGCCGACGTGCCTGCGCTCCTGCTCCGTACCGTCGTCATCGGCCCCTCGTCGGTCGGGCCGGCAGCGGTCCTGCCGGCTTCCACGACCACTATCGGGACGTGCTCGGGTGCCCTTGAGGGCCAATCGACGCGGCCGGCGGTCCACCCGTGACAGCGGAAGCTCAGTGTGAAAGGATAGGAAGAAGCACCAGGGCATCGAAGGAGGCTCCCCATGACCCCACCCGACACCCCCGGGCTCGACCCCCGCCCGTGGCCCCCGGCCCCGCCCTACGCCACCGATCCCCCGCTGAACGGCTTGGCCGTGGCCTCGCTCGTGTTGGGGCTCCTGTGGCTCAACTGGTTCGGGTCGATCCTCGCCCTGCTCCTCGGCTACGTGTCCCGGAGCCAGATCGACCAGCGGGGTGAATCGGGGCGGGGGCTGGCGATCGCCGGCATCGTGCTCGGTTGGATCGGTGTCTCCACCCTCGTGCTGGTGCTGGTGTTCGGGCTCGTCGGGGGCCCCGAGGTGACCTCGATGACCACCACCGTCCCGAACGGCTGAGCGCGGGGCGCGCACCCCGTGATCTCCCGCCACCGGCCGAGCGCGCCACGGCCAGGGTCGCCGGCGCCACCCGCCGCTCCCCCCGGCGTGCCACCCGGCCGGCAGTGGCGTCCCCCACGCCAGCACCTGCGCCCTCAGGGCCCGACCAACGGCCTGGCCGTCGCCTCGCTGGTGCTCGGGGCCCTGTGGCTGTGGTGGGTCGGCTCCATCCTCGCCCTGGTGCTCGGCTACGTCGCAAAGCGCCAGATCGACCAGCAGGGCGAATCGGGCCGGGGCATGGCCCTCGCCGGCATCATCCTCGGCTGGATCGGCTTGGCGTTCCTGGTATTGGCCGTGATCGCCATCTCCATCGTCACCAACCCTGACTTCAGCTTCGAGTAGCTCGACCTCAGTAGGTGGTCGAGGCCCGGAGCTCGGCGAACACCGCGTCGAGGTCGACCAGGGCGCGACCGTGACGCAAGAGGGCACCGACATCGCCCGCGAGCTGCAGCCGGCCGGTGGTGAAGGCATCCTCGGCGCTGGTCCCTCCCGTCGCCAGAGCCACGGCCGTGTCCCAGTCGAGCGAGAAGGTGACGTCGGCCGACGGTTCGTCACCGGGGCGGAGCTCGGTGCGCCCGTTGTCGATCGACACGACGTAGCGAACCTCGCCGTGGGGGGTGCCGGTGACCACCTGCTGCACCACGAGCCGCACCTCCGCAGTGGCCCGAGCCAATTCGGCGCTGGCCGCCGCCGCCGCCGCCGCTCGGGCGATCCACTCGGGGCTCAGGAACCGGCTCACCGTCGCATCCTCGCAGCCCCGACGCCTCGTCGCCCCCTCGCTACTCTGCTCGCCGTGGGAGCTCCCGCCGGCGGCGACGAGGGCCGTCACCCTCCTGAGGCCGGCACCACCCGGTGGGAGGAGTCGTGGGACTTCGCGTTCCACACCGAGGGAGGCGACCTCGGCGGCTACCTGCGCATCGGCTTGCACCCCGCCCTCGAGGTCGCCTGGTGCTGGGCCGCCCTGGTGGGCCGCAGGCGCCCCCTGCTGACCGTGGTCGACCTGGACGTGGCCCTGCCCCGGGGCCCCGGCCTCGACCTGCGAGCTGAGGGCTTGTGGGCGATGGCCGAGCAGGAGACGCCGATGGAGCACTGGACGGTGGGGCTGGAGGCCTTCGGGGTGGCCCTCGACGACCCGACCGAGGTCTGGCGCTCGGGGCGAGGCGATCGCCGCGCCCTCGGCTTCGACCTCGAATGGGAGACCACCGGCGGGCCCGCGCTGCTCGCCCTCGCCGGCGCCGGGTACCACCTACCATGCGCGGTCCACGGCGAGGTGCTGGTGGACGACGACATCATCACCGTGGCCGGCTGGGGTGCTCGCAGCCACGCCTGGGGTGAGCGCGACTGGTGGGGCCGGTCGTGGTGCACCACCAGCGGCCGCTTCGACGACGGCACCAGCTGGTACGGCGAACGACTCGAAGTCCGAGCCAACCCGGGCCCTGGCGTCCTGCCCCGACCGGTCACGGTGGAGCTCGGCGCCGGCCTCGCGGTGGCCGTGCAGCCCCTGCACCACGCTCCGGTGCGCCTCGACGCCCCCGGGCGCGGCTGCGCCCAGCTGGCCCGAGCGCTGTGCCTGGGCACCGCGACCGACGGTCGCAGCGGCGTCGGCTGGACGGAGTGGAACCGCCCCCTGGCCCCTGGCGCTCCCGGGTAGGCGGGTGGCGCTCGCCAACAGGGCCGGAACGCCGTCGCCCCGGCCCTGTTCGAGCTCTTTGGCCGGCCGACACTGGCCCACCCGGGGGTCGGTCCTGGTCGATAGGCGGCGTCTCAGCCGAAGGCCAGCGGCGGGTTGAACGGTGTCAGCAACACCGACAGCGTGCCGTCGTCGAGGACCCCGCTCTCGGGCAGGCGAGCCCGGGCCTGGTAGGCCTGGAGGGCGCCGGTGGTGACCTCGTCCCAGGTGCCACTGGCCGGCACGGGGTGGCCGAGCTTGGTGAGCTGGGCCTGCAACGCCCGCACCTGGTCGGCGCCCAGTTCGTGAGGGGCCTTCGCTTCCCAGCGGAACTCGGGAGCGGTCTCGATGGCTCCCCAGATGGCTTCGGTGGCGTGCTGCCACGACCAGAACGAGGCTCCCGCCGCCCCTACCTGCTGGGCGGCGCCGAGGAAGCGCTGGATCTCATCGGGGGGCGGAGGCCCGGGACGCCCGCCTTCGGGACCTCCGTCGTACGCCTGGCCGATGGGGATCACCGGCTTGCCGAACCGCGAGAGGTAGGCAACGTCGTTGGTCACATCGCTGTCGGGCTGGCGGTTGAGCCAGTAGGTCATGGGCGCCACCGCGTCGTAGGGCGGGATCACCGCCTGGTAGGGGTAGTCGACCTGGCGCTTGGGCGAGGGGCGGGGTACCACTGCCACCAGGGGGTACGTCGGTCCGACTACGGCTCGCAGCCGCTCCCCGTAGGCGGCCGCCCCCTCAGCGGTGAGGTTGGTGCCCTCCGCCGGCGTCTCGATGTCGGCGGCGAACCCGTCGATGCGGTCGCCGGTCGGCGTGGTGTAGGTGATCGCCGCCACCGAGCGGGCGACATCGGCGTCGACGTCGTCGAGGTAGGGGAAGTCCCAGCCGTACACCCTGATCCCGGCGGCGTGGGCCTTGGGGAGGAGCTCGTCCATGTAGGCCTGGGCGTAGAAGCCCTGGCGCGACGACCCGGTGCGGACGTAGACATGGGTGAGACCCACCTTTTCGGCCCTGGTTACCAGGGCGTCGACGTTGCCGCCTTCGATCTCCTCTGGAACGTAGAGCCACATGCCCTTGCCCAGGGGCAGCGCCCCGCGGTCACTGGGCACGACGATGCCGGGTTCGGCGACGCTGCCGGTGACGGCAGAACGGCTGACCCGGCTGAGCCGCACGCCCCCGACCGCCTCCCTGGGGATGGGAGCGACGGCGTTGTTGGCCGGCGCTGCCGGTGGGGGGTCGGCCGGCACCGAGACCCGCTGGAGCCGCCGCTCGGCCCCTTCGCCCGACCACCAACCCTGCGGCCGCCCGCCATGCCCGCTCTCGTCCTCGTTGCGGTCGTGGTCAGGGCTCTCCCGGCCGAGGGGCGGCAGGACCGCCACCGGGGCGTCGACCCCCAGCACCCTGGCCACGACGGCGCGCTCCAGGGTGGCGGTCGGTGTCCCGGCGAGCTCGGCCAGGGCGACCAGCCCGAGGGTCGACACGGTGGCGGAGGCGAGCACCACCCCGGCTGCCGCCCAGGCTCGGTTCACCCTCGTCGGCGAGCCGACCAGCGCCGGGGACTCGTCGGTCAGGTTCACCGCCGCGGCGGTCGTCGCCCCGGCTGTCGCCAGGCGCGCCCAAATTGGTGACGTCGCTGCCATCACCTGCTCCGTCTCTCAGTACAGCTCGTGCTCGATGAGTGACGGAGGGTGGGAAAATCGGCAGTTCGTCGCTCGGTCGGGCATTGTGACAGGCCGGAGGCCGCCTGTCAGCCCAAAAGTGAAACTTTCTTCCCGGACCTCGGAGCCTTCAAACCCGGTCCGAGAGGATCGTCCGCTTCACCTCCTGGATGGCCTCGGTGACCCGGATGCCGCGGGGGCAGGCATTGGTGCAGTTGAACGCCGTGCGACACCGCCACACTCCGGAGCGGTCGCTCAGGACCTCGAGGCGATCGGCGGTGCCCTCGTCGCGCGAGTCGAAGATGAAGCGGTGGGCCTGCACGATGGCGGCGGGGCCGACGTAGCTGCCGTTGGGCCAGAACACCGGGCACGACGTGGTGCAGGCGGCGCAGAGGATGCACTTGGTCGTGTCGTCGAAGCGCGCCCGCTGCTCGGGGCTCTGCCGTCGTTCGGTGTAGCCGGGGTCGCCCTCGGCCACCAGCCAGGGGAGCACCGATCGGTACTGGGCGAAGAACGGCTGCATGTCGACCACCAAGTCCTTGACCACCGGGAGCCCACGAATGGCCTCCACGGTGACGTCGGGGCCGGTGGCGCTGAGCAGCACCTGGCAGGCCAGCCCGTTGGCGCCGTTGATCACCATGGCGTCGGAGCCGCACACTCCGTGGGCGCACGACCGGCGGAAGCTCAGCGACCCGTCCTGGTGCCACTTGGCCTGGTGGAGCACGTCGAGCACGCGGTCGGTGGGCTCCATGCCCTCGACGGTGAAGACCTGCCAGTGGGGCTTGCGGTCGACCGCCGGGTTGAAGCGCTTCACCCGGAGGGTCACGGTGAGGATGTCGGCGGCCACCTGCTCCATTGTGGAGGCTCGGCATCGCTCGGTGACCTCCAGGCTCGGAGAATTCCACCGGAAGAAGCCGTCGTCAGTACTTGCGCTCCATCGGCTCGTAGAGCCCGCCGTCCACCGGCTTGTACGACAGGCGCACCGAGCCGTCGGCCTCGCGGTGGGCCAGGGTGTGGCGCATCCAGTTGGCGTCGTCGCGACTGGGATGATCGTCGCGGAAGTGCGCGCCACGGCTCTCGGTGCGGGCCCGGGCCGACACCACCAGCGTCTCGGCCAGGTCGAGCAGGTAGCCGAGCTCGAGGGCCTCGGTGAGGTCGTAGTTGAACACTGCGCCCTTGTCGTCGATGACCGCGTCGCCGTAGCGGGCACGAAGCTCCCCGAGGTGGCCGGCGACCTTGGTCAGACTCTCCTCGGTGCGGAACACCGACGCCTCCAGCATCATGTGCTCCTGCAGCTGGTGGCGCACGACGGCCACTCGCTCGCCTCCCGAAGAGGCCTTCAGGGCCTCGATCCGGCGGCGCACGTCGCCCCCGGCGTCGGCCGGGAGGTCGGGCTGGGAGGCGTCGGCCACGAACGCGGCCATGGCCCGCCCCCCCCGGCGCCCGAACACCACGATGTCGAGCAGCGAGTTGGTGCCCAAGCGGTTGGCCCCGTGCACCGAGACGCAGGCGCACTCGCCGGCGGCGTACAGACCGGGCACGGTGGTGCCGGCGGCGTCGATCACCACCTCGGCGTCGAGGTTGGTCGGGATCCCGCCCATGGCGTAGTGGGCGGTGGGCTGGATGGGGATGAGGTCAATCTTGGGCTCGAGGCCCTGGTAGGTGCGCACGAAGTCGGCGATGTCGGGGAGCTTGGCGTCGATCTGGTCGGGGGGAAGGTGGGTGAGGTCGAGGTGGAGGAAGTCGGCGTCGGGGCCCAGGCCCCGGCCTTCCCGGATCTCGGTGAGCATGGCTCGTGAGACGAGGTCGCGCGGCGCCAGGTCCTTCACCGTGGGGGCGTAGCGCTCCATGAACCGCTCGCCCTGGGCGTTGCGCAGCACCCCCCCTTCGCCCCGCGCCGCTTCCGAGAGCAGGATGCCCAGCTTGTAGATGCCCGTGGGGTGGAACTGGAAGAACTCCATGTCCTGGAGCGGGATCCCCCGGCGGAACAGCAGCCCGGGCCCGTCACCGGTCAGGGCGTGGGCGTTGGAGGTGACCTTGAACACCTTGCCGAACCCGCCCGTGGCGAACAGCAGCGCCTTGGTGGCGAAGACGTGGAGGTCGCCGGTGGCCAGCTCGTAGGCCACGACCCCCGCCACCCGCCCGTCGTCGAGGACCACGTCGAGGGCCATGAGCTCGTCGAAGAAGGTGACGCCCCGCTTGACGCACTGCTGGTAGAGCGTCTGGAGGATCATGTGGCCGGTGCGGTCGGCGGAGTAGCAGGCCCGGCGCACCGGGGCCTGGCCGTGGTTTCGGGTGTGACCGCCGAAGCGGCGTTGGTCGATGCGGCCGTCGGTGGTGCGGTTGAACGGCAGGCCGAAGTGCTCGAGCTCGATCACCGCGTCGACCGCCTCGGCGCACATGACCCGGGCAGCGGTCTGGTCGACGAGGTAGTCGCCGCCTTTGATCGTGTCGAAGGTGTGCCACTCCGAGGAGTCCTCCTCCACGTTGGCCAGGGCGGCACACATCCCGCCCTGCGCCGCCCCGGTGTGGGAACGGGTGGGGTGGAGCTTGCTCAACACCGCCGCCCGGCACGTTCCCGCCACCTCGATGGCCGCCCGCAGCCCGGCGCCGCCGGCTCCCACGATGACGGCGTCGTAGCGGTGGTGGTGGACGTGCACGGGGTCCAGTGTTCCAGGTGCCCCCACCTGGGTTGAGATCAAGGCCAGGGCCACGAGGCGTGCCGAGGCCGCCCCCGCCGCCCCCTACCCGGTCAGCGCGCCCCCGGCTGGTCCCCGCTCTCCTGATCGTCGGCGCCGCCTCGGATTTGCTCGGGAAGGTGGTCGAACCACTCGAGCACCGCTCGTTCGTATCTGATGCCGAAGTCGAGAGTGGCACGGGCATGGGGGTCGAGCCCGGCGCCGGCGCCGGCCAGCACTCGTTCGTACTCGGCGAGGCGAGCGGCGTGCACGGTGCGATGGCTGGCGACGAAGGCAGCGAGGCGCTCGGGGGCCAGGTGCTGGCCGAAGGCGATGGTGAGCAGTAGCGGGTAGCGGATCTGCTCGGGGCCGGGCTCGATTTCCAACCACCGTCGGAAGGCCTCTCGCCCGGCGTCGGTGAGTGAGAAGGGGCGGCGCTCACGAGGCCCGAGCTCCCCGGCGGCCACCAACCCCGCCCGCTCCATGGCCGCCAGCTCCCGGTAGACCTGGCTCCTGGTCAGGCTCCAGAAGTCGCCGATGAGGACGTCGGCGGTGCGGACCAGGTCCCATCCGGTCATCGGCCCGCTGTGGAGGAAGCCCAGCAGCGAGGCGGCGGTCGCGTTCAACGGCCGGTCCTTCACCGTTCCCCCCTTGACCGTCCACTGTGACATGTTACACTCCTTCCTCGGTCCACTGTGGAGGGTAGGTTCTCATGCTGCGATCGGTGCTGTTGGGCGTGCACATCACCGCCGGGGTGTACGGGCTCGTCCTCGGTCCTGCGGCCATCCTCGCTGCCGTACGAGGCGGTCGAGCCACCACCGGCGCCGCCGCCTACCAGGTCGCCGTCGCCGTCGTCACCACCACCGCGGTGGGCTTCGCCGTGCTCGACTGGCGCCGCTGGTGGCCCTTCCTCATCCTGGCGGTGGGCACCGAGTGGGCGGTGGCGGCCGGCTGGCGCGTCCGCCGGCGCCCTCGCCCGGGCTGGCTGGGCCGCCACATCTGCCTGATCTGCGGCTCCTACGTATCGCTGGTCACGGCCCTCATGGTGGTGAGCTGGGGAACGCGTCTGGCCTGGGTCCTGGCCACGGTGGTGGGCACGATGCTGATCGAGGTGGTCGCCCACCGGGCCGCCGCCCCCGGCGCTCTTCCGTCCGCTGCCGGTGCTGCCGTCTCGGGGACGGTGCAACCGCCCGAGCATGGTCAGGAGGGGGCCGATACCACCGTCTCGTAGCGGTTGGTCGCCGCCACATCGCCGGCGGTGAGGGTGAGGTCGAGGACGAGGGGCCCGGGTGCCTCGGGCGTCACCCACTGGAGCGTGCCGACACGGACGCACTCGTCGGCAGGAACCTCCCCGCCGAAGCGCCACTGGTGCTCACCGCCGGGCCACGACAGCCGCGCCTCCACCACCGCCCCCAGGAGGGGCGCCCGCAGATCGCTCACGACGTGCACGTCGAGGGCGATGGAAGCCCCGGGCGCCACCGCCGGAGGAAGCCGCTCGGCCACCACGATCACCGAACGGCAGGCCTGGACGAGGGCGTGGAACCCGGCCTTGGGCGTCCGGCGATGGTCGAGCACGGCCCAGGTGACGCCGGGGTGCCCGTCACCGAAGGCGAACAGGCAGAACCCCCCCGTGGGCCGGTACTTGAGCCGGCGCAGGGTCTCCACGTGGTGCTTGACCACCCGGGCCTGGTAGGCCTGGGTGGCGTCCCGCCAGTCCTCGAAGGTGGCGTGGTCGGCCGGGGGCACGTAGCGGTCGAAGCGGGCCTTCTGCAGGTTGTGAGCGCGCCCCAGGCGCTTCCAGTCCAGGTCGGGCCACCGGTCGGGCTCGCAGAACGACGCGTCGTCGGGTACCGCCTGGGCCCCGAACTCACTGACGAAGCGAGCGAGGCGGGGCATCACCCGCAACGCCGCCGGAAAGGTCCGCTCGTCGCCGTAGTACCACCCGAAGTAGAGGTGGCTGTCGGTGCCTCCGGAGCCCGGGCGGGGCAGGGCGCCCGAGTGGGGCAGCACCCGCCGGGTGCCGTCGACCTCCTCGAGCGCCCGGCTGACGTGGCGGTCGAGCACCGAGCGGTTCCAGTTGGGCAGCTCCTGTTTCATCGTGAAGCGGATGAGCTGGCGGAAGGCCTCGCGGCGACTGACCGTCTGCCCGAGGTCGACGTCGATCGGCATCGGCTCGTTGTGGGCGCACCACAGGGCGATGGAGGGGTGGTGGCCGAGCAGGTCGACGGCCGCCCGAGCCTGGATCTCCGCCCTGCCCCGCACGGAGCGGGCGTAGCCCCACTGCAGCGGCAGGTCCTGCCAGACGAGGAGACCCTGCTCGTCGGCTGCCTCGTAGAGCTCGGGTCGGCTGATGTGGGCATGCAGTCGCACCAGGTCGAGCCCGGCCTCCACGGCGAGGGTGACGTCGCCTCGGACCTCGTCGGCGCTGGCGTCGCCGAGGGCCATGCGGGTCGGGCCCTGGTTGGCCCCCTTCAGGAACAACCGCTCGCCGTTGACCGAGAGCACCCAGTCGTCCCAGGTGACGGTGCGCAGGCCGACCCGCCGCTCGACGCTGTGGCTGGTACGGCCGTCGACGTCGACCTCGACGCGCAGGGTGTGCAGCGGCTGGGCACCGAGCGCACGGGGCCACCACAGCTCGGGCTCGGGCACGGTGAGGGTCCAGTCGAGGAAGTTCGCCCCCGTGGCCAGGGTGTGGTCGACCACCTCCTCGACCGTGGCGAGCGAGGTGCGGAGACGGACCACCCGCATGCCGTCGCTGTCGAGCTCCGCATGCAGCTTCACCGTTGCCGCCCGGGCGTCAGCCGCCGAGCACAGCACCCGCAGGTTGCGCAGCCGGACGGGACCGGTGCGCTCGAAGCGCAGCGAGCGCCAGATGCCCCCGGGGTTCCAATCGGGGTCGAGGCAGTCCCAGTGCTGGAAGACGCCGGTGACGTTCCGCTTGGCGGTGAGATCGCTCTCCGGCGAGCACTCCACCTCGACGCCGATCAGGTGCTCCGAGGACGAGCGCGCGCATTCGGTGACCTCGAAGGCGTGAGGGACGAAGTAGCCCTCGGTATCGCCGAGGTAGCGCCCGTCGAGCCAAACGTCGCCGTGGTAGAACAGCCCGTCGAGCACCAGCCAAGCTCGGTCGTCGCCCTCGGGGGCTGCCAGCTCGGCCCGGCGCCGGTACAGCACGGGGCCGTCGCTGTCGGCGAAGGCGGGATGTGAGCGCCAGTGGCCCGGCACCACCAGCTCGTCCCAGCCGTCGTCGTCGAGCTCCGGGGAGGGGAACGCCAGCCGCAGCTTGGGATCGGACGGCGCCGCCCGCCAGCGGCCGCCCAAGTCCAGCACCTCGGGCCGCGTCATCGCCGGACGCTACCCCTTCGGCGAACGTTGGTCGGTCAACGCCCGCCGGTGACGCCGTCGGCCGAGAGAACGGGGAGAGGAGCCACGGCTACCGTGGGCCGGGTGCCGCCACCCGCCGCCACCCTCGCACAGCTGCGTGCCTCGGGCTGGACCCCCTCATCGGTCAAGGACGAGCTCCGCCGCAACGCCATGGCCCGCATCGAGTCAGGCCGGCCACTGTTCGACGGCCTGCTCGGCTACGACGAGACCGTCCTGCCTCAGCTCGAGAACGCCGTGCTCGCCGGGCACGACGTCATCTTCCTCGGTGAGCGGGGCCAGGGGAAGACCCGGATGATCCGCAGCCTCGTCGGCCTGCTCGACGAGTGGCTGCCGATCGTCGCCGGCTCCGAGATCAACGACGACCCCTTCGCCCCGGTGTCGCGCTACGCCCGCGACCTGGTGGCCGAGCACGGCGACGACACGCCCGTGGAGTGGGTGCACCGCGACCGGCGCTTCGGGGAGAAGCTGGCGACCCCCGACACCTCCATCGCCGACCTCATCGGCGAGGTCGACCCCATCAAGGTGGCCGAGGGTCGCTACCTCGCCGACGAGTCGACCCTGCACTTCGGGCTCGTTCCCCGGACCAACCGGGGGATCTTCGCCATCAACGAGCTGCCCGACCTGGCCGAGCGCATCCAGGTGGGCCTGCTCAACGTGCTCGAGGAGCGCGACGTGCAGGTGCGGGGCTACAAGGTCCGCCTGCCCCTCGACGTGGTGCTGGTCGCCTCGGCCAACCCCGAGGACTACACCAACCGGGGCCGCATCATCACCCCGCTCAAGGACCGCTTCGGCTCCCAGATCCGCACCCACTACCCCGTCGAGGTGGGCATCGAGATGGCCATCGCCGCCCAGGAGACCCGTCCCGTCCCGACCGCTGGCGGCCGGCCGGTCACCGTGCCCGAGGAGCTGGCCGAGGTGGTGGCCACGGTGTCGCACCTGGCCCGCTCCAGCCCGCACGTGAACCAGCGCTCGGGGGTGTCGGTGCGTCTCACCGTGGCCAACCGGGAGACCCTCGTGGCCAACGCCACCCGCCGAGCGCTGCGCCTGGGTGAGCCCGAGGTGGTGCCCCGGGTGAGCGACCTCGACGCGCTGGTGGCCTCCACCGCCGGCAAGATCGAGATCGAGACCCTCGACGAAGGGCGGGACGAGGCGGTGGTGGCCGGGCTGTTCTCGGCCGCGGTGCTGACCGTGTTCCGCCGCCGGGTGCCGGCCGGCACCATCGCCGGCCTCGTGGCCGCCTTCGACGGCGGCCGGGTGGTCCACACCGGCGACGACCTGCCGTCGTCGGGTTACGTCGAGCTGGTGGCCTCGGTGCCTGCGCTGCGCTCCGCGGTGACCGCCCTCGCCGGCGCCGTCGACAGCCCCGCGGCGGTGGCGTCAGCCGTCGAGTTCCTCCTCGAGGGGCTGCACCTGTCGAAGCGCCTCAACAAGGACGTGGCCACCGACGGCCGCGCCGTCTACCGCTCGCGTCGATGAATCGCGCCCGCCAGTGACCGTCCGGGCCTGCCCACCCTTCCTGCTCATCGCCGCCTGGAGCACGTCCCAGCTGCGACGATCGACGAGGGACGGGAGGGGGGGCGGGTTGTGAGCCCTCGGGCTCGTTATTCGCGCTGGGACGGCACCCAGACCGGGTTCGACCTGGACGCCGAGGCGGTCATGGCCGAGTTGGCCGACGACCTGGTGCACCACGGAGACGCCAACGCCGCCCTGCGTCGCATGCTCCAGTCCGGGTTCCGCGACCGCAACGGCCAGGAGGTGCAGGGACTGAGGGAGCTGCTCGAGCGGCTGCGCCAGCGCCGCCGCGAGCGCCTCGAAGAGCGTGACCTCGGTGGCGTCTACCACGACATCGCCGAGCGTCTGCGTGAGGTCCTCGACCTCGAGCGGGCGGGCATCGACGCCCTGGAGGACGCCGCCCGGGCCTCGGGGGATCAGCGCCGCCAAGACGTGGTGGGAGAGGCCGCGGCCTCCCGCCGCCTCCAGCTCGACCTGCTGCCCCCCGACCTGGCCGGCCAGGTCCGGGAGCTGTCCAGCTACGACTTCGCCTCGCCAGAGGCTCGGGAGCGCTTCGAGGGCCTGGTCGACGAGCTGCGCCGCCAGCTCGCCCAGTCGTGGTTCGACCAGATGGCCGGAGCCATGGGCAACGTCTCTCCCGAGGAGTTGGCCCGGACCAAGGACATGCTGGCCGAGCTCAACTCCATGCTCGAGCAGCGGGCTCGGGGGGAGGAACCCGACTTCGCCGGGTTCATGTCCCGCTACGGCGACTTCTTCCCCGAGCAGCCTGCCAACCTCGACGAGCTCCTCGAGCTCATGGCCCGGCGGATGGCCGCCACCCAGGCCATGCTCAACTCGATGACGCCCGAGCAGCGGGCTCAGCTCCAGGGTCTGTCCGACCAGCTGCTGGCCGACATGGACCTGCGCTGGCAGATGGACCAGCTGACCGCCAACCTGCGCCAGGCCTTCCCCGGAGCGGGCTGGGACCGCGAGTACGACTTCACTGGCACCGACCCGCTCAGCTGGGGCGAGGCCGCCGAGGTGCTGGGTGAGCTCGGCGACCTCGATCAGCTCGAGCACCTCATGCGCGGTGCCCCCAGCCCCGGGGCGCTGGGCGAGGTCGACCTGGAGCGGGCTCGGACGCTCCTGGGCGACGACGCCGCCACCAGCCTCGAGCGCCTCGCCGAGGTGGCCGAGATCCTGGCCGACGCCGGCTTCATCGAGCAGCGGGAGGGGCGCTTGCAGCTCACCCCCCGGGCCATCCGCACCATCGGCGCCCACGCCCTACGCCAGCTGTTCGACCGCCTGTCCCGTGACGCCGTCGGGCGCCACCAGATCACCCGGCTGGGCGTGGGGCACGAGCGGTCCTACGAGTCCAAGCCCTACGAGTTCGGCGACCCGTTCAACCTCGACATCCACCGCACGGTCCGCAACGCCGTGGCCCGGTCGGGAGCAGGCACGCCCGTTCGCCTCCAGGCGGACGACTTCGAGGTGGAGCAGACCGAGCTGGCCACCCGGGCGGCCACCGTGGTGATGCTCGACGTGTCGCTGTCGATGGCCATGCGCGACAACTTCCTGGCCGCCAAGAAGGTGGCCATGGCCCTGCACGCGCTGATCACCAGCCAGTTCCCCCGCGACTTCCTGGGGATGGTGAGCTTCGGGCGGCTGGCCCGGGAGCTGCGCCCCGAGCAGCTGCCCGAGGTGTCGTGGGACTTCGAGTACGGCACCAACATCCAACACGGGCTGGCCCTGGCCCGGCGCATGCTGGCTCGGGAGCGAGGCACCAAGCAGGTGGTGATGATCACCGACGGCGAGCCGACCGCCCACCTCGAACCCGGCATGGACCAGGCGTTCTTCCACTACCCCCCGGTTCGGGCCACCGTCGACGCCACCCTGGCCGAGGTCAACCGCTGCACCCGCGAAGGCATCCGCATCAACACCTTCATGCTCGACGCCACCGACCACCTGCAGCGCTTCGTGGAGCACCTGACCCGCCTCAACCGGGGCCGGGCCTTCTTCACCACCCCGGAGACGCTGGGCGACTACGTGCTGGTCGACTTCCTCGACCAGCGCCGCTCGGCCAGCCCCAGGAGCGGCCGCAGCGCCTGATCGGAGGCAGGCGCAGGGCCGGGCCCCCTGGCTCCCAGAACGTGTGTTCGCTAACGTGGGGGGATGGCGTTGGCCCGGCCGAGGGACGTCGAGGCGCTCCACCAGGCGGGTGAGTGGGCCCGCCCCGTCACCCTGGTCAGCGAGCAGCTGCTGCCGGTGTTGTCGTCCCTCGAGCCCCTCCTGCCCGACGGTGGCCTGCGCCGGGGCAGCACGGTCACCGTCGATGGCGCGCCAGGGGCCACCACGCTGGCGTTGGCGCTGGGTGCGGCGGCCTCGGCGAGCGGGTCCTGGGTGGCCGCTGTGGGCCTGCCCTCGCTCGGGCTGTCGGCGGCGGCTGAGCTGGGGGTCGCCCTCGAGCGGATGGTGGTGGTCACCTCCCCGCCGGCCCAGGCGTGGGCCACGGTGGTGGCCGCCCTGATCGACTCCGTCGAGCTGGTGTGGGTCGGCCTGCCCCGCCGGGTGGCGGCCGGTGATGCCCATCGCCTGGCCGCCCGGGCCCGCGAGCGCGGCTCGGTGCTGGTGCCCCTCGCTGCTCGGGGCGCCACCGCCACCTGGCGTGCCCGCGGTGCCGCCTGGCCCGAACCCGCTGACATCCGCCTGGTGGTGTCCTCGACCACCTGGGCCGGGCTGGGGGGCAGCGGCGCCGGCCGCCTGGAGGCTCGCCGGGTTGAGGTGGTCGCCACCGGGAGAGGCGCCGCCTCCAGGGAGCGGCGGGTGCCGTTGTGGCTGCCCGGCCCCGACGGCCGGGTGCTGGCGTTGGGAGCACCGAGCGCTCCCGTTCTTCGTCGGTTCGACCATCTACGACGTGATCCCTTCGACAAAGAACGAGGAGGGGGGAGCCAGGGGGTGGCCGGGTGACGCGTGGGAGCGCGGTGAGGCGGGGGAGCGCAGTGCGCACCCTGGTGGCGTGGTGTCCCGACTGGCCGGTGGTGGCCGCTGGGGTGGCGCTCGACCAGGCGGCGGCGGTCGTGGGAGGGGCCGGTGGGCGGGTGTTGGCGTGCTCGGCTGCGGCTCGGGCCCAGGGGGTGCGACGGGGCCTGCGTCGGCGCGAGGCCGAGGCGCGTTGTACGGGCCTGCGGATGCTGGCGGCCAACCCCGACGGCGAGGCTCGGGCCTTCGAGGCGGTGGCGGCGGCGCTGGCGTCGCTCAGCCCCCGACTGGAGGTGCTGCGACCCGGTACCGTCGCCCTGCCCACCCGGGGCCCGTCGCGGTACTTCAGGGGCGACCGTGCCCTCACCGACCGGGCCGCCGCTCTCGGTGAGGAGGTCCTGGCCGGTCGGGGGCACTGCCAGGTGGGAGTGGCCGACGGGCTCTTCGCCGCTGTCCTGGCCGCTCGGCGGGGTGTGGTGGTCGAGCCCGGGGGCAGCGCCGCCTTCTTGGCCCCGTTCCCCGTGGCCGCCCTCGACCTCGCCGCCTCACTCGGCACCTCGTCTTCCGCCGAGCTCGCCGAGCTCGCCAACCTGTTTCGCCGCCTCGGCCTGCGCACTCTCGGCGACGTCGCCGCCCTGCCCGCTGCCCAGCTCGCCGGACGCTTCGGCCCAGCCGGCGTCAGGGTGGCCACCTGGTGCCGGGGACTCGACGACCGCCCACCCCACCCCCGGGTCCCCCCGCCCGATCTCACGGTGGTCGCCGAGCTCGACCCCCCGGCCGACCGGGTCGAGGCCGCCGCCTTCGTGGCCCGGGCGCTGGCCACCGAGTTGGGCGAGCGCCTGGCAGCGGCGGGGCAGACCTGCACCCGGGTGCGCATCGAGGCCGAGACCGAGCACGGCGAGACGCTGTCGCGGCGCTGGCGGACCGAGGGCCTCGTGCTGGCCGTCGCCCTGGTGGAGCGGGCCCGTTGGCAGCTCGACGGATGGTGCAACGGGACCGGGGCGGTGCGACCCACCGGCGGCATCGCCGTCCTGCGGCTGGTGCCCGAGGAGGTCCGAGCCGATCGGGGCCTCCAGCTCGGCTTCTGGGGCGGGGCCACCGCGGCCGACGAGCGGGCCGCCCGGGGGGTCGCCCGCCTCCAGGGCCTGCTCGGTCCCGAGGCGGTGACCGTCCCCCGGTGCCGCGGCGGCCGTGGCCCCGCCGAGCAGGTGGTGCTGGTGCCCGCCCATGCCGGCGTGCCGGTGGGGAACGGGTCGAGCCACGCCTCGGCGGCCGAGGTGCAGGCTCCGTGGCCCGGTCGGATCCCGCCACCGTCACCCGCGTTGCTCACCGTCGCCGTTGCCCCGCCCGTCGAGGTGCTCGACGCCACCGGTGCGGCGGTGGCGGTCACCGGGCGGGGGATCGCCACCGCGGCCCCAGCGCGGATCTCGGTGGCCGGCGGCTCGTGGTTCGAGGTGGTGGCCTGGGCCGGCCCGTGGCCGGTCGACGAGCGCTGGTGGGACCAGGCTGCCCGCTGCCGCCGCGCCCGTATCCAGGTGGCCACCGCCGCCGGCGAAGCCCACCTCCTCATCCTCAACGGCGGCCGCTGGGCCCTCGAGGCCACCTACGATTGATGGTTCGGGCGTCGTGGTCGCACCTGTTCGCACACATCAGCGACCAGAACGGCGAGGTCGTGGTCACTACCGTGGTGCCGGTGTCGACGCTGCCCCCGCCCTCCGAGCCCGAGGGTCAAGCGACACCCACCGAGGCCGAGGAGCGGGTCGGGCGCCTGACCGACCTCCTACGGGACCTGCGCCGACGACTGGAGGGCTACCAGGGCATCGTCGACCCGACCCCAGATGACCTGGCGACGTGGGACACCGTGCTCTACACCTACGACGATGCTCTGGTCGCCATCGCCGACCTCCTCGACCTCGAGGTCCCGCCCGAGGCGCGCGACGAGATGAACGTCGAGCAGCGCAGCGAGCTCGAAGCCGCACTGGCGGGTGCCGGCATCGACCTGACCGCGCCGGGCACGACGACCACTCGAAGCGACTGACCAGTCACATGACTGCGGTCGTGAACGACGACCGTGTTCCGGGGCCTGGCTGATCCCACCGGCGGTCGGCAGGTGGGGACGAGACCACCGGGGTCACCTGGGAGATCAGCCGAGCAGGGCCAGCGATGCCTGCTGACCGTGGTCCACGGTCGACCACCGAGGGCAGGTACCAGTCGGCAACGACCGGGGGGCCGTTGATCCTCTCCAGCCTCGAGACCCCCTCGAGAGCGGTGAGGCCCTGACCGGCTGACCGCCCCACGACCGGTTTCGAGGCAGGTGGCGACGGTAGAGGTCGCCCTGCGCGGATGCTCGACAAACTCGGGCGGGCACGACGGGCCAGGCGACGGTAGCGTGCTCTGGTGGTCGGAGGCGAGGAGGAAACCATCGAAAACCCCGTCGTCCTCGTCTCCCACCGCGGCCCGGTGCAGTTCGCTCGCCAGGGCAACGAGCGCACCGTCGATCGGGGTGGCGGGGGCCTGGTCACCGCCCTGTCGGGGTTGATCCCCGATCTCGACCATGCCGTGTGGGTCTGTGCCGCACTCACCGACGAGGACGAGGTCGTGGCGGCCGAGCACGACGGCGCGGGGTTCGACGTGGGGGAGGGCAACGACCACGTACGCCTGCGCATGGTGGTGGTCGACGACGAGACCCACGACCAGTTCTACAGCATCGTCGCCAACCCGCTCCTGTGGTTCATCCAGCACCAGCTTTGGGACACCAAGGTGTCGCCGGAGCTCACCCGGCGCGAGCACGACGCCTTCACCGACGGCTACGTTGAGGTCAACCGCAGCTTCGCCCACGCCGTGGTGGAAGAGGTCGAGGCCAGCGGTGGCGCCGCCACCGTCATGGTCCACGACTACCACTTCTACCTGCTCCCCGAGCTGGTCCGGGAGCGTTGCCCGGAGGTCTTCCTCCACCACTTCGTGCACATCCCCTGGCCTTCGTCCGACGCCTGGCGGGTGCTGCCTCCGGTGATGCGCGAGGCGATCTTCAACGGGATGCTCGGCAACGATGTGGTTGCGTTCCACACCGAGCGCTCCGCCCGCAACTTCGTCCTCGGCTGCGAGGAGCTGCTCGACCTGCCCGTCGACCTCGATGCCCGCAGCGTCACCGTGGGCGATCGCTCGGTGGTGGCCCGGGCCTACCCCATCTCCATCGATGCCGACGACTTCGAGGCCCGGGCGGCGTCGGATCCCGTGACCGAGCACCGGGAGGCGCTCGAGAGCACCCGCCGCGACCACCTGCTGCTGCGAGTCGACCGCACCGATCCCTCGAAGAACATCGTGCGGGGCTTCCGGGCCTTCGACCTGCTGCTGCGTGACCATCCCGAGCTGGCCGGGCAGGTGAGCTTCCTCGCCCTGTTGCAGCCCAGCCGCCAGGACGTCGAGGAGTACGCCGACTACACCGCCTTGATCCGGCGGGTGGTGGCCGACGTCAACCTCGAGCACGGCACCGCCGACTGGCAGCCCATCGACCTGCGCCTCGAGGAGGACCTCGACCTGGCCGTGGCCGCCTACACCCTCTTCGACGTGCTGGTGGTGAACGCCGTCGTCGATGGCATGAACCTGGTGGCCAAAGAGGCGGTGCTGGTCAACCGGCGCAACGGGGTGCTGGCGCTGTCGGAGAACGCCGGGGCCCACGAGGAGCTGGGGAAGCTGGCCGTGACCCTGTACCCGTTCGACCTCCAGCAACAGGCTGATGCCCTCTACGAGGCCATCACCATGCCCACCGACGAGCGCCGTCGCCGGCGGGAGGCGGCCGCCGACCATGTGCGCAGCCACGACGTGTCGGGCTGGTTCGGCGCTCAGCTCGACGACATCGCCTGCCTGCGGAGCTTGCCGGAGGCGTCGACGTAGGGCTCGACGGGGCGAACGTATGTTCGGTACCCTCGACGTGTGGGCTGGCGCAACCCTCCCGTCCCGTGGTCGCAGCTCGAGCAGCGGCTCTCTGACTGCAAGCCGCCGGGAGCCGACGGCGGTGACAGTCCGGCCTGGTCGGCCCGGCGCCCGACCTACCAGGTGCCACCCGAGCTGGCGGTGCGAGTCCCCGGTCGTGCCGACGGGGGCGTGGCCTACGCCGAGCTGCACTGCCACTCCAACTTCAGCTTCCTCGACGGCGCCTCCCACCCCGAGGAGCTGGTGGAAGAGGCCGTCCGCCTCGGCCTGACGGCGCTGGCGCTCACCGACCACGACGGGCTCTATGGGGTGGTCCGCTTCGCCGAGGCGGCCAAGGAGGTGGGCCTGCCCACGGTGTTCGGTGCCGAGCTCACCCTCGACGCCCCGAGCGGGCGCAGCGGGATGCCCGACCCCGACGGTCGTCACCTGGTGTTGCTGGCTGGCGATCCCGAGGGCTACGCCCGCCTGAGCCGGGCCATCAGCGACGCCCAGCTGGCCGGGGGCGAGAAGGGCCGGCCCCGCACCGACCTGGCGGCGCTGGCGGCGGCCGGGGGAGGCCACTGGCAGGTGCTCACCGGCTGCCGCAAGGGGGTCGTGCCCGCCGCCCTGGTCGCCGCCGGACCCGCCGCCGCCGCTCGCGAGCTGGCCCGGCTGGTGGAGGCCTTCGGGCGCGACCGGGTGGCAGTGGAGGTCTGGGACCACGGCGATCCCCTCGACTCGGCCCGCAACGACGCCCTGGTGGCGCTGGCGGCTGGGGCCAGGGTGGAGGTGGTGGCCACCAACAACGTCCACTACGCCATCCCCGCCCGCCGGCCGGTGGCGACCGCCCTGGCCGCGGTGCGCTCCCAGCGCAGCCTCGACGAGCTCGACGGGTGGCTGCCGGCCGCCGCCACCGCCTGCCTGCGCTCGGGGGCCGAGCAAGCCCGGCGTCTGGCCCGCTACCCCGGTGCCGTCGAGTACGCCGCCGAGCTGGGGGGGGCGTGTGCGTTCGACCTGGCCCTGGTCGCTCCCCGCTTGCCCGACTTCCCCGTGCCGCCCGGTCACACCGAGATGACGTGGCTGCGGGCGCTGGCGGAGCGGGGGGCGGAGGAGCGCTACGGCCCCCGGGGGGCCGAGCGGGTGGCGGGGGCGTGGGAGCAGATCGACCACGAGCTCGCGGTGATCGAGGAGCTCGGCTTCCCCGGCTACTTCCTCGTCGTCCACGACATCGTCGAGTTCTGCCGCGGCCACGACATCTACTGCCAGGGCCGGGGCTCGGCCGCGAACTCGGCTGTCTGCTACGCGCTCGGCATCACCAACGCCGACGCGGTGGGCCTGGGGCTGCTGTTCGAACGCTTCTTGTCGCCGGAGCGTGACGGTCCCCCCGACATCGACGTCGACATCGAGAGCGAGCGCCGGGAGGAGGTCATCCAGGAGGTCTACCGCCGCTACGGGCGCGACCGGGCTGCCCAGGTGGCCAACGTCATCACCTACCGGCCCCGCTCAGCAGTGCGGGAGATGGGCAAGGCCCTCGGCCACCCGCCAGGGGAGGTCGACGCTTGGTCCAAGCAGCTCGACCACGCCCTGCCGGCGGCGGACAGGAGCGAGATTCCCGAGGACGTCTTGGCCCTGGCCCGGGAGGTGCAGCACTTCCCCCGCCACCTCGGCATCCACTCCGGGGGGATGGTGATCTGCGACCGCCCGGTGGTCGAGGTGTGCCCGGTGGAGTGGGGGCGCATGGCCAACCGCACCGTGTTGCAGTGGGACAAGGACGACTGCGCCGCGGTGGGCCTGGTCAAGTTCGACCTGCTGGGCCTCGGCATGCTGTCGGCCATCCACCGCTGCGTCGACCTGATCGCCGCCCACGAGGGGGTGAAGATCGACCTGGCCGCGCTCCCTCAGGACCCGGCGGTCTACGACATGCTGTGCCGGGCCGACTCGATCGGAGTGTTCCAGGTGGAGAGCCGGGCCCAGATGGCCACCCTGCCCCGGCTGCGCCCGCGGTGCTTCTACGACCTGGTGGTCGAGGTCGCCCTCATCCGCCCCGGCCCCATCCAGGGGGACTCGGTGCACCCCTACCTGCGGCGGCGCAACGGCACTGAGGCCGTCACCTATCTGCACCCCCTGCTCGAGCGGTCGCTGGCCAAAACCCTCGGGGTGCCGCTGTTCCAGGAGCAGCTGATGCAGATGGCCATCGACGTGGCCGGCTTCTCGCCGGCCGAGGCTGACCAGCTTCGCCAGGCCATGGGGTCGAAGCGCTCCAGCGAGCGGATGGTCCGCCTGCGGGGGCGGCTGTTCGCCGGCATGGCCGAGCGGGGGATCACCGGGGAGGTGGCCGAGGTCATCTACGACAAGCTCGCCGCCTTCGCCAACTTCGGCTTCCCCGAGAGCCACTCGGTGAGCTTCGCTTACCTGGTCTACGCCAGCGCCTGGCTCAAGCACCACCACCCGGCGGCCTTCTGTGCCGGGTTGCTCAACGCCCAGCCCATGGGGTTCTGGTCGCCCCACACCCTGGTGCGCGACGCTCGCCGCCACGAGGTGGTGGTGCGTCGCCCCGACGTCAACGCTTCGGAGGCGACCTCGACCCTCGAAGCCTGCGAGGCCAGCAGCGGCGGGATGGCGCTGCGCCTCGGGCTCGACCAGGTGCGCAATGTGGGCGACGACCTGGCCGGGCGCATCGCCGCCGGGCGGCCCTACGCGTCCATCGACGACCTGGTGGGCCGCACCGGGGCCGGGCTCGCCGCCGTCGAAGCCCTGGCCACCGCCGGAGCCTTCGCTGGCCTGGGCCTCGATCGGCGCGCAGCGCTGTGGGCTGCCGGCGCGTGCGCCCAGGCCCGCCCCGGACGCCTGCCCGGGGTGGTCACGGGGGCCGAGGCGCCCCCGCTGCCTGCGTTGGCCCCGGCCGAGGAGACCGCCGCTGATCTGTGGGCCACCGGCATCAGCGCCGAGGTCCACCCCACCGAGCACGGGCGGGCTCACCTCGACGTGCTCGGAGTACTCACCGCCGAGGCCCTGGCCGGTGCCGAGCCCGGTGCTCGGGTGCTCGTCGGCGGGGTGGTCACCCACCGCCAGCGCCCGGCCACGGCGTCGGGCACGGTGTTCGTCAACCTCGAGGACGAGACCGGCCTGATCAACGTGATCTGCTCGGCGGGGTTGTGGGAGCGCTACCGGGCCGTGGCCCGCACCGCTCCCGCCCTGCTGGTCCGGGGCACCCTCGAGCGGGCCGAGGGGGTGGTCAACGTCGTGGCCGACCGCCTGGAGCTCCTGCCGCTCGGTGCCCCCACCCGCTCTCGCGACTTCCGCTGAAATCCGTGCGTGGTGACGGTTCTTGGACCATCGACCGGCTGAGGCGCCTCGATCGTCCACATCACGCTTCAACGCCGGGCGACCTCGCCGACGGCGGCCACCAGGCGGTCGATCTCCTCGCCGGTGTTGTAGCCGTGGGGGGCGATGCGGATCCCCCCGCCCCGGGCAGAGGTGACGATGCCCGCTTCGAGCAGCTGCTGGCGGACGACAACCGGGTCGTGGCCCTCGAGGGCAAAGGTGACGATGGCGGAGCGACCTTGCTCCGAACGGTCGGACAGGACCGTGACCCCGGCCTCGGCCGCCAGCCCGGCGCAGGCCCGCTCGCAGAGGGCGTCGACATGGCGCCACACCGCCTCGACACCACTGTCGGCCAGAAGGTCGAGCGAGGCGCCCAGGGCGTGGATGCCGGCGTGGTTGTAGCTTCCGCCCTCCAGGCGTCGGGCGCCGTGGTCCCAGACCAGCTCCAGGTTGTCCCACTGCTCCCGGTGGGCCACCGAGTTCCACCCCGGCTCCAGGGGACGGAGCAGGTCCAGGCGGCTCGCCCGTACATACAGCACCCCGATCCCTTCGGGACCGAGCAGCCACTTGTGGGCGTCGGCCATGGCGAAGTCGACACCCCAGGCCCCGAGCTGGGCCGGCAGGACGCCCAGGCCCTGGATGATGTCGGCGCACAGCAGGGACCCGGCGTCGTGGCAGACCCGGGCGAGGGCGGCGAGGTCGCAGCGCCACCCCCGCCCGAACTGCACCCAGCTGGCAACCACCACCTTGGGCGGAGGGCCCGACTGCACGGCATCGGCGAAGGACTCGACGGGGAGGCAGCGTCCTGCTCCGATGGTGGGCACGACGTCGACGACCACGCCGAGCTGTTGCAGCGCCAGCCAGGGGTACAGCGTCGAGGGGAACTCGAGGTCGGGGATCAGCACCCGGTCGCCGGGTTCCCATGCCAAGCCGTTGGCCACGAAACCGAGGCCCTCGGTGGTGTTCTTCACGAAGGCAACGTCGCTGCCGGGGACCCCCATGAGCCGAGCAGCGCTCGCCCGCACCTCCTCGGCCCGCTCATTGCGGACCTCTCCGGTCAGCGAGCCCCCGGCGGCGGCGGTGCTGGCGTAGGCGTCGATCGCCTCCACAGCGGTCACGGGCAGCGGGGCCACGCCGGCGTGGTTGAGGTAGACCCAGCGCTCGGTGACGGGGAACTGCTGGCGGGGGAGGGCGGGCATCACGCCGAGTGAGCCTACGGACCGGGCGAGGTGGCGGCCGGTGTCACTGCTAGCGTGAGCCGTTCCGGGCCGTTAGCTCAGTTGGCAGAGCACTTGCATGACGCGCAAGGGGTCGGGGGTTCGAATCCCTCACGGCCCACCCGGAACCGCAGGTCAGAGACAGCACGCTGACCACGACGAGCGGATGTGTGCGGACCCGGTTCATGCTGGACACCGTGGCCCCGGCACCTGGTGAAGGACGCGGCCCCGGCACCTGGGCGACAGTGACCCCGGTTCCTGGACGACAGTGCGTGTCGAGGTGAATCACCCCTGAGCAGGCGCCACCTTCTTCGCTTGCGGGTTGTCATACCCGCGGATCCGGAGGAGGCCGTCGGTGCTCGTGGAGTTGAGACTGGTGGAGCAGCGCTATCAGGCGGTGTTGGAGGTCCTCAATGAGGGCGGCGGTGACCGACGTGGCCCGCCGGTATGGGGTAGCCCGCCAGACGGTTCATGGTTGGTTGCTCAAGTACGCGGCCAGCGGCTTGGCTGGGCTGGCCGACAGGACCTCGAGGCCGTCATCGTGCCCGCACCAGATGATCCCCCTCGTGGAGGCCCGGATCGTCGAGCTGCGCCGGGCGCACCCGGGGTAGGGTCCGCGCACGATCCTGTTCTGGCTCGACAAGGAGGGCGTGGCGCGTTGCCGGGCCGCACGTCGGCGGAGCGGTGCCTGGTTCGTCACGGGCTGGTCACCCCCCAGGCTCGCCGGCGCAAGCGAGCGGACGCGAGTGCTACGAGGAGGCCTGCCAGGCGATGACGCAGGCCCCTCTATTCTCCGTGCTGGGCTCCCACCCCCTGCGGGACCGCCCGAGCACGTTCTCCTCCGTGCGCTACTACCGGAGTGAGGTGCTCTGCCGGGAGGTCGGGGCCGCCGAGCGCGTCGGGGAGACGCACACGAGGACGGGAGGTACGCCGTGGTGAAGGTGTCCGAGATCGCCGCCGCGGTGGGACGGGGCGTCGTCGCCGGCGTGATCGGTACCGCGGCGATGACCGTGGCCTCGACGGCGGAGATGAAGATCCGCGGTCGCGCCCCCAGCTCGGCTCCGGCCAGGGCGGCGGCCAAGGTGCTCAGGATCGAGCCCGCCGACGAAGCCGACGAGGCGCGGTTCTCCACCACGGTCCACTGGGCTTACGGCACCTCCTGGGGAGTCGTGCGAGGCCTGCTGGGTGCGCTCGGCCTCCGAGGAGCGACGGGCGCCAGCGCTCACTTCGCGCTCGTCTGGGGGACCGAGCTCACCATGCTTCCGGCCCTCGGAGTCGCACCACCGGTCCCGCAGTGGGGAACCAAGGAGGTCGCGATCGACGCCGTTCATCACCTCGTGTACGCGACGGCGACCAGCGTCGCCTACCGGTGGCTGGACCGGTGAACCGATCCTGGAGGTTGTCGTCCAGCTGGCTGTCGACGCGGCCGGTCCCCGTCTCGCACTGGTACCGCGCCGGTCGACAGCACGCCTGAGGAGCCGGGGCGGCGATGACGGTGGAGGAAAGGACGGCCGCCTTCACGGGCACGAGGAGCCCCTCGCTATCCTCGGCCCACTGTGCCGCCCCGGAGCTCGCCGGCGACTCGGGGAGCGGCGTCAGAGCGCGGGGCGCTAGGAGGCCCATCCCGTCCTCGGCCCCCCCTCGGCTGGGTCCCGTGGGTGGTCGTCGCCGTCGCCCTCGTCCTCGGGTGGTGGTCGAAGGCTCGCTGCCTCGGCGACGGGGGCTGGGAAGGCGGCGAACAGTTCCACCGCTACTGCTACAGCGACCTCGTCGCCCTCTGGCTCCGCCCAGGCCTCGCCGAGGGGGGCATCCCCTACCTCGACCAGCCGCTCGAATACCCACCGCTCATCGGCGCCCAGCTGTGGGCCACGGCGCTGGTCACCCGGGCTGGGGGCGGAGGGGCCGCAACCTTCTACAACCTCAACGCCGTGCTCAACGCCGCCTTCGTCGTGGCGACGTTGGCCCTGCTGCGGCGGTTGCAGCTGCCCACCAGCAGGCAGCTGTGGTGGGCGGCAGCCCCTCCACTCGTCCTCTACGCCTCCTTGAACTGGGATGCGCTGCCGGTGCTGCTCCTCGTGCTCGCCGTCGTCCTGCACGTGGCCGGGCGGGATGCGGCCGCCGGCGTGGCCGCCGGCCTCGGTGCCGCCGCCAAGCTCTTCCCGGTGCTGCTCGTCCCGCTGGTCGTCATCGCCCGACTCCGCCAGCGCGACCTGGGTGCCGCTGCCACCCACGCCGGAGGCGCGGCCGCCGCCTGGGCAGTCGTGAACGTCCCCCTCGCCCTCGTTGCCGTGGAGGGGTGGAGCCGCTTCTTCCACCTGAACCGCGAACGTGGGGCCAACAGCGCGACCCTCTGGGCTCTGGCCGCCGAGCTCGACCTTGTGCGGCTCGACCGGTCGGCGCTCAACCGGGCCAGCGCGCTCGCCTTCGCCGCCGGCGCCCTGCTCATCCTCGCCCTCGGTGGGCGGCGCCGCCCCCCAGCCGCGACCTGGTCGCTCCTCCTGCCCGTGCTCGCCTGGTTCCTCCTCACCAACAAGGTGTTCTCACCGCAGTACGACGTGTGGCTGGTCCCCCTGCTGGCCCTACTCCTTCCCGGCACTGCGCCCTTCGCCGCCTTCGTGGCCGCCGACCTCGCCGTGTTCACCACCGAGTTCGCCTATCTGGGGGCGCGGGCCGGCGTGGGGCCCGATCTCGGGTTCGGGGGGCTGGGGGCGGCGATCGTCTTTCGCGCCGCCGTGCTCGTGTGGATCATCGTCGTGTCGTTGCGACGACCCACGCCCGGGCCTCCAGCGGCCGGCCCTGGCTGCTCAGCGCCAGGTGTCGAGCCACATCCGGGTGTCGAGCCCGGACTTGGGCAGCTCCACCCCTGACCAGATCGGCAGGAAGTACACCGACGCCACCACGGCGAGCGCGGCGATCACCCCCGGAAACCAGCGCCATCGCGGCGACGCGGCTGCCTGGGCGGAGAGGTAGGCCACGCTCATGGCGACGAAGGGAACGAGAGGAGTTGCGTAGAAGAAGTAACCGTCCTTGCCGGTCAGCAGCCACGGCAGATACTGGCCGAGCAAGAAGACCAGAAGGACGAGGGCCGAGCGACGGCGCCGGACGAGCGCTGACCAGGCGACCACCAGGTAGGCGAGGAGGGCGGTCCACCAGACGACGGGGTTGCCGACCCCGACGATCTTGGCCCGGTTGCCGACACCCACGGCGCACGGCTCACCGGCCGACTCTTGCCCGGTGGTGCAGCGCTCGAAGTAGTACAGGACGGGCCGGGTCATCAGCGGCCAGGTGGTGGGCGAGGAGCGATAGGGGTGGGTCGTCGGCAACCGCTGGTGGTAGTCGACCAGTTCGAGCTGCTCCTCCCACCACACCCGGGCGCGCTCGGCCATCCCGACCTCGCAGCCTCCCTGCGGGCACCGGTCGCGCCCGGCATCGGAGGCCTGGTAGTTGGTGAACCAGCCGGCGTAGCTGAGGACGTAGACGGCGGTCGGCAGCCCGAGCAGGCACATCGCCGACACCCCCACCCGGCGCGCCAGCTCCCGTGCGCCGGCGTGCTCGCCTCGAAGGTCCCAGAGCTGCCGCCCGACGACGACGGCGAGGGCGGCGCCGGCCGCCAGCGCACCCGACCACTTGGTGGCCACTCCCAGACCAAAGGCGACGCCGGCGAGCGCCAGGGTCGGCCCCGTCCGGCCCGGGCGGTCGAGGGCCAGGACCATGAGCCAGAAGCCGGTCACGACGAAGAGCCCGAGGAAGACGTCGAGCATGGCGATCCTGCTCATGGTCAGGGCGAGCCCGTCGACGGCGACGAGCAGTGAAGCCAGCGCCGCCAGCCACCGTCGACGGAACAGCTGGAAGGCGGCAAGGTAGGTCACGAGGACCGTCAGCGTCCCCGCCACGGCGCTCGCCACCCGCCAACCCAGCGGCTCGAAGCCGATGACGGCGATCCCCGCGGCGATGAGCCACTTCCCGAGGGGAGGATGAGCAGGCCGATCCACCTCCACTCCCGTGTCCAGCATGGAGCGGGCGTCGTTGGCGTAGTAAACCTCGTCGAAGTAGAGGCGGGTGGGCTCGGAGAGGCTGACGAAGCGCAGCGTTGCCGCTACGACGACCACGGCGACGGGTACGAGCAGACCGAGCCGCGACCCGAGGACCCCCCACCGACCGTCTGGCTCGCCGCTCCCCGGTGTCCGCCGACCCGGCTCGGCTTCGGCGCGCCGACGCCGCCGGCGACCGGCGGAGGGGCTGGGATCAGGGTTTGCTGGTGCCGCTCCGGCGAGCGTCAAACCTATCGACGGGTCTGGAACTCCGTCTCGGTCTCGGTGACGGTGCCGGTCTCGGTGGCGACCTCTTCGGTCTTGGTCTCCGTCTCTGTCTCGGTCGGCCCGAGCGTCTCGGTGGCGGTCTCGGTATCGATCTCGAGCTCGGTCTCGGACACCGTCTCGGTGACCTCCACGGTGCCCTCGTCGTTCTCGCAGGCGGTGGCGCCGAGCGAGAGCCCGGTGACGAGCAGGCCGGCCGCGGCGTTCCTCCAGGCAGAGTTCATGATCGGGTCAGTCCCTTTCGCGAAGGGCGCACCGGGACCTTCCCTGGCGCTGCTCCAGTCTAGGCGACCAACAGCTACCGGAGCGCAGCCCGAGCTCGGCGGCCACGTCGCCGGCGTGGCGCAGCGGTCAGCGATGCTCGCCGGGTGCGGCGCAGCCGCTCGCCTACGCCCCAGCGCGTGACCAACACGAAGGCTTCGAGCACGATCAGCAACGACATCTTGGAGGTGCCCCGGGTGCGCTCGACGAAGTGAATGGGCAACTCGAGGACGCGGCCTCCGAGGCGGGAGATGCGGTAGGCCATCTCGATCTGAAATCCGTAGCCCTCGGCGTTGACCTCGTTCAGGTCGAGCTGGCCGAGGGCTTCGGCGTCGTAGGCCCGAAAGCCCGAGGTGGCATCGGCGACGTCGAGGCGCAGGAGCCGGGCGGCGTAGCGGTTCCCCCAGCGCGACAGCAGGCGTCGACGGAGCGACCAGGCCGGGATGCGCCCCCCGGGGACGTACCTCGAGCCGATCACCAGCGCCGCCCCCTCCTCGAGCGCGCCGAGCATCGCCGGCAACACGGCGGGGTCGTGGGAGAGGTCGCTGTCCATCTCCACCAGCGCCCGGTAGCCCCCGGCCAGGCCCTCTCGGAACCCGGCCCGGTAGGCACCGCCCAGGCCCGACTTCGCCGGCCGGACCATGACGTTGACCCGTCCGAGCTCGGCGCCCACCGCCTTGGCCACCTCGGCGGTCCCGTCGGGGCTCGAGTCGTCGACCACGAGCACGTCGGCCTCAGGTACGGCTGCCCGTAGGCGGCGAAGGACCTCCTCGAGGTTCTCGGCCTCCTGGTAGGTCGGCAGGATGACCAGCGTCGGCTTCATGGCGCCCCACCCGCGGCCGACCGGAGTGCGGGGGGCTCCACCTTGGGAAGCTAGCGCGGGGAGAGGCCTTGCTCGTCGCCACGGTCACGCCCGGCAGGTGGTGTAGGCGACGGTCATCGCGTCGGCCTAGTGGACGACCCGGGTGTGCTGGGCCCACACGACGCGGCGCCGGGCTGCTGGAAGATCGTGCGCACGAGCGTGGCGACCATCGACTGGGCGGACTTCGGGACCCGGGTCAACAGGGCGCGCTTGTAGTGCGTGCGGCATCTTGCAAGCCCCCGTGAGCGTCGAGGCGATCGTCCATCTTGTTGTTGACCACCGCGTTCTTCCTCTCGCTCGTCTTCGCAAGGACTGCAAGAGGCTGACGCGGTGGTCATCGCGTCCGGGGGACCTCCGCCCGCTGCACCACTACCTGGGACGCAACTGTCGACCGCGCCACGCAGTGTTCCGCTCTGGCTCGCTAGAGTGCGTGCGTACCGGCGCCAGCACAGCCACTGTTGTCGCATCCCGACTAGCTGCTGCACAACAGTCGCCGTGCACCTCCCACTGCGGGAGCGACGTCACAAGGTTCGAGTCACGTTCCAGGAGGGAAACATGCGCGGTCGGGCGACGGGCTGGGCGATTGGCGTGGTGCTGGCCCTTGCCTGCACCCTCGTCGCTCCCGAGGCGAGCGCCCAGGAGTCGGCCCAGTCGGCGCAGCGGTTGCGCGTGGCGATCCACAGCTACGAGAACAACCTGACGCCCTTCACCCTCACCCTGACCACCTTTCCGGTCACCGCCGACATGGTGATGCTCGTGTACGACTCGCTGTTCTACTCACAGGCCAGCGAGGACCCCGAGCCGTGGCTGGCCGAGTCGGCGAGCGTTAGCGACGATGCCAGAACCTGGACGGTCACCCTGCGTGAGGGGGTTACGTGGCATGACGGGCGGCCCCTGACGGCAGAGGACGTGGCCTTCAGCTTCGACTACTACCAGCAGCAGGCCGGTTCTTCCGGTCGTTACGCCCACCATGTGTTCGACGTGCCCGCCCTCGACCGTTCGGAGGTCGTCGACCAACGCACCATCCGGTTCCACTTCAAGGATCCCGCGCCGCAGTTCGACATCATGCCCGGCGCCGACCTGCCCATCATCCCCAAGCACGCGTGGCAAGGCGTGACCGAGCCGAGCAAGGCCACGTCCGAGCTCCCTGTCGGGTCGGGGCCCTACAAGCTCGTCGAGATGGTCTCGGACCAGCGCTACCGCCTGGTGGCCAACGAGGCCTACTTCAAGGGGCGGCCGACGGTCGACGAGATCGAGATGCCCGTGGTGAAGGACCCCGCTGCCGCTTTCGCCGCCCTAAGGACCGGTGAGGTCGGCTTCGTCACCCGCAACGTCCCCTCGGAGCTGGTGGGACAGTTCGGCGGCTCTTCGGGCGTGGCGGTCGCGGCCGCCACCAAGTTCGAGTCGACGCAGCTCAACTTCAACGCCCGCAAGTCCCCCTGGAACAGTGCTGCCGTGCGCAAGGCCATCAGCTTGGGCACCGACACCCAGGCCCTGGTCGACACCGTGCTCCTCGGCAGGGGACGACCCGGACGGGACGGCTTCCTCCACCCCGACTCTCCCTGGGCCATGCCCAACGGGAGGCACGAGCTCGACCGGGCCGAGGCCGAGCGCCTGCTCGACGAGGCGGGCTATGCCGACAGGGACGCCGACGGGGTCCGCAGGGCGGCCGATGGCAGCCGCCTCGAGCTCAGCGTCTTGGTGTCGTCGTTCGAGCCCCAGGACCTCCGGGCGGTACAGCTCATGTCCCAGCAGCTCGAGCCCCTCGGGGTCCGGGTGGCCCCAGAGGCGCTCGACCCGGTCAGCCTGCGTCAGCGTCGTCAGGCGCCCCCTGGTCAGGTCCCGGGCTTCGACGCCTACATGTCGACCCTCGAGACGCACGCCCACGTCGACCCCGACGGGCTCTACTACTTCTTCCACTCCCCTGGACCGAAGGGCTTCGGCGGGGTGATCACCGGCTGGGGCAACCCTCGTTTCGACCAGCTGACCGAGCAGGCGGCGGTGAGCGGCAAGGACGAGCGCAAGCCGATGCTTCACGAGGCGCAGGAGATCCTGGCCGAGGAGGCGCCGGCCATCGTGTTCTGGTACCGCAGCGGCGAGTGGGCCTACCGCCCCGACGCCTACTCCGGCTGGGTGCCCGACCCCGGCCAGGGGATCCTCGGCAAGCGCTCGTTCCTCCCCGAGTACGTCAGGGCCCGCAGCGTGGCCACCGGCGCCGGAGAGGGGTCGGCGGGTGAGGCGCCGGGCGACGCCGGCGGTGGGGGGGTGGGCCCGGCGCTGGCGATCGGTGCGGTGGTGGTGCTCGGCCTCGTCGGCGCCACCGTCGCCCGCCGTCGCCGGGTCGAGCCCGACGACGAGTAGCGCTCATGGCCGGCCATGTGGCACGCACCGTGGCCCAATACCTGCTGGTGCTGTTCGCCGCCATCAGCTTGAACTTCGCCCTGCCCCGGCTGGCCCCGGGCGACGCCGTCGACTACCTGCTGCCCCCCGAGCAGGCGGGGAGCCTCACCCCCGAGCAACGGACCCAGGTGCTGTCCCAGTTCGGCTTGGACGAGCCCCTCGCCACCCAGTTCGGCGACTACCTGTCGGGCCTGGCGCGGGGCGATCTGCTCTTCTCGGTCCGCTACGGGCGACCGGTGACCGAGCTGCTGGCCGAGCGGGTGGGCTGGTCGGCGCTCCTGGTCGGCGGAGCGGTGTTGCTGTCGACGGTCATCGGTGCCGTCCTCGGCTTCCGCTCCGCCTGGCGACGAGGCACCTCGCGCGACGCCGGGACCCTCACCGGCGTCATGCTCGTCGACTCGCTCCCGCCGTTCTTCGTCGGCATGGTGCTCATCCTCGTCTTCTCGGTGCAGCTCGATCTGTTCCCGATCTTCGGTGCGCTCCCGACCGTCGACACCTCGGGGCCCGCACTGGTCGGCGAGGTGATCAGGCGGTCGGTGCTGCCGTTGGTCACCCTGACGCTGGCGTACATCGGGCCCGTCTACCTGGTGGCTCGCTCCGCGCTGGTCTCCGAGCTCCAGGAGGACTACGTGCTCATGGCCGAGGCCAAGGGCTTGAGCGACCGCCAGGTCCGCCGGCACGCCGAGCGCAACGCCCTGTTGCCGTTGTCCACCGTGACCTTGATCGGCCTCGGCGCCCTCGTCGGGGGGGCGGCGGTGGTCGAGACCGTCTTTTCGTACCCGGGTCTCGGACGCCTGATCTACGAAGCGGTGCTGGCCCGTGACTACGCCGTCCTCCAGGGGGCGTTCCTCCTGTTGGCCATCGGGGTGATCGTGGCCAATTTCGTCAACGACCTGCTGTACCCGTTGCTCGACCCCCGGGTGCGCCGACCTCGGGCGGCGACGGCGTGACCGCTCCCGCCCCCCTCTCCGCGGTCGACGTTCCCGAGCCCCCGCCGGCGCCGATCGCGGCGGTGGCGGCCAAGGCGTCGCTGGCGCGGCGGCTCGGCGGCCTCGGTGCCGGTCTGCTCCTGTTCCTGGTCCTGGTCGCGTTGTTCGCACCGCTGATCGCCCGCCACGACCCCGACCTGCCCTCCGGGCTCCCGTACGAGTCACCGAGCCTTGCCCACCCCTTCGGCACCAACGACGTCGGTCAGGACCTCTTCGCCCAGCTCGTGTTCGGGACCAGGGTCTCCCTCACCATCGCCACCCTCTCGGCACTGGTGGCCCTCGGCGTGGGGCTGACCGTGGCCCTGCTGGCCGGCTACCACCGGGGGCGGGTGGAAGCGGCGCTCATGCGCCTGGTCGACCTGATCCTCGCCTTTCCGTTCATGGTTCTGGTCATCGTGCTCGCCGCCTTCTTCGGACGGGGGCTGCTCACCACCGTCGTCATCCTCGCCGGCGTCATCTGGGCCCGTCCCGCCCGGGTGCTCCGCTCGCAGGTGCTGAAGGTCCGGGAGTATCAGCATGTCGTCGGGGCCCGAGCGATGGGCGCGTCGACCTCGCGCTGCATCTGCCGCCACGTGGTGCCCCGCATTGCCCCCCTCGCCGCCGCCCAGTTCGTCCGGGCGGCCAACATCGCCGTGCTCCTCGAAGCCTCGCTCTCGTTCCTCGGGCTGGGTGACCCGAACCGAGTGAGCTGGGGCACGATGCTGTACTTCGCCAACGCCAGGAACGCCTTCCTCACCGACGCCTGGCTCTGGTGGATCCTCCCGCCCGGCCTCGCCCTCACCGCCGCCATCCTCGGCTTCGCCTTCCTGGGCTATGCCATCGAGGAGCTCGCCGATCCTCGCCTGGCTCGTGCCGCGCCCCGCCACTCCCGCCGGGGTGCCCGCCGCCCGCCGGCCGTCACCCCGGCCGAGGGAGCCCATGCCGGCATGGTGCTGGAGGTACGCGACCTCAGCGTCGAGTACCTGGCCGACCCACCGGTCCGGGCCGTCGACGGCGTCAGCTTCAGCGTCGGGCCGGGACGCGTGCTCGGCCTCGTGGGCGAGTCGGGGAGCGGCAAGAGCACGCTGGTCATGGCCCTGTTGGGCCTGCTGCGCCCGCCCGGCCGGGTCGTCGCCGGCAACGCCACCGTGAACGGGCGTGAGCTCGGCCGCCTGCACCGAGCAGCGGTGGCGCGAGTGCGGGGAAGGGAGATCGGCTTCATCCCCCAGAACGCCATGAACGCCCTCAACCCCGCCTATACCGTGCACCACCAGGTCACCGAGGCGGCGGCGCTCACTCGAGACCTTTCGGCAGCGAGGCAGCGGGCGACCGAGGTGCTCGAGCTCGTCGGCATCCCCGCCCCCCGCCACCGCGCCTATCCCCACGAGCTCAGCGGTGGCATGCGCCAGCGGGTGGTGATCGCCATGGCGGTGACCAACGAACCCTCGTTGTTGGTGGCCGACGAACCGGTCACCGGCCTCGACGTGGTGACCTCGGCCCGGGTCCTGCGACTCCTGCTCGAGCTGCGGGACCGCTTGGGCCTGTCCATCCTTCTCGTCTCCCACGACCTGCCGCTCGTGGCCAGGGTTGCCGACGACCTGCTCGTCATGTACGGCGGCCGGATCGTCGAACGGGGTGGCGCCAAGGCGGTGACCGGCGCCCCCGCCCACCCCTACACCCGCCAGCTGCTCAGTGCCTTCCCCAGCCTGCGGGGGCCACGGCGACGGATGACGGGGTTGACCAGCGAGCCCACCGACCTCACCGCTCCGTCCGCTGGCTGTCCGTTCCACCCCCGCTGCCCCGACCGCGGCGAGGCCTGCCGTTGCACCCACCCGCCCCTGGTGGAGGTCGACGTCGGGCACGAGGCCGCCTGTCTGATGAGAGATCAGTGACCCCGGCGCCCGTGCTCGAGCTCCGTTCGGTGACCAAGGCCTTCACCCATGGCGGGCGCCGGCGCCATGTGGCCCCCGTGTTGGCTGTCGACGACGTGTCGCTGTCCCTCCGACCGGGCGAGATCGTCGGGATCGTGGGTGAGAGCGGTGCGGGCAAGAGCACGGTGGGGCGGATGATCATCGGCCTCGAGCGTCCCGACACCGGTGAGGTTCGCTTCGAAGGCTGCGACCTCACGTGCCTCTCGGAGCGCAAGCTGCGGGCCGCCCGCCGACGGATGCACCTGGTGCAACAGGACCCCTACGAATCGCTGCACCCCGGTATGCGCGTGGCCACCGCCGTCGCCGAGCCCCTCGTCGTCGCCGGCACCGACCGCCAAGAGCAACGCGACCGCACCAAGGCGGCGCTCGACGAAGTGGGTCTGTCGCCCCCCGACCGCTTCCTCCGGCGCTTTCCTCACGAGCTGTCGGGGGGCCAACGCCAGCGGGTGGCCCTCGCTCGGGCGCTGGTGTCCCGGCCCCGGGTAGCGGTGGCCGACGAGCCCACGTCGATGCTCGACGCGTCGGTGCGAGCCGGCATCCTCGAGCTGATCCTCGGGATCCGGGAGCGGTGGGGCACGGCGTTCGTGTTCATCACCCACGACCTCGCCGTGGCCCGCTACGTGTCCGACCGTCTGGCGGTCATGCACCAAGGCCGCCTCATCGAGTCGGGCGAGACCGATCGTCTCATCGCCTGCCCGGAGCACGACTACACCCGCACGCTGCTCGCCGCCAGCGAGGGCGAGCTGTGACCCATCACCCACCCACCCCAGGAGAACGAAGATGTCGACCAACCGCCGGAAGCTGATCTTCTTCGCCGCCAGCGACCCCGCCGAGCGTCCCGAACCTGCCTGGTCGGCCTACCACTTCGCCCAGGTGGCGACGGAGGCCGGGCTCGACGTCGAAGTCCGTCTCGCCGGCGACGCCGTCCGGGTGGCGAAGCCCGAGGTGGTGGGGGCCGGCCCCAAGGGCCAGGAGCTGCGCGAGATGGCGAGGGGCGGCGGGAGGAAGTTCTTCGTCTCGCTTTGACCCGGCTGCGTGGACACCCGTGTGGTGTCCGACGAGCAGGTGGCCGGCATCGGCGGCGTGCGCCGGAGCCTCGCCGACGTGCTCACCGAGGTGGCCGAAGGACGAGCGGAGCTGATTTATCTCGGTTGACGCGGGGGTGAGTGCCCGCCCGCTACCGGGTCCGCCACCGCCCCCGCGCCGCCGCTCGAGGCGGTACAGCCGTACCTCGATCCCGTCGGGGCGGTGCGGTCCGAGGAGCACCGAGCCGGCTTGGCCCTCGACGATGCCGGTG
>JADDQY010000098.1 GCA_016781135.1 Actinomycetota bacterium
CACTAGAGGGCGATGACGTCCGAAGTGCAGCCACGGACAGGGCCGGCGCTGATGGCAGACTGAACCAGCCGACGTCGATGTGGTGCGAGAGGAGAGGTCACGGCGACTGAGGACCCGACGAGACCGGGCGTGAGCTGGGAGCTGATCGACGACGACCTCGTCGGCACCACATCGGCGCGCCTGTTGGCGGCCGGGGTCTCCCGACGCGACCGTCTCGACGCCCTGAGCCTGCTGGGGCTCCTCGGTGACCACGCCGACCACGAGGGGCTCGTTCGGGTCCCGCTGTCGACGCTGGCCGGTGAGTTCTCGATGCCGAGCGAACGGGCTCACCGCCTGCTGGGCACCCTCGTCGACGTGGGGGCGGTGGCAACGACCGACCGAGGTCTCGTCGTCGCCGCCTGGCAACCGTCGGCCGCTGGAGGGCTGCGGCTGGCGGGCTTCCTCGCCCACGTCGCCACCGTGTTGGACGAGGCGGGGTCGAGTGGCGACGAGGGCGCGACCGCCACCACGGCGGGGCAGGCACGCCGCGTACCCAGAGGTGACATCGGGGGGCGAGGCCGCCCAGCTCGCGAGCCCCTCGTCGCCGCGTTGATCACCATCGCCGCCGTCCTGCTGGCCACGGTGGCGCCGTCGTCGGGTTCGCTGACGGCGCTGCGCACGGTCACCAGCAGCCCTGACGTGCCGGTGCTGACCGACCGCGGGGTCGGGCCCGGCCGGGTCGCCCCCACACCCGTCGACGCCGCGCCCGCGCCGGCCCTCCCGCCAGCGTCTCTGGACGAGGGGGGGGATGCGGCGCTCGGTGACCGGGCCGGCGGGGCGACGCCCCTCGAAGGCAGCCCGGCGGTGGCGCCGACCGATGCCGTGCTCCCACCGACGCCGGCGGCCGGATCGCCAGGAGCGTCAGCGCCAGAACTGCCCTCCACCGGCGACGGGCGCGGTCAGGCGCCGGTGGCAAGCGAACCACCCCTGTCGCGCTTCCCGTCGAACGTCGCCCCCGCCCCGGCGCCGGGAACAGCCAGGCGAGGGGGCCCGCTCCCGGCATCGCCCTCCGAGGACGCGGTGAGGGCCGAGCCCGGGCCCGTGCCGGTGGTCTGTCCGGTGACCAGGGCGCCCTATCCCGTGGTCCAGTCGACGACGGTGCGATCGGCCCCCTTGGACGTCGTCACCGCATCGGGTAGGCCGACGGTCATCGAGGTCGTGGGCATGTTGGTGAACCCGAGCGATGCCGCCGTGGTGGTCGGGTTGTTGGAGATCGAGCTCGACCTGGGTCAGGGCAGGATTGCCGTCGCCGCGTCACCGACGCCGCGGCCGGTAGGCGCGAGAGGCACGGAGGGGTGGCGGGTCAGCGTCACCGCGCCCTCTGGAGCCGCCGAGGGCGAGCACCAGGTTGCCGGTGCTCGTGTCGCGCGTTGGTCGTGGCTCGAGGACGAGGTGGCCAGGGCGTGCCCGAGCTGACCGACCCGTTGTCCGCTCCGGGAGAGGACGCGCCGAGCGGACCGTTAGCCTCGGTGCGTCCGGCGGCGAAGGATGCGATGGGGCACAAGACCCGGCTGATCGTCCTCGGTAGACAGGGGGCGGGGAAAGGCACGCAGTGCTCGCGCCTTGCTGCCTGCCTCGACGTGCCCCACATCTCCACCGGGGACTTGTTCCGGGCCGAAGCGGCAGCCGGCACCGAGTTGGGACTTCGGGCCCAGACCTACCTCGAAGCCGGACGCCTGGTGCCCGACGAGCTGGTGCTCGATCTGGTCGCCCGGCGACTGGGAAGCCCCGCCGCTCGCGCCGAGGGCTACCTGCTCGACGGCTTCCCCCGCACCCTGGCCCAGGGGCAGGCCCTGTTCGAGGTGCTCGGCCAGGCGGCCGCCGATGTCGCCGTCGAGCTCCATGTGCCCACGAGCGTGGTGTTGCCTCGCCTGGCGGCCCGCCGAGTGTGTCGAGGGTGTGGCGCCACGTCGAGCGCGGGACCGGGCGACGCCGAGGTCGGGGTGTGTGGCAGGTGCGGCGGCGAGGTGGCCCGACGCAGTGACGACAACGAACAGGCCATCCGGCGCCGTCTGGAGGCCTATGAACGCCAGTCGCGGCCGCTGCTGGGCTGGTTCGACGAGCTGGGCATCCTCGTGCGCATCGACGGCGTCGGGCCTCCTGAGGTCGTGCACCACCGCCTGCTCGACGCCGTCCGCCACCGGGTGCCACTCGACCGCCAGCACCCCGAAGACAAGGCTCCGGGCGGCCTCGCCGGCGCCGGCTGAGATCCACCGCTCACCGGTCGTCGCGGCTGGTCGCCGCTAGACGAGGGCGGCGGCGCCACCGGTTCTCGTCGGCGGGGCGCCGTCAGCTCGCTCTTGGCGGCGCTCGGTCAGGAACCGAGCGGCCTTGCCCACCCGGGCGATGTAGCGCAGCACTCGGATCCGCGCCTCCTCGGCCTCGGGAGTCAGGCCCTCGAGGGATTCGAGACGCCAGTGGCCGATCACGACCGGTTGGAGGATGCGGTCGTGGTGGCTGGCGAAGTCGTAGATCCCCGCGGCGGCAATGGCCTTGGCGTGGGCGGCGAACCCGGGGATGCCGGTCCCGGGCATCTCGAAGCCCCGCACCTGCCGATCGACAGCCAGCACCACCGCCGAGGGGTCGACCTCCAGCACGGCGATGGTGGCGTCACGGTAGAAGACGTGGTGAAGGTTCTCGTCACCGGCCACCCTGGCCATGATGTCCCGGCCGGGCCGGTCCCCGAGCAGTCGCCCGGTGTTGCCGTGCGAGATCCGGGTGGCCAACTCCTGGAGGGTCACGTAGACGAGGCCATCGACCACGGTCTGGGGTTCGGGCACGTCACCGCTGCTGACCTGCACCATGCGGGCCCGCTCCAAGGCCACCGGGTCGACGCTACGGGTGACGGTCAGGTAGTCGCGGATGGCGATCGCGTGGCGGCCCTCCTCCGCCGTCCAGCGCTTCGACCACGCCCCCCAGGCGTCGTCGATACCGAACAGCCCGTCGATCGTTCGGAAGTAATGGGGCAGGTTGTCCTCGGTGAGCAGGTTGACGAACAAGGCACTGCGCACCGCCTCGTCCATCGGCGCTTCGGAGGGCTCCCACTCCTCGCCGGCCTCGAAGTCTCGGCCGAGGCTCCACGGCACGAGCTCGTGGGGGAACCACTCCTTGGCGTTCGACAGGTGGCGCTCGAGGAGCTGCTCGGCCACCGGCGAGAGCTCGTGGAGGAGGTCGGCGTCGGAGTCCATGATGAAATCCTACCTACTAGTAGGTAGGAGCGGCCAAACCTACTGACTACCCAGGAAGATCACAGGGTTGTCCTCCTGGATATCCCCAGGCGCCTCTGCCCATGATGCCACCATGGGCTACGAGGTCACGACCGACGACGGGAGCTGTGAGGTGGTGGCCGACGCCGACACCTACCAGCTCGAGGGGCCGCTCACCACGTTCTTCCGAACCGAGGCCGGCCGACCGGTCGTCGACTCGTGGAGCGTACGCGTCGCCAGCTTCCAGACCGCCGACATCGTCCGCATCCGCCGACTGGGCGAACGCGAGCTCCGGGCCGCCTAGGGGCGAGAGGAAAGGCTCCGACGAGCACCGCCCGAGAGCGTGGTCGCCGCTCGGCGGGCAGCGGGCTCAGTCGGTGACCGGGCGGCGGAGGCGCTTGGTCTCCGCCCGCTGGGCCTTGGCCGCGAGCCGGCGCTGCCTCGACGCCAACGTGGGCCGGGTCGCTCGACGGGCGGGTTCCACTCGGAGGCCCTCGGTCAACCGGTACTCCAGACGCTGGAGGGCCAGGGCTCGGTTCCGAGCCTGGGACCGCTCGTCGGAGCACACCACCCGCACCACCGGCCCGAACCGTTCGAGCAGGCGCTGGCGATGGCGCGGGCGCAGCGACGGCGAGCCGGCAACGTCGAAGACCACCTCGACCCGGGTGTCGGCGGTGTTGGCGTGCTGGCCCCCGGGCCCATTGCTCCGGCTGAACCGCCACTGCAGCTCCGAGAGCGGCACCGCGCACCCGGGGGCCACGACCAGCCGATCGGCATCAGCCATGGCGGCGACGGTACCGACCCCGGGCACGTGTGACGCCGACGCCGGCACCGAGCATCGCTGAGGCGCTCTACGGGGGCCACCCGATGGGATCGGTTCGGAGGTCTGGTGATGGTGCCCGCCTGATCGCCGGCGACGCCCGGGCTGGCCGGCGTCGCTCGGCCACCGCGGGACGGGTGGGTCTCGGGGGGAAGGACGGCTGCTCGTCCTAGCCCTTCGTGGCGAGGTCGAGGACGACCGTGTGGTGGGGGATGCCGACCTCGAGGTACCCGTCGCCTTCCACCGACCACCCCCGTCGCCGGTAGAACCCCAACGCCGAATCTCGCCCGTGGGCCCACAGCACCTCGGCTCCGGCGGCCCGGGAACGCTCCACCACGGCATCGAGCAGCAGGCTGCCGAGCCCGCGGCCCTGCAATGCCGGCTCGACCGCCATGCCCCGCAGCCGCCAGGCGACTCGGCCCGGGCGAAGGTCGGTGGGGGCGGGGACGAGCGAGGCCACCGCCACCGGGCGCCGCCGGTCACCCAACGCCAGGTGGATCGCCGCCGGTTCGTCGTCGCACGAGAAGCGGACGTCGATCTCCGGCGCGCCGTCGCGCAGCACCCGCGCCCGCAGGTCGTAGGTGGCCTCGGCGCCCACCTCCTCCACCTGCATGGACCGGGACCGGGGAGCCGGGTCAGAGGTGATCGGCGGCGGCCGCCTGCACGGCGGCGGTGATCGGCTCCCAGTCGGCGCCGGGCTGACGGGTGACGGTGACGAAGTTGGCGGTGGCGAACACCGAGGCCACCCCAGCGGCTCGGAACACCGCAGTGGCGAACGCGTTGCCCTCGGCCTCGGCCGCCTCGGCGCTGTCGACGTTGACCATTCCCGGGACGGCCACGTCGAGGGTGTACTTGGTGGCGTCGGGGTTGGGCGTGGGCGATGGGACGGCGGTGGCCATGGTGGCGCTAGGAGGGCGCTGCCTCCTCGTCGATGACCGGGGTGGAGAAGTGCTCGTCGGCAAGGCGCTCGGCGGTGACGGCCAGGTCCTCTTGGAGGGCCTCGATCTCCCTGGTCAGCTCGGCCACGCGCTCGTTCCTTCCCTGCACCCGGGCCCGTTCGCGCTTCTCTACCAGCTCGGTGAGCTGGAGCTCGACGCCGACAAGGTGATCCTCCATCCGAGGATCGGTCATGACGGTCAGCCTAGGCTCGGGCCATGACCCGCCGCTACGACCTGGTGGTGGTGGGCATGGGGTCGGCGGGGATGGTGGCCGCCGAGTTGGCCGCCAGCCTCCCCCTGCGAGTGGCGGTCGTCGAGCGCGACCGCGTCGGCGGTGAGTGCCTGTGGACCGGCTGCGTCCCGAGCAAGGCCCTGCTGGCATCGGCGCGAGTGGCCCACACCATGCGCACGGCCGAACGCTACGGGATGGCGGCGCACGAGCCAGACATCGACACGGCGGCGGTGTGGAGACGCATCAGGGCGGTGCAGGACGACATCGCCACCGCCGACGACAACCCTGAGCGGTTCGAGGCGCTCGGCGTGGAGGTGGTGCGGGGAGACGCCCGCCTCCTCGACGCCCATACCGTCGCCGTGGGCCAGCGTCGCCTGCCAACGAGGTTCGTACTGGTGTGCACGGGAAGCCATCCCGCGACCGTTCCCATCGACGGCCTGGCCGATGCTGGTTTCCTCACCAACGAGACGATCTTCGACCTCGAACGTCCACCGGCGTCGGTGCTCATGGTCGGTGGTGGTCCCATCGCCATCGAGCTGGCCCAGGCCCTGCACCGACTCGGGATCACCGTGACCGTCCTCGAGAAGGCGGACGGGATCCTCCCCCGTGACCAGCCCGAGCTGGTGGCGACCCTGTCGTCCCTGCTGCGCCACGAGGGCCTGAGCATCCATACCGGCGTCGACATCGAGCGGGTCACGGTGGAGGATGGAGCCAAGGTCGTCCACGCCCTCGAGAGGGGTTCGCCCCGCCGTTGGGAGGCTGAGGAGCTGCTCGTCGCCGTGGGGCGGCGCCCCAACGTGGAGGGGCTGGACCTCGACCGGGTCGGCGTGGAGACCGCACCTCGAGGGGTGGTGGTCGACGATCGCATGCGGACGTCGGTACCGTCGATCTACGCCGCCGGTGACGTCGCCGGGCGGTTCCTGTTCACTCACTCGGCCTCCCACGAGGCGGTCCGGGCGGTGCGGGACATGTTCTTCCCCGGCCCGGGCCGGGTGAGCCCACTCGTGCCCTGGTGCACCTTCACCGATCCGGAGCTGGCCCACGCCGGACTCACCTCAGCGGAGGCCCGGGAGCGCTCCGGCGACGCCGTCGAGGTACACCGCCTCGACATGGCCCATTCCGACCGGGCCCGGGCCGACGGCCACGCCGAGGGCTCGGTGATGGTGGTCACCGTCGCCGGCAAGGTGGTCGGTGCCCACGTCCTCGCGCCGGCCGCCGGCGAGGTCATCCACGAGCTGGCCCTGGCCATCGACAAGGGCATGAAGCTCGGCGAGCTCGCATCACTGGTGCACATCTACCCGACCCTCGCCACGTCGGTGGGCCGTCTCGCCGCCGACGCCGCGTTCGCCGGTGCCCGTCGCTTCGCCTGGACGGTTCGCGCCGGGCGTCTCTTCGACATCCTGCGCCACCGCTGACTACGTAGGAGATCCGCAGGACACGCGATCGAGGCGAAGGTGGCCGATCTGCGGTCTCTCCTCCCTCACGCCGTACCATCCCAACCGCCGATCGCAAACGCTCCGACCCGTCTGGAGGATCTGATGGACCGTCCCACCCCCCTCGAGGCCGAGCCGCCCAGGCTCTTCGGCGCGCGTTCGTACCTGCATGCCGTCTCGTCGCTCCCACCGGTGCGCAACGCCCACTGGGTCACGGCGCGCTTCGGTCACCGGTAGCTCCGTCGTGCCGAGTACCAGGCGGTCACTGCAGGCGAGCGATGTGGAGCCCTTCGTGCGTGAACGCTGCTTCTCCCCCGCCGACGGCCGTCTCGTCGGCATCGAGCTCGAGCAGCTGGCCATGCCCCTCGCCGGTGAGGGTGACGTCGACCACCAGGCGGTCAGGGCGGCCGCGACCCGGCTCGGTCCCCTCCCCGGCGGCAGCGCCCTCACCTTCGAGCCCGGAGGCCAGGTCGAGATCAGCTCGCCTCCCCGCCAGGGCCCGTCCTCAGCTTGCTCTGTGGCCGCCGGCGACCTGGCGGTGGCCTCCTGCGCCCTGCGCGAGGTCGGTGTCGAGCTCGTGGGCCTCGGTCTCGATCCTCGGGGCTGTGGTCCCCGTCTGCTCGACGACGCGCGGTACCGGGCCATGGAGGCCTACTTCGACATCGACGGATCGCACGGGCGGACGATGATGTGCGCCACCGCCTCGTTGCAGGTCAACGTTGACGCCGGCGACCTCGGCGCCCAGACCCAGCGCTGGAGGCTGGTCCACGACCTCGGCCCGACACTCGTGGCCACCTTCGCCAACTCCCCGTTCGCCGGCGGCGCCCACAGGGGGTGGCGCTCGGGACGGATGGCGGTGTGGGCGGGCATCGACCGCACCCGCACCCGCCCCATCCCCGTCGAAGGAGACGACCCGGCGGCGGCATGGGCCGGCTACGCCCTCGCCGCCCACGTGATGCTGGTGCGTACCTCCGAGGCGTCCTTCCACGCGCTGCGTTCGCCGTTGCCTTTCGCCCGTTGGATCGACGAGGGACACGAGCTCGGCTTCCCGACCATCGACGACCTGGCCTACCACCTCGGCACGCTGTTCCCGCCGGTGCGGCCACGAGGTTGGCTCGAGCTCCGCATGATCGACGCGCTTCCCGACCCGTGGTGGCGAGCAGCGGTGGCGGTGGTCTACGCCCTGCTCCACGACGCCGAGGCTTCCGCGCGCGCCCGACCGTCAGCCGCCGCCACCGCCCATCGCTGGACCGACGCTGCTCGCCATGGCCTCGCCCATCCCGACCTGGCCGCCGCTTCCCGCACGTGCTTCGCTGCCACCCTCGAAGCGCTGCCGCGCCTCGGTGCCGATGCCGCGACCGTCGCCACCGTTGCCAGCTTCCACGACCGCTTCGTCGACCGCGGGCGCTGCCCCGCCGACGACCTCCTCGACGACCACCGCCGGCAGGGCGCGCTCTTGCCCCGTTCGTCGGTGCCGGAGGGCGCATGTCGCTGACCCTGTTGAAGGAAAACCTCGCCACCGAGCTCGAAGACGCCCGCCGGCGAACCCTGGCGCTGTTGGCGCCGTTGCCCGACGCCGCCCTCACCCGCCAGCACTCGCCGCTGATGTCGCCGCTGGCGTGGGACCTGGCGCACGTCGGCAACTACGAGGACCTTTGGCTGGTGCGCGGCGCGGGTGCTGACGCCGTCGGGGCGAGCTACGACCACCTCTACGACGCCTTCCGCAACAGCCGGGCAGAACGAATCAAGCTCCCGCTGCTCGACCCCGCCGGTGCCCGGTCCTACCTGGTGACTGTACGCGGACGAGCCCTCGAGTGCCTGGAGCGCGTGGAGCTCGGTTCCGGGCGGCCGCTGTTCGAGCACGGCTACGTCTACAAGATGGTGCTGCAGCACGAGCACCAGCACGACGAGACGATGCTGGCCACGCTCCAGCTGATGGACGCTCCCGGCTACCAGGCCGCCCTCGGCTCGTCCGTCGCCCCTCCGGCCAGGAGCAGCACCGCTCGACGTGGGTCCGAGGTGCTGGTCGACGGCGGCCCCTTCGTGATGGGTACGAGCAGCGACACCTGGGCCTACGACAACGAGCGTCCGGCGCACGTCGTCGAACTGGCGCCGTTCTGGATCGACCGTCTGCCCGCCACCAATCGGGACTGGCTGGAGTTCGTCGGGGACGGCGGCTACCACGACCGCCGCTGGTGGAGCGCCGGCGGCTGGTCGTGGCGGTGCCACGCTGAGTTCGAGCACCCCGGAGCCTGGCAGTACCACGGCACCGGTTCGTGGTCGATCGACCGCTTCGGGCACCACCGGGAGCTGCCCCTCGACGAGCCCGTCCAGCACGTGTGCTGGTATGAGGCCGACGCCTACGCCCGGTGGCGGGGCCGCCGCCTCCCCACCGAGGCCGAGTGGGAGAAGGCGGCGTCGTGGCACGCGCCGTCCGAGACCAAGCGCCGCTACCCCTGGGGGAACGTCGCCCCCACCTCGGAGCTGGCCAACCTCGGCCAACTCCGCTTCGGGCCGGCGCCGGTCGGCTCCCACCCTTCTGGGGCCAGCGCGTGGGGTTGCGAACAGATGGTTGGCGACGTGTGGGAGTGGACCGCCTCTGACTTCCTGCCCTACCCGGGCTTCCGGGCGTTCCCCTACCGCGAGTACTCCGAGGTCTTCTGGGGCTCCGAGTACAAGGTGCTGCGGGGCGGGTCGTGGGCCACCCACCCCGCAGCGGTGCGCACGACGTTCCGCAATTGGGACTTCCCCATCCGCCGCCAGATCTTCGCTGGGCTGCGCTGCGCCCGCGACGCCTGATCCCGATGTGTCGCTTCCTCGCCTACCTGGGCCCTCCGGCCAGCCTGCACTCGTTGCTGTTCGCCCCCGAACACTCGCTCGTGCGCCAGTCCTTCGCCCCCCGCCACCAGCGCCACGGACGGGTCAACGCCGACGGATTCGGGGTGGGGTGGTACGACCGCTCGATCCGCCCCGAACCGGCGCGCTACCGCCGCGACCGGCCCATCTGGTCCGACCGGTCGCTGGCCAGCATGGCCCCGCTGGTGCACTCCGAGACCGTGCTGGCCGCCGTCCGAGACGCCACCCCGCCCGCCCTGGTGGAGGAGAGCGGCTCCCCGCCGTTCACCGCCGGTCGGTGGCTGTTCGCCCACAACGGGGCGGTGACGGGGTTCGCCCAGGGCGCCGGCGCCCGGTTGCGCCAGCGGATGTCGGCCGAGCGCCTGGCCGGCATCGAAGGCTCCGCCGACAGCGAGGTGGTCTTCGCCCTGGTGCTCGACGCCCTCGACGGCGGCGCTACCCCGGAGGGCGCGCTGCGGGCCGCCGTCGACGAGGTGAGGGCGGTCGCCCCTGCCCGGCTGAACCTGGTCCTCACCAACGGGACCGCCCTGGCAGCCACGGCCTACGGCGACTCCCTGTTCGTCCTCGACGACCGGAGGTCGGGTCGCGGCGTGGTGGTCGCCTCCGAGCCGAGCGACGAAAACCCTGCCTGGCGACGCGTCCCCGACGCCTCTGTGGTGGCGGCCACCACCGCCGAGGTCACCGTCGCCCCCCTGGGCACGCGCCCGATCACACCGTCATGACCTCGAGTGAGGTCACCGTCGACGTGCACCTCGACGCCGCTGATGTCGTTGCCGCCCTGGCCCACGACGCCGCGCTGGGCCTCAGTGCCACCCCTAAATGGCTGCCTCCCAAGTGGTTCTACGACGATCGCGGCTCGGCCCTGTTCGACGACATCACCCGGCTTCCCGAGTACTACCCGACGCGCTGCGAGCTCGAGATCCTTCAGCGCCGGGCCGGCGACATCGCCACTGCCTGTCCCGCCGACACCCTCATCGAGCTCGGCGCGGGCACGTCGGCGAAGACCACCCTGTTGCTCGATGCCCTCGCCGCCGCTGGCTCGCTGGCCCGAGTCGTGCCCTTCGACGTCAGCGAGGCGACCTTGCGAGCGGCAGCCGTCACCCTCGCCGCCAGGTACCCCGGGGTGACCGTGCACGCCGTGGTGGGCGACTTCGAGCGCCACCTCCACCTCCTGCCCGGCGGCGGCCGGCGCCTCTTCGCCTTCCTCGGGGGCACCATCGGCAACCTCGACCCCTCCCAGCGCGCCGGCTTCCTCCGCCAGGTGGCAGAGAGCCTGGCTCCCGGCGAGGGGTTGCTGGTGGGTTTCGACCTCGTCAAGGAGCCCATCCGGCTGGTGAGCGCGTATGACGACAGCAGCGGGGTGACGGCTCAGTTCAACCGCAACGTGTTGGCCGTGCTCAACCGGGAGCTGGGCGCGAACTTCGACCTGGAGCGCTTCGCCCACGTGGCTCGCTGGGTGCCCGAGCACGAGTGGATCGAGATGCGGCTGCGCAGCCTCGAAGCCCAGCTGGTCTCGCTCCCCGGCATCGGCCTCGACCTCGACTTCGCCACCGGCGAGGAGCTGCGCACCGAGATCAGCGCCAAGTTCCGCCGAGATCGAGTGGCGGCCGAGCTCGGTGCCGCCGGCCTGCGACTCGCCCACTGGTGGACCGACCACGCCGGCGACTTCGCCGTCACGCTGTCGTTCCTGTCCTGAGCTCCATCGCCGGGGTACGAGGAGGCTCTCGATGAACGAGGCCGAGGCCCGGACCCTGCTCGGGGTCAGTGCCGGAGCGGACCCAGCCGAGGTACGGGCGGCCTTCCGCCGGCGCCTGATTCGGGCCCACCCCGACGTGGTTCCCGATGATCCCCACGCTGCTCGCGAGACGGGGCGCCTGGTGGAGGCCTATGCCGTGCTCCGCCGGTCGCCTCCGCCGCCAGCCGCAGCGCCCCCGCCGCCCGACGACGCCGGGCGCGTGCCGGTCGACCTCAGCGAGCCTCGGCCAGCGGCGCTGGTCACCGTCTCCGGTGACAGCCTGATCTACGCCGGACCGCCCGAGGAGGTGTTCCGCCGTCTCGTGGAGGTGGCCGACGGCATCGGCGACATCACCTACCTCGATCACCGGGCCCGCCTGCTCGACACCGTGGTTGTCGTCGGCGACGTGGCGTGCTCGCTGCTCGCCACCCTCCAGGGCCGGGCCTCGGGCACCGAGGTCTTCTTCACCCTCGAGCCGCTCGGTGGTGCCCCTCGGCCCGCTGTCGAGCCGGTGGTTGCCGTCGTGGCCGCCATGCTCGCTGGGGACGACCTCGTCTGAAGGAACCCGAGCCAGCAGGTCGGCGACCTCGGGGGCCGACTTCGATTTCCTCGCCCGCCACGCCAACCTGTTGCTGCCCGACCTGGCGGGCTTCGGCCATTCCGTGGCGATCGCCGATGTGGCGGCGGGCTTCAGAGAGGGGCGGCTCCTGGGACCCGGAGCACGGGGCGGAGGGCGAGTCGGCGGTCAGGCCCGTCGCGGTGTTGGTTCGAACAGGACGGCTCGCAGGCGGCCGAGCACACGAGCTCACGGCGCCCGTCGAGGCGCCGTGACCGCGTTCACGACCCGCCGGCGGGAGCCAACGACGAGGCTGGCGCCGACGGCGACCGCCGGGGCCGGCGGAAGCGGTAGAGGCGGAGACTGTTGGTGACCACCGACACGCTGGAGAAGGCCATGGCGGCACCAGCCAGGATGGGGTTGAGCAGCCCGAGAGCGGCCACCGGGATGAGCACGACGTTGTAGCCGAAGGCCCAGCCGAGGTTCTGCAGGATGGTCCTGAACGTGCGCCGGGACAGGCGGATGGCGGTGGCAACGCCGTCGAGCTCGGCCGACAGCAGGGTGATGTCGGACGACTCGATAGCCACGTCGGTCCCCGTGCCGATAGCGATGCCGAGGTCGGCTTGCACGAGGGCGGGCGCGTCGTTGACGCCGTCACCGACCATGGCCACGACCCGCCCTTCTGCCTGCAGGCGGCGAACCTCGTCGACCTTGTCCTCGGGCAGCACCTCGGCCAGGACGCGCTCGATGCCGAGCTGGTCGGCGATTGCCGTTGCCGTGCGCCGGTTGTCGCCGGTGATCATCCCCACCTCCACCCCCAACCCCCGAAGATCGGCCACCACCGCGGCAGCGTCGTCGCGCACGGTGTCGGCTACCGCCAACACGCCCCGTACCCGGCCGTCCCAGCCGGCCAAGATGGCCGTCTTGCCCTCGCCTTCCAGGTGCTCAGCCACCTCGTCGAGGTCGGAGCAGCCCATCAGCCCGGCCTCGGCCATGAGCTTGCGCCGGCCCACGTGGACGACCACACCGTCGACACTGGCTCGGACCCCGTGGCCGGTCACCGACCGGAAGTCGGTTGCCGAAGGCACCTGGAGATGGCGCTGGCGGCCACCGTCGACCACTGCCCGTCCCACCGGATGCTCGGACCCCTGCTCCACCGCGGCGGCACGACGCAACAACTCGTCGACATCTCCACCCTCGATCGGCACCACGTCGGTGAGCCCCATCTGGCCCCTCGTCAAGGTCCCGGTCTTGTCGAACACCACCGTGTCGATGCGCTTGGAGCGCTCGAGCACCTCACCACCCTTGATGAGCACACCCATCGAGGCGCCTCGCCCGGTGCCCACCATGATGGCGGTAGGGGTCGCCAGACCCAGCGCACAGGGGCAGGCGATGATCAGCACCGCCACCGCCGCCACCAGGCCGGCGGTGGGGTCGCCGCCGACAAGCCACCAGCCGAGGAAGGTGAGCACGGCAACGAGCGCAACCACGGGGACGAACACCCCCGAGATGCGGTCGGCCAGGCGCTGCACCGGCGCCTTGGTGCCCTGGGCCTCTTCGACGAGGCGGACGATCTGGGCAAGGGCGGTATCAGAGCCGACGGCGGTCGCCCGCACGGTGAGCACGCCCTCGGCGTTGACCGTGCCCCCGGCCACTCGCTCGCCCGGCTTCTTGTCCACCGGCACCGACTCGCCCGTGAGCATGGACTCGTCCACCGCCGAGGAGCCGTCGATCACCTCTCCGTCGACTGGGATCTTCTCGCCGGGACGGACGCGGAATTGGTCGCCCACCCGAACGTCGTCAACCGCCACCATCCGCTCCTCGCCGTCCAAGACGAGGCGCGCCTCTTTGGCGCCGAGCTCGAGCAGGGCGCGGATGGCCCGCGAGGCCCTGCCCTTGGCCCGGGACTCGAAGTAGCGGCCAAGGAGCAAGAAGGCAATGATCAGTGCCGCCGTGTCGAAGTAGTGATCAGCGTGCGCTGGGCCGAAGACCACCTGGTAGGTCGAGAAGATGAAGGCCGCCAGCGTGCCCATGGCGATGAGGGTGTCCATGTTCGCCTGGCGGCTCCTGGCTCGGACCGCCGCCTGGTACAGAAACGGCCACCCCGCCCAGAACTGCACCGGGACGGTGAGGGCGAGGGCGCCCCAGCGGGCCCACGGTTCGTGCATGAAGGCCATCGACAGCACCAGCACCGTGATCCCGAGCGGCCAGGCGACCAGCACCCGGCGCAGCCACATCCGCTGCAGGGTGTCCTCGGTGTCAGCCTCGTCGGCACCGCGCGACGGCTCCGCCGGGCTGAGGCCGTAGCCCGCCTTGCCGACGGCAGCCACCAGGTCCTCGATCGACACCTGCTCCGGGTCGAAGGCAACGCTGGCCTTGCCCGTGGCGAAGTTGACCCGAGCCTCGGCGACACCGACCTGGCGCTCCAACACCTTGGCGACCCGGGCGGCGCACGACCCACAGGTCATGCCCGAGACCTCCAGCTCCAGCTCGTCGATGCCGTCGGTGACGGTCGGAACGTGCACCTCGGTCTGGGTCATGCTCCCTCCTCGCCTGTCAGCTGGAGCTCGGCCCCAGGGCCGGTGGCTATGCGGTCGTAGCGCAGCGCCTCCATGAGCTCGTCAACGATCTCCTCGGTGCGTCCCGCCACCATGGCCGCAGCCACGCAGGTCTCCAGGTGGTTGCGCAAGACGATGCGGCTGGCCCGTTCGAGGGACCCTTGCACCGCCGAGAGCTGCTTCATGACCTCCGGGCAGTACGTGTCGTCGTCGACCATGCGGAGCACGGCGTCGAGGTGCCCCCGAGCGGTCTTGAGGCGGTTCACCACCGCCCTCCGGTGCGCATCCTTCATGGCTAGATCCTACCCACCCGGGGTGGGCTTTCCTCCTGCGGCCCTCCTCAGCTTTGCCCGCGGTGCCGCGGCGTGGGCCTGCTTCAGCCTGGCGTTCAGCTCAGTGCCACGTCGCCCAGTCGACGCCCAGGGCGATGCCGACCGCGAAGGCCAGGAACGGTACGACCGACGCCGCGACGACCAGGGGCCGCTGGGGCAGTCCGAGGCGGTGCAGTGCCAGCCGGAACAGTCCCGCCATGGCTGCGACCGACGTCCACCACGCGACCCGGGCGGCGCGAGGCCACGCCAACGGCACCAGGTCCGCCCAGGCAGGCAGCGGCGAGTTGGCGTCGGCTCCGCCCAGCGCCTCGAGGGCAACGGCCGAGAGCACGAACACCGCGGCACCGGCAGCGACCACCACCCAGGGGACCGGTCGGCCGGCGCTCGCGGCCGGTGTGTCCGGGGTCACGCCTCACCCACCCGGTTACCAATCGTTCGTCTTCGCAGCATGGCGTCAAGCTTGGTGGCCCCGTTGCTCGTCCTGCCGTCGGCCTTCGGCCACCGCCCCGCCCGACACCAGCGGGCGACGGCATCCGGGAGGGCCAGACAGCGAGGAGCGGGTGGCTCGGGTGTGGAGCATCCGTGAGGGCTAAAGGTCTCGCCCGGACCTGCCGACGTCAGACACGAAGCCTCTCGCCGCCGCGGCATGCGCGTCGAGGGGGAGGCTTCACGAGACGAGGAGGTGTGCGGATGCCAGAGCAAAATTCGGAGGAAGAAGTCCGGCCATGGGAACGTCCGGTGGCGGTGGCCCCGCGCCTTCTGCATCTGACACGAGGCGTGCGAGCACGCCCGGGGGTTCCTCGTCGCCTGGGTACCCAGGCGACGCAGATGAACTGGCGGGCGGGCTACCTCTTGTCCCTCGGGACCGCCATCGGCTATTCCGTGGCGGCATGGCTCGACGCGGTCGCCCGCGGCCTGTAACGAGGGAGGACGTCAACCAAGAGCCCGTTCGTGCCGATCGCAAACAAGGAGCTGCGAAACGAGCTCGGCGGTCGGGAGCGCGTGCAAGGGCGGGCCCTGGTCCGGGGTGTCTGCCTGGCCCGGCATCTCACCAGCAGGGGCGTTGAGGCGCGAGGTCAACCACCCCGACGGCAAGGCCGGTGGTCTGCGCAAGTCGGCTCCGAGCTGGTAGCGCGGGCGGCGCGTCGGGCGGGCGCGCGGGGCGCAGCCAAGATGATGGACCGCCCGAGGCGATGCGGGAGGCCGCCTCTCAGGGCGCTGGAAGGAGCTGGTCGCTCATGGGCTCCGAGTCACGCCCGCCCGGCGCGGGGGCAGAACGCCAGGAGGACGATGAGCATGGGCAGTCCGCTCCCCTCACGTGTTCAACAACACCTGAGGGCCTTCGCTGCCCTGGGTGCCGTCCTCGCGGCGACCATCGGGCTGCTGTTCTGCCCAACTGGCCTCGGCGCACAGGCCGCGCCCGCTACGGCCACCAGCGCAGCCTTGCTCGCCCTCGCCGTCGGACCGTTGGTCGGACGGGGATCCACTCGTCACCCCCTGGCGGTCGCGGCCGGCTGACGGCTCGTCGCCGGCTCGTCTCGGCCACGCACCAGCCGCGTCCCGACCACGAGGGCCACCCCGCCGAGGGCGAGGGCAGCACCCGCGCCGAGCAGGGCCCAGAGCACCTTGTTGGGCTCGCCGGCACCGGTTCCCAACCCCGGGGCGTCGGCGTAGCGGATCCGCGAGAAGTAGGCGTCCTCGGCGTCGGAGGGTTCGGCACCGGTGGCTCGCGAGTCGGCCCAGGTGACGTAAGCGGCGTCGTCGGTGGAGGCCACGCCCATGGGGCCACGGACGTCATTGTTGTTGAAGGTGACCCCCAGCTTGCCGTCGATCGACGGGTTGGTCACCCGGGTGTTGGCCGACCACGTCCCACCGGCGTCGACAGACGAGGCGTAGTAGACGTCCCAGTAGCGCTGGTCGACCGCAGCCCCCATGTCCCCGACCCCACCCGGGGTGAAGAACGGGTCGTTGCGGAAGTCGTGCCACGCCAGGTCGATTCGCCCGTTGGGCGCCACACTGATGCCGGGATGGTGTTGGTCGGCACCCCTGGTGGGGTCGTCATCGGTGATGTTGGTCGGCGTGCTCCACGTCTCCCCGCCGTCGGTCGAGGCCAAGAAGTAGATCTCCGATGGGGGGGCTGGCTCGCCCTCTTCGGTGTCCACCCCCCGTGACGAGTAGACCACGTAGAGGTTGCCGTTGTTGGCGTCGACGGCGGCGTCGGGGTTGTCGAGCGCCTCGTCGCCAGGGCTGGACACGCTCGTGGTCCAGTTCCGGCCGCCGTCGGTGGACCGGAACATCAGCAGCCGGGACACGGGGGTGGGCTCACCCTCGGCTGCCCGCCGCGGCCGCTCCTTGGCAAAGCCGAACACGGTCCCGTTCGGGTCCACCACGAGCATGGGGACGTCGGACCCGAAGATCTCCTCGTCGCCCGCGAAGCTGTCGGCCACGTCGATCGGCTCGCTCCAGGTCTCACCCCCGTCCTCGGACACGGCGATCATCGACCGTACTGGAGTGGTACCGAACGGCAGGCCGGGAAGGCCACCGATCCCCTCACGCCAGCCCCGGTACACCTTGTCGGGGTTGTTGGGATCGACAGCGAGGCTGTTCAGCCGGTGCTGTTCGAAGCCGGTCTGCTCCGTGGCCGCCGGCTCGGGTGCGTCTTGCGGGACTGCCGTGCTCGGGATCTCGGGGACCGTGGTGGTGGCCTGGCCAGGCTGGGCGGTGCCGCTCGGAGGAGCGGCGGCAGCCGGAGCGCCGCGAGGTGGTTCGGGAGTGAAGGTGGCCGGCCCGGGCTCGGCCACGACGAAGGTCTGGTGGGTCTCGCCGAGGCCGTCGGTTCGGGCGATGAGGGCGGTGATAGGGCCGTTGGGATGAGGTGGGTCGGTCGCATAGGACGACCCGCTCATGCCCACGTAGAGCCTGCCGTCAGAGGCGAAGGCCATGTCCAGCACCGGACCGTAGTTCCGCTGGACGCAGAACGGGAGGTTTTCCGGCATGACGGTCGGCGCGGGGACCGCCCAGGAGAGACCCCCGTCGCGGCTCACGCCGAGGGTGCACCCGCCGTTGCGGGCCTCTCCGGCGGCGAGGGCCACGATGGACGGATCGTCGGGGTGCACGGCGACTTGGGGCTGGACGTAGAGGCGAAGCGGGTCGCCGTCACTGAGCACTTGGCGCGGCGCCTCGACGACGAAGCCGGCGTCGGAGCCGGCGTCCTCGGCTCCCGCTCCGCCCG
>JADDQY010000019.1 GCA_016781135.1 Actinomycetota bacterium
AGGGGGTGATCGTCGAGCGCGAACAGCAGGATCGGGAAGCCGTCGCGTGATCAGCTTCGTCTACACCTATCCCTCGAAGAAGGCACTCGCCTCCATCAAGGCAAAGGTGCGGAGCATGACCAGGGGGGCAACGGACCAGTCGCTCACCATTCTTCTGCACCGGCTGAATCCGGTGCTGCGGGGATGGACCAACTACTTCCGACACGTTTATGGCCACCTGTTCCCCCGAAGCCGACGACCTCCCCCGGACGGTCCTGGATGCCGCCCTGAACAGGCGTTTGTGTCCTTCTGGTGTCCCTGGAGGGGTCTGGAGGGGCAAAAGCGCAGGTCAGGAGGGGTGAGGGGCCAGTCCCGCTACAACTGAGCTCCCTCATCTTCTCCTTCTTCGTCCGGCCCGCCACCTGCAGGGAGGTGGAGTCGACAGAGAACGGTTTGCGGGTGGGCGGCGGCGTCCTCCGGGTTGGCGGGCGGTAGCCTCGATGACCCGTGCGGTTGTCGTCCCTCCCTTCGCTGCTGCGGGCCGATCCCGCGCTCGGGGGAGTGCTGGGCCGGGCGTCGGCCAGCCTGGCGGTGCCCGAGGCCGCGTGGGCGATCGCCCTGGCGTCGCTGGCCGAGCGGGTCGACGGCGCCCCGCTGGTGGTGGCCGTGCCCACCACCGGGGAGGCCGAGCGCCTGGTCGGTGACCTCGAGGCCTTCCTTGGCGCCGGTCGGGTCGAGCTGTTCCCGGCGTGGGAGACCCTGCCCTTCGAGCGGGTCAGCCCCAGTGTCGAGGCCATGGGGCGGCGCCTGCGCACGCTCTGGCGACTGCGCCACGGCCCGGCCCCGGTCGTCGTGGCCCCGGTGCGGGCACTGGTGCAGCGCCTCGGTCCCCACGTCGAGGAGGAGATCGAGCCGGTCGTGGTCCGCCCCGGCGACCAGCTCGACCCGGTGGCCCTGGTCGAGCGCCTCGTTGGGGACGGGTACCGCCGGGAGTACCAGGTCGAGCACCGGGGCGAGCTGGCGGTGCGGGGCTCCATCGTCGACGTCTACCCCTCGACCGCCGACGGTCCGGTGCGCATCGACCTGTGGGGCGACGAGGTCGATCGCCTCACCGCCTTCTCCGTCAGCGACCAGCGCTCCCGCCACGACGTCGAGGTGGTGGAGCTCTTCGCCTGCCGGGAGCTGCTGCCCACCAAGGACGTGCGGTCCCGGGCCGCTGAGCTGGTGGCCAGCCAACCCTGGGGTCGGGAGCAGTGGGAGCGGCTGGCCGAGGGCCAGCTCTTCGAAGGGATGGAGTCGTGGCTCCCGTGGCTGGCGGAGGGCGAGCACACGTTGTTCGACCTCGTGCCCGGCGGGGCCCGAGGAGCACAGGTCGCCCTGGTCGAGCCTCGCCGCATGCGCGACCGGGCGGTGGACCTGGCCGCCGAGGAGGCTGACCTGGCTGCCTCCCTGGCTCGCACCTGGGGTGTGACCACCGACGGTGAGGTGGATCTGCCCCGCCTCCACCTGCCCCTCGACCGGCTCCTCGACCGCACCACCGTCCCCGCCCTGTCGCTGACCAGCGTCGCCGAGGGCCCGGACACCCCGGCGTTGGTGGCCAGCGGTTGGGGCCCGGTCGTCGGCGACGCCGCCCAGGTGGCCACCCGGCTGCGTTCGTTGCTGGCCAACGGCTACCGGGTGGTGCTCGCCGCCGACGGCGATGGGTCAGCGGCCCGGATGGCCGCTGCGCTGAGCGAGGAGGGGGTCCACCTGGCGCTGCACACTGGCGCCGACCCTGGCGACCTGCGGGCCCCTGGTGGCCATGCCGTGGTCGTCCCCCTGGAGCGGGGCTTCGTGATCCCCGGCGTCAAGCTGGCGGTGCTGACCGAGCGCGACGTCACCGGGCGGCGTCGGGCCCACCGCCGCGCCCGCCCCCGCCGGCGGGAGGCCGCCGGGTTCTTCGACGACCTCAAGGCCGGCGACTACGTCGTTCACGTGCACCACGGCGTCGCCCGCTACGGCGGCATGGTCACCCGGTCGATGGGAGGCACCGCCCGCGACTACCTGCTGCTCGAGTACCGCGGCGGGGACAAGCTCTACGTGCCGTCGGACCAGATCGACGCCGTGCGCCACTACACCGGCGGTGAGTCCCCCACGCTGCACCGCATGGGCGGGGCGGAGTGGCAGCGGGCGAAGGCCCAGGCCCGCGCCGCCACCCGGGAGATCGCCCAGGAGCTGGTGGCGCTCTACCAGCGTCGCGCCGCCACCCCGGGGCACGCCTTCTCGCCCGACACCCCCTGGCAGCGCGAGCTCGAGGAGTCGTTCCCGTACAAGGAGACGCCCGACCAGGCCCGGGCCATCGTCGAGGTCAAGGCCGACATGGAGCAGGCGCGTCCCATGGACCGCTTGATCTGTGGCGATGTCGGCTTCGGCAAGACCGAGATCGCCCTGCGAGCGGCGTTCAAGGCCGTGCAGGACGGCATGCAGGTGGCGGTGCTGGTGCCCACCACCCTGCTGGCCCAACAGCACGGGACCACCTTCTCGGAGCGTCTCGCCCCCTTTCCCGTGCGGGTCGAGGTGCTGAGCCGCTTCCTCACCCCTGGCCAGGCCAAGAAGGTGGTGCAGGGTGTCGCCGACGGTGACCTCGACGTGGTCATCGGCACCCATCGCCTGTTGAGCAGCGACGTGTCGTTCAAGCGCCTCGGGCTGCTGGTGGTCGACGAGGAGCAGCGCTTCGGCGTCACCCACAAGGAAGCCATCAAGGCCCTCAAGGCCGACGTCGACGTGCTCACCCTCACGGCCACGCCCATCCCCCGCACCCTCGAGATGAGCCTCACCGGCATCCGCGACCTGTCGCTGCTGCACACCCCGCCGGCCGAGCGCCAGCCCATCCTCACCTACGTCGGCGAGCACGACGAGCGGGCCATCGCCGAGGCACTGCGCCGGGAGCTGCTGCGTGAGGGCCAGGCCTTCTTCGTCCACAACCGCGTCTCCGACATCGACCAGGTGGCGGCCGAGCTGCGAGAGCTGGTCCCCGAGGCCCGCATCGCCGTGGCCCACGGCCAGATGGACGAGGGCACCCTCGAGTCGGTCGTGCTCGACTTCTGGCACGGCGACCACGACGTGCTGGTGTGCACGACGATCATCGAGTCGGGGATCGACATGCCGAGCGTCAACACCCTCGTGGTCGACCGGGCCGACCGGCTCGGGCTCGGCCAGCTCCACCAGCTTCGGGGACGGGTGGGGCGGGCCGGCAGCCGAGCCTACGCCTACCTGTTCCACCCTCGGGACCACGTGCTGTCCGAGGAGGCCTACGAGCGGCTGAAGACCATCGGCGAGGCGACGGAGTTGGGCTCGGGGTTCAAGATCGCCATGCGCGACCTGGAGATCCGTGGTGCCGGGCATCTGCTGGGGGAGAGCCAGTCGGGCCACATCGCCGCAGTGGGCTACGACCTCTACGTCCAGATGGTGAGCGAGGCGGTGGCCGAGCTGAAGGGTGAGACGGCCCCGGTGCCGGCCGAGATCACCCTGGACCTGCCCCTCGTCGCCCACCTGCCCGCCGCCTACGTCTCCCGGGAGGAGCTGCGCCTGGAGGCGTACCGCCGCCTGGCCGGGGTGAGCACCGGCGAGGAGGTCGACGACATCGAGCGTGAGTGGGTCGACCGCTACGGACCGGTGCCCGCTCCCGCCCAGGCGCTGCTGGGCGCCGCCCGCCTCCGGGTGGCGTGCCTGCGCACGGGGGTGCGCCAGGTGTCGGTGACCTCACGGCCCGGGTCCTCGGCGCTGATCGCCCGGCTCTCGCCCCTCGTGCTTCGGGCCAGCGCCGCCGTGCGCCTGCGCCGGTTGCATCGCGACGTCTCCTACAACGAGGCCCTCGCCCAGCTGGTGGTCCCCCTTCCCAGAGGGGTCGACCCGGCCGCCACCCTGTGCGCCCTGCTCGAGGAGCTGGTCCCCCCCGCCGCCCCCGCAGTGGCATCCTGAGGCGGTGCCCTCCACGTTCCTCCGACTCGCCCTGGTGCTCACCCTGACCCTCGGGGCGTGCTCGTCGGTCAGCGACACCCCGGCCGCCTCGGTCAACGGCGACACGATCACCGCCGAGGCCCTCGAGGCGGAGCTGCTGGCCATCAGGAACAACGAGCGCTATCGGCAGGGCGTAGAGCAGGGACTGGCCCAGCAAGGCCTGCAGGTGACCGTCAACGGCGAGGGCGAGGGCACGTTCAACTCGGCGTTCGTCGCTCGCCTGCTGTCGCTCAACGTCTACTACGAGCTGCTCGAGCAGGAGATGACCGAGCGCGGCCTGTCGATCACCTCTGAAGACCTCCAGGAGATCCGCCCCCAGGCCATCAACGCCGTGGGTGGGGAGGAGGTCTTCGCCGCGTTCCCGACCAGCTTCCAAGAGCAGCTGGTCCGTCGCCAGGTGCTCACCCAGAAGGTGCGAGCGGCCGTGACCGGAGAGATCGCGCCCGAGCAGGCCCGCCAGTTCTACGACGAGAACCCCGACCAGTTCACCGGTGTGTGCGTCAGCCACATCTTCGCCAGCAAGCAACAGCGTGACCCCGAGGCGGCGAGGGCCCGCATCGACGACCTCGCCCGTCAGCTGGCCGAGGGTGCGGACTTCACCGTGCTGGCCACCGAGCAGTCCGATGACGCCACCGCTGCCGGCCAAGGGGGCAGCCTCGGCTGCGGCGGGCAGGGACGGTTCATCCCCGAGTTCGAACGGGCGGCGTTCTCCATCCCTGTCGGTCAGGTGAGTGCGCCGGTGGAGAGCGGCGTCGGCTTCCACCTCATCTTGGTCTCCGAGCGTCGAACGCTTCCCTTCGAAGAGGTCCAGGCCCAGGTCGAGCAGGCCCTCCAGCGGCGCCAGCTCGAGGAGTTCGGGGCGTTCGTCGACGACCTCACCTGCACCGCCGAGGTCGAGGTCAACCCACGCTACGGCGACTGGCTGGACGGCTGCGACGACCCCGCCCAGGTCGGACAGATCGAGCCCCCGCCGGGGCCGGTCACCGCCTCGACCGCCCCGCCGGGGGCGCCCGGCGAGCCGACTGGCTGACCCGGCGGTGGGAGGGCGGGTGGTGGTGGTCGGGTTGGGCCCGGCCGGTCCCGAGCTGTGCAGCGCCGGGATGCTCGCCACCGTGGCCGCCACCCCGGTGCGCTTCGTGCGCACCCTGCGCCATCCGGCTGCTGCCGCCGTGGGCGAGCCCCGGACCTGTGACGACCTCTACGAGCACGCCGTCTCGCTCGAGCACGTCTACCCCGCCATCGTCGAGCGCCTCGTCGCGGCCGCCGAGGTCCACGGCGAGGTGCTCTACGCCGTGCCCGGTTCGCCCCGGGTGGCCGAGCGCAGCGTCGAGCTCCTCGCCGGCGATGACCGCGTCGACGTCGAGGTGCACCCCGCCCTGTCGTTCCTCGACCTGGCCTGGGACCGCCTCGCCGTGGACCCCCTCGCCGCCGGCGCCCGCCTGGTCGACGGCCGACGCTTCGCGGTGGAGGCGGCGGGGGAGCGGGGTCCGCTGCTGGTGGCCCAGTGCGACACCGCCGAGGTGCTGTCGGAGGTGAAGCTGGCCGTGGAGAGCCCGCCGCCCTCGGTGGTCGTCCTCCAGCGCTTGGGCCTGCCCGACGAGGCCGTCGTCGAGCTCGAGTGGGCCGATCTCGACCGGGCGGTGGAGCCCGACCACCTCACCTCGTTGTGGATCCCGGAGCTGGCCGACCCGGTGGGTGCCGAGCTGGTGGGCTTCGTCGAGCTGGTGCGCACGCTGCGCACCGCGTGCCCCTGGGACCGGGAGCAGACCCACGCCAGCCTGACCCGCCACCTGCTGGAGGAGACCTACGAGCTGCTCGAGGCCATCGGGGCCCTCGGGGTCGCCACCGCCACCGGCGACGCCGAGGCCCTCGACACCGCCTATGCCCACCTCGAGGAGGAGCTGGGCGACGTGTTGTTCCAGGTGTGCTTCCATGCCGCCCTCGGCGCCGAGGCCGGTCGCTTCACCATGGGCGATGTCTCCCGGGGCATCCACGACAAGCTGGTGCGGCGCCATCCCCACGTGTTCGCCGGCGTCGAGGTGGCGGGCACCGCCGACGTCGTGCGCAACTGGGAGGAGATCAAGCGGGAGGAGAAGGGCCGGGCCAGCGTGATGGAGGGTGTGCCCGCCAACCTGCCGTCGCTGCTCTACGCCCACAAGGTGCAGCGCAAGGCCGAGGCCCTCGCCGTCGACGTCGAGGCGCCCGCCACCCTCGACCTCGCCGGGATGGCCGGCGGCACCGATGCCACGGCCATCGGCGAGGCGTTGTTCGCCCTGGTCGCCGTCGCCCGACGCGCCGGCGTCGACCCCGAGACCGCCCTGCGGGTCACGGCCGCCCGCTTCGTCGACGAGGTGACGGCCACCGAGGCCGGCCGTGGCTCGCCGGGCTGACAGCGGTCGGGGCGCATCGGAGCCGCCCACCCCCCAGGTGCTCCTGTCCGGCGGCCTGGGGGTCTTCGCCGTGGTGGTGTTCGTGGCTGCCCTGGTGTTCGGGGTGGAGGTCAAGAACCCCCCGCCCGGCGCCCGGCTCGGCATCACGTCGGCGGCGGGACCGGTCGGGGTGGCGGTGCTCGTGCCCCGGTGCCGGAGCGAGCGGGTGAGCTGGGTCGAGCTGCGCTCGGCTGCGGGCGACACCCTGTGGCGCATCGCCGCCCGCAAGGGCTCGATCGACGAGCGCTACGTGGTCGGGGCCGAGACCGCTCCGTTCGGCTTCACCGTCGAGGTCCCCTTCGCCCCGCCGCTACCCGGGGGCCCGCTCAGCGCGGTCGCTCGGCTCGACGGGGAGCCCTTCGACAGCGTCGACCGGGTCGACTTCACCCGGGCCGAGATCCCGCCCGAAGGTGTGCTCCACCTCGGCGACGTCGTCGAGCCGGCCTCGTTCGAGGCCCGGGCGATGGCCTCCGCTGACTGCCAGGGGCCGGAGGGGGACCTCGGACTCGTCAACCTGCTCTTCGTCGCCGCCGCCGCCGGCGTCGTCGTGACCTACCTCATGATGGTCAGGCGCTACTTCACGAGCCGGTGACGCCGACCGCCGGTCCCGGCTGGGGCGGATCGGCGGGGGTGGGGTCGGGCATCGGGTTGGGATCGGGGACCAGGGGCGTCGGTGGCTCCGGGGGACCACCCGGGCCGGGGATGGGCTCGCCGGGCACGTCGGGCTGGGGGCCGAGAGGGTCGTGAACGGTCATCATTGGGCGCTACCCCGTGTGGCGACGGAGGAACCGGCGCCAGGGGTACAGCACCGTCATCGGGTAACTTCTTGCTCATCGTCAACAGCAGCAACACCAGCGTGACCGTCATCGAGCGGGTCCGGGGCCGGGAGGTGCTCGACTCGCGGGGCAACCCGACGGTCGAGGTGGAGGTCCACCTCGGTGGCGGTGCGGTCGGCCGGGCCATCGTCCCCTCGGGCGCCTCCACCGGGCGCCACGAGGCGGTGGAGCTGCGCGACGGCGGGCCCCGCTTCGGGGGACGAGGCGTCTCGGCGGCGGTGGCCAACGTCGACGGGGTCATCGCCGAGGTGGTCACCGGCCTCGACGCCCTCGATCAGCGCCGCCTCGACGTGACCTTGGTCGACCTCGACGGCACCGACGACAAGTCGCGCCTCGGAGCCAACGCCCTGCTCGGTGTGTCCCTGGCGACGGCCCGGGCGGCAGCGGTGGCGCTGGATCTGCCGCTGTACCGGGCGGTGGGCGGGGTGAACGCCCACGTGCTGCCCCTGCCGATGATGAACGTGATCAACGGAGGCGTCCACGCCGACAACAACCTGGACTTCCAGGAGTTCATGGTGGTGCCGGTAGGTGCCGCCTCGTTCTCCGAGGCGCTGTGTTGGGGGGCCGAGACCTATCACGCCCTGCGCCGGCTGCTCCACGAGCGGGGGCTCGCCACCGCCGTGGGCGACGAGGGAGGCTTCGCCCCCGACCTCGCCGGCAACGAGTTGGCCCTGGAGCTGCTGGTGGAGGCCATCGCCGCCGCCGGCTTCACGCCCGGAGAGGATCTGGCCATCGCCCTCGACCCGGCCACCACCGAGCTGTGGATCGATGGCTCCTACCACCTGGCCAGCGAGGGCCACCGCTTGTCGAGCGAGGGGCTGGTGGAGCTGTGGGTCGAGCTGTGCGATCGCTACCCGGTGGTGTCGATCGAAGACGGCATGGCCGAGGACGACTGGGACGGGTGGCTGGCCCTGACCGAGGCCCTCGGTGCCCGGGTGCAGCTGGTGGGCGACGACCTGTTCGTGACCAACGTCGAGCGGCTGGAGCGGGGGCTGCACGACGGCGTGGCCAACGCCATCCTGATCAAGCCCAACCAGATCGGCACGCTCACCGAGACGCTCGACACCGTCGAGCTGGCCCTCCACGCCGGCTACGCGGCCGTGCTCTCCCATCGCTCGGGCGAAACCGAGGACACCACCATCGCTGATCTCGCCGTGGCCACGGGGTGCGCCCAGATCAAGACCGGGGCCCCCGCCCGCAGCGATCGGGTGGCCAAGTACAACCAGCTGCTGCGCATCGAGGACGAGCTCGGGGAGAGCGCAGCGTTCCCGGGAGGCTCGGCGGTGCGCAGGGTCCGGCGGTGAGGAGGGTGGGCCGCAGCCCGTGGGTCCTGCCGGTGGCGGTGGTGGCGATCGGCGTGCTCGTGGTCGTGGTGTTCCCCACCCGCACCTTCTTGGCCCAGCGGGCTTCCATGCGGGCCGCCGAGGAGCAGCTCGAGGTGCTCGACGAGCAGAACCGGCTGTTGGAGGAGCGGGTCCGCCTGCTCAACGACGACGCCGAAATCGAGCGCCTCGCCCGGGAGGAGTACCACCTGGTGCGTCCCGGCGAGGAGGCCTACGCCGTGCTTCCTCCGCCCATGCCTGCGGCGCCACCGCCGGCGGTGGGAACCGCCCCCCGGGCAGATGACCGCAACCCGCTCGAACAAGCCTGGGACTGGCTGACCGACCGGTTCTGAAACCCGCACCAGGAGCGGTTGGCACGGGCCGCTCCTGCTGGGGAAGCAGCGTCGCGGCCGCCTGCGGTCGCCTCCAGGTCGGCCTCCGCCTTCGCTGCTCCGATTCGTGGGGGTCCCCCATCCTACCCAGGTGTCGTCCCCCTCCTGGGGCCCGAGGGGTACGGGCGGTGATCAGCGAGGACCAGCGGTGCCCGGTCCCCGACCCGGCCGCCGAGCGGGTGCTCCCGTGCCGCCATGCAGGGCCGTGGACGGGCCCGGCAGGGCCTCGCCACGTCCCCGATCCCGCTCGGGCGAGCCGAGCGCCGGTGACGGGAAGGTGGCAGGTGGCGAGATGGCGCTCGCCACACGACGTGCCGCCGGCACGGGCTGGAGGGTGGGGGCTCCAGCCGGGGAGCGGCCTTCCGAGGGCTCGGGGGAAGGGGAGCGGGGGCGGCGCCAGGGGCGCTCGGCTCCGTCTCCTCGGCCTCGCTGGACGGCGGTGCCGAGGAGGTGACGGTGGTGCCGGGCGGGACCGGGGAAGGCGCCAGCAGCCGGTCCGTCACCGCCCCTGGTGGCGGGGCGACGGGCGCTGGGGGGAGCTCCCGGGGGTGGTCGTCGGCCAGACCGACGGCGGCGACGGCTTCCTCGAACACAGCCTGGGCCGGCTCCGGGAGGGCTCCGGCGGCCCCGGCGCCGAGGAGCGTTCCTGCCGCCACCGCCACCGCTACTGCCACTCGAGCTCGTCGCCAGGTGGTGAGACGCCGGGAGGGAGCGGTGCCGGGGAGCCGATGGTCGGTGAGGCCAGGCCGGCAGCGGCGAGGCCGCGGTCGAGCACCGCCGCGAGTGGCGGCCTCGACGGCCGGCACCGGACCGGAGGAGACCTCGATGCGGAGGTCGTCGAGGAAGGTGGCGAGCAGCTCGTCCCCGCCTGCGTCGAGGTCGTCGAGCCACCATCATCGGGCTGACGAGGTGGCACCGAATAGCAGACCCGAATAACCCTGCGGAAGATACGCCATCTGCCGCCTGAGAGCCGACGGCGTGGTCACCATGTAGTGGCGGAAAGGGATACCGAAATCTTTTAGTCGTTGTTCAAGCACATTGGCGTACGGCTTGGGCCTGAACCTGGCGAGATCAACGACCAGATCGACGCGCAGGTCAAGTCCCACATATACTTGCGGACCTCTTCATCTATACGTAGAACTTGGCTGCCCGGTCCCATTCGTGGAACCGTTTCCAAGCTCGGACGATCTTCTGCTTCTTGGGAGGAACCCTCAGGAGCAGATCATCGTGGTAATCAGCGGGCAGGGTCACCGGTCCTCCTTTAGTGGTCGTAGAGCCGGTTGATAGCGGTGACGTCGTCCACGTCGAACGTCGTGATGTCTGGCTCATAGCTCATCAGCGACGTGGGATCGCCGAATTGATGACCGAGACCGGCAACGTGGCCCCATTCATGGTCGGCTGCACGACGAGCGTTGAATCCGGGGCTTTCTCCGGAATTCAGCTTTTCAGTGTTGATGAGCATGGCGTTCCCGTCCACCATGTGATGTGTGCGAGGGTCGATGCTCTTGGTCTTCGCGTAGCCGGTGAAGTTGGTGCCACCCGACACCGCCTCCATTTCCGACTTTGAAACGGCGCACACCGTGATCGTTCCGCTGCCCCGCCAGCGGCAGTCGTCGACATAGATGGCGGAGACGAAGTAGGGGTAGCGGGGGTCTCGGCTGCGAGTGTTGTTCCATTCCGTGAGCCATCCCATCAGCGTCGACTGCAGTGGCTTCAGCTCCCGCTCGACATAGACGGCCATCGTCCGGTCGCCCTGGTGGCGAGCATCGGCGTACCCGTTGTCAGGGCGCCCGTCAGGAGTGAGGCCACCGAGAACGATGCCGTCGTCCTCGTCGAGGGGCGATCCAGCTACCGGCTCGTCTACTTCGGCTGAGCGCGGCTCGTCGACAATCCCGGTGACTGGCGGCTGCTCGGGCTCGACGGGGTCGGGTGCCGGGACCGTAGAAGGGACCGGGTCGGGTTGAGGGATGATCGGGTCGATGTCGAGCTGTGGTTCGGGCAGGGGAGCAGGTTCAGCAGGCGGTTCAGCGACGGGCTCGGGAGCGGGCTCTGACTCAGGCGCGGCGGCGGCGGTGGTGGGAGCAGGGACTTCTGTGGGAGTAGGCGGGCCGGCAACGGGCTCGCTCGTGGCACAGGCGGAGCTGGCCACGGCGAAGAGGGAAACAGCGAGACGGGCAAGTCGGTTCATCGATCCTCGGTGTGGGTGTGACCGTCAGCGGTGTGACGGCGGATGGCATCTTCATGGCGCTCGACGTCGTGCCTGTTGGGGGTGCGAGCGGTCCAACGGTGGGTGCCGTCTTCGTGATGCAGGTCGTCAGCGGTCATCGGTTCTCCTCTAGCCAGACTCGGAAATCAGCGGAGTACCGGATGGCGGCGGCTTCGGTTCGGTGCTCGTGGCCGCGATCGCAGACCCAGCGGGTGTACCGCTGCCGCCTGGGTGTGGTACTCCCGGCCTTCGTCGTCCTCGAGGGTCGCCAGTCGCCGGCGCAGGGTGACCAGCGCCCGGCGCTGCAGCTGTTTCACCGCACCGGCCGTCTTGCCCAGTGCCTCGGCCACCTGGTCCACGGTGAGATCGGCGACCACCCGAAGCAGCAGCACGTCGCGCTGGTCGGCAGAGAGCTCGTCGAGCAGGAGCGACACCCGGGCGGCCCCGAGCCGGGCCATGGCCTCGGCCTCGGTGCTCGCCGATCCGGGGAGGTCGGGCGGCACCTCGGCTGTGACCGGCGGCCGCCGGAGCAGGCGCCGGCGCTCGTCGGTCAGCTGGTGATGGGCGATCGTGAACACCCAGGAGCGGAAGGCAGCCTCGTCGCCCTCGAAGCGGGCCAGGTTGGTGAAGACCCGAAGGAACACCTCGTTGGCCAGGCCTTCGGGGTCCGCTGCCCCCTGGCGTTGCAGGTAGCCGGCCACCGGGCGCCCCAGCCATTCGAACAGGCGCTGGTAGGCCCACGGCGCGTTGGCCCGGGCGGCATCGAGCACCTGCGGAAAGGCAGCGCCGAACCCGCTGCCTCGGAGTCCGTCGACCGCCACCGCCTTGCTATCGGCCGCTCACCGCCCGAGCTTGAGGAGCCTTCAGGTTGACGTCCCTGCCCGAGCCGCCGGGGCGCGATGGCGGCGAGGAGGATCGGTCAGGACGGTGAGGAGCGGGCCGGCCCCCCGGCCGGTCTGCTGTGGCCGCCAGGGGTGGTGGTAGGGCGAAAGGACAGGGCGGGTCAGCGGGCGGCTCGCAGCCGGAGGTAGCGGCCGATGCGCCAGGCGGTGAGGCCGAGGGTGCCGTAGCGGGACTGGAGGGCGGCGGCGTCGAGGATGTACAAGGCCCGGGCGGCGGCGATGTGCGACCACACCAGGGGGACGTTGCCGAGGGAGCGGGTGTTGTCGGCGTCGAACTCCTCGGCCATCAGGCGGGGGAGCACGGCGCACAGGGCGTCGGCCCGCTCCCGGGCGAGGTCCACCCGGCCTACCGCTGCCAGGGCCGCGACCGCCCACCACGACATGGGTACGAAGGTGGCTTCGTGCCCCGAGAAGCCGTCGTCGGCGCCGGGCTCGTAGCGGTAGAGGTGGGGCCAGACCTCGAGCTTGGCAATGGTGGCAGCCACCAACCGGCTGGCCTGCTCGCCGGTGACGAGCCCGAACAGCGCCGCCATCAGGGCCGAGGCGTCGGCCCGGCGGTCGCCGTCGTAGCGCTGCGGAAGGCCACCGTCGTCGCCGATGGCAGCTACCACTCGTCGGCGGCTCCGCTCGCGCGCGTCCTTCCAGTGGCGGCGCCGCTGGAGCGGGTGGCGCAGGCGGGCGATCCAGATGGCGCGGTCGAGCGCGAGCCAGCGGCCGAGGTCAGCGCTGACCAGGGCGGCGGGGTGGCGCAGCTCCCAGATCCCGTTGGAGACCGGCACGCCCTGGCGGTCGTCCTCGGCGGCGAGGTGGTCGGCAATGCCTCGCACCATGTCCCAGGTCTCGTCGTCGAGGGACCCGCCGGTCTGCAGGTACACCGAGACTGCCTCGACCAGCATCCCGAGGGCGTCGTACTGCAGCTGCCCGGCGGCGGCGTTACCCACCCGGACCGGGCGGGAGCCCGCCCAGCCCGACACGTCGGCGACCTCGTGCTCCTCGCCGACCGCACCGCCGCGGATGTCGGTCATCGGACCGGACGGCACCCGGGTGGCGCTGGTGATGTCCTTGACGAACCCGAGGTACGCCTCGACGGCGCCCCGCCGGCCCAGCAGGGCAGCAACCGACACCGCCAGCGAGGCGTCCCGCAGCCAGCTGTAGCGGTAGTCGAACTGCCGGTCGTGGCCGGGCGCCTCGGGCAGGGAGGTCGTCGGCGAGGCGATGACCGCACCGGTGGGTGCGTAGGTGCACACCTCGAGCACGGCCACGGCGTCGGCTACCCGCTCGGGGTGGTGCCGGGGGAGACGAGCGCCTCCCAGCATCGCCTGGAAGCGGTCCTCGGCTTGCTGGAGGCGCTCGATCAGCTCTTCCACCGCGACCGAGGCGTCGTCGTCCGTCCCCACGACCAGGGCCGCCCACCGGCCGGCAGGTGCACGAAGGCGGGCCAGCAGGCGCTGGGAGGGATCCGCCCCGACAGCCTCCACGCCCCCATCACCTTCTGTCCCGGCGAGCCGCACGACGATGGCGACCGAGCGCAGCCGGGCGGCATCGCCCTCCCAGCGACCCCGCGGCTGGTCGAACCCTCCGACCGACAGCTCGTGGGTGACGTCGAGGTCGCCGTCGTCACCCCGCACCAGCCTCACCAGCGACGACCCCTCGTTCCGTCGGACGATGCCGTCCCACGTGGTGATCAGCCGCCCACCGCAGCGCAGCGTGGTGCGCGCCGTCGGGCCCGCCGGGCGCTCGTCGTGGCGCACGGACCGGGCGCCAACCCACCGGGCGGTCGCGCCGGCAGGGTCGAGGAGCGACCACAGCACCGGAGTGGAGTCCATCGCCGGCGTGCACCACCAGTCGATCTCAGCGTCGGGGCGGACGAGGGCGCACGACCGGCCGTCGCCCAGCAGCCGGTGGCAACTGATCGCCGGCTCGGCCTCACCCACCGGGCTCCCGGAGCGTCCGCCACGCCACCTGGGCCTCGTGCACCCCTTGGGGGACCATGGCGACCGATCCCGTCGCCGCAGCCAGGCACCTGGTGCACAAGCGCCGGTGTTTGGTCGCCTGGTCGGCGGTGGGGGACAGCCCGCCCGCGGCGTCGTCGCTCACCACCTCCGCCTGCGGCGAGCGTGGACGCCCGATGCCTCCTGGTTGCCCTCTCGCCTGCCAGGCCGGCCGGCGGGCACCGTGGCGGTGGGATACGGGCATGGTCGTGACCTCCTTGGTCTCGCTCCCGCCTGATACCCCGGGCCGCGAGCGAGAGAACCGGTCGGCGGTCGCGCCACCCTCCGACGTCCTTGCCTGCTGGGCTCATTCTTGAGGCGACCGGCCAGGCCACGACCCGGGGTGGAACGGCCGAGCAGGAGGTCGTGCACGAAGATCACGAGCCGGAGCTCGACGGGCCCGGCGTCGTGGGCGAGGGCGCCCGATCCGGCGCAGCGGCGATCAGGGCGATGGCGGCGCGACGACGGGCAGGCGGCGAGGCAGGCCACGGGCGAGGGCCGACCCGAGCGTCACCGGTCGGCGAGGTGTGCCGCCCGGGCCCGCAGCTCGGTCTTGAGCACCTTTCCGGTGGCGTTGCGGGGCAGCTCGGCCACCCGGTGCACCCAGCGGGGAGTGGCGTAGTCGGCGAGGTGGTCCCTGACCCAGCGTCGCAGCTCACCGGGCTCGACACCGCCGCCGGTCTCCCTTCCCACGACGAAGGCGGCGACCGACTCTCCGGCGGCGAGGTCGGGAACCCCCACGACGGCGGCGTCGGCGACCGCGGGATGTTCCCGGAGCACCCGTTCGACCTCGGCCGAGAACACCTTGTGGCCGCCCCGGTTGATCATGTCCTTGGTCCGGTCGAGGATCGTGACGTAGCCGTCGCCGTCGATGCGAGCCAGGTCGCCGGTGTGGAACCACCCGTCGACGATCGCCGCCGCGGTCGCCTCGGGGTCCCCGTCGTAGCCCGTGGTCACCAGCGAACCACGAAGCAAAAGCTCGCCGGGCTGGCCGGACCCGAGGCGGTTCCCCCGCTCGTCGACCACCTGTGCCTCCATGCACGGAAGGGGCCGGCCCACGGAACCGGGCTTGGCGGCGAACTCGTGGTCGAGGAGGATGGTGGCTGGCGAGTGGGTCTCGGACAGGCCGTAGACGTCGCGCAACGTCATTCCGGGCAGGCGACGGCGCAGTTCGGCGATGGCGGTGAGCGGCATCGGCGATCCTCCGAAGCCGCCGATGCGGAGGTGGTCGAGCGGGGCCGAGCGCAGCCCCTGCACCCGGAGCAGACGCTGCCACAGCGCCGGCACCAGGTAGACCCAACTGACGCGCTCCCGGGCGATGACGTCCACCAGCTCGCTGGCGGTGGGGTCGGCCACCAGCACGCACCGGCCGCCCACCAGGAGCATGGGCAGCAGGTGGGCGTGCATGGCACTGATGTAGGTGAGCGAGAAGACCACGGCAGTGACGTCGTCGCCGGTCACGCCGAGGGCCTTGGTGAAGCTGAGGCCGCTGTGGACGCTCGCCCGGTGGACGACGCGACTGGCCTTGGGCCGACCGGTCGTGCCGCTCGTGTAGACCACGGCGTAGGCGTCGGCGTCGTTGGGGCGTTCCGCCTCGGTGTACGACCACGGTCGGCGGCGACCGGTCAGGTGGTCACCGAACGGACGCACCCGATCGGCCGGGAGGCCGGCGCTGACGGCGGCGGTGACGAGGCCGTCGACGAACCCGGGCTGCCCCAGGGCCAGGCTCGCCCGGGAGTGCTCCAGCAGGTAGGCCCACTGGTCGGGCGCCGCCCGGGTGCTCAACCCGACCAGGACGGCGCCGGCCCGCGCAGACGCGAAGAGGGCAACGGCGAGGTCGAGCCCGTTGTGGCCGACGACGGCCAGGCGGTGGCCGGCGCCCACCCCCTCGTCGCTCAGGCGTTCGACCGCGCCCTCGACGAGCTCGGCGAACTCACCGAAGGTCACCTGGCCCTCGGGAGCGGTGAGGAAGGTGCGATCGCCGAAGCGGCGTACCGCCCGATCGAGCACGTCGAGCACGGTCCGAGGCCGGTTCGGGTAGCTGAGCGCCGGGGCCCCGAGCCACTCCTCGTAGCCGACGGTCCCGATGAGATCGTCGATCGCCTCCACGTCGCCTTCCCCCCCTCCCGGTGGTGGGCGCCTGCGGCCCTCCGAGGTACACCGTGCCCCAGAAGGCGGAAGGCGTGTCGTCGGCCAGTCGCGTGGTGGCCCGGCCCAGCGCTCTAGGCTTTGCACCATGGGCAAAGCGGGATCGTTCTGGTCGAGCATCCCCGGGGTGCTGACTGGCCTGGCCGGGGTCCTGACCGCCGCGGTGACCCTGTTCACCGTGGCTCTGAGCCAGGGGTGGATCGGCGACGGTTCGCCCGACGGCGCAACGACCGGCGCCACGACCGGCGCTGGCGCCCGCGGCGGGAGCGCTGCCGGGGCCGGCGCCGCCGCCTCGTCCCCCGGGCTGAGCGTCGATCCCATGACCTTGCGCTTCCGGCCCACGCTGCTCACCGCTGCGACCGAGACGGTGACGGTGCGCAACGAGGGCGACGTCCCCTTCACCGTCGATGCCGCCGAGCTCAGCGGCGATGACCCCGACGCGTTCGACGTGGACGACGGGAGCTGTGCGGGCAGGTCGTTGGCCAGCGGACGGAGCTGCGAGCTGAGCATCACCTTCGATCCGAGTGGCGTCGGCCGAGCCAATGCGATCCTCGTCGTGTCGGTCAACGGGGAGGAACAGGCCAAGGAGGTGAGCCTCGACGCCGTCGGGGCGGGTTGACCGGAGATGCTGGTTGGCGCTCCTCAGGAGGGGGAGATTCGCAAGCGTCCATTGGAGGTGATGGTGATGCCCAAAGGCCCCGAGAGCAGCGGGACCGACCTGCCGTCCACGCTCGAGCGCTCCGAGGAGCACGCCCAACACATCTGGCAGAAGACCCACGACTCGGCGGTGGAGTCCTACGGCGAGGGAGAGCGGGCCCACCGCACCGCCTTCGCCGCCCTGAAGCACAGCTACGAGAAGGTCGGTGACCACTGGGAGGCCAAGGACCACAAGGGCCCCTCCGACGAGCAGGCCGAGCGTGGTGCCCGGGAGCCGGTGGCGCCCACCCACGGGGGGGTCGACGCCAACGCCAGCGTCGACCACCTCCGCCAGCTGGCCCGGCGCCTCGACGTGCCCGGCCGCTCGAAGATGAACAAGGCAGAGCTGGTGGAGGCCATCGACAAGGCCAACCAGCGGGCCACGGCCAGAGCACGCCGCGGCTGAGCCTCGGTGCCTCGCAGGTCGGAGAATGCTGGCAGGGTCGCGCACCGGTCTCGACTGGTGCACGGCCCTCACCTCGGGGCTCCTCGCCGGATGACAGCGGCGCCACCACGAGGCCTTGGACGGCGGCAGGCGCGGCCTGCCTCGTCTCTTGCTCCTCCGAGCGCTGGCCTCGCCACCGTTGCCGCCGCAGGCGATGGCCAGCAGGCCGGCCAGCGAGCCGATGGCGGCGCTCGCCATCGGCGCCGGCGGCGGCACGTGCCGCGCGACAGAGACACTTGGTGCGGCGGGTCGATGCATGCAACGCCTTGCGGGAGCCACCGGAGCCCGGTAGCGGGTGCGACCGTATCAGCGACGTTGTCGGCGGTCAGTAGCAGGCAGGTGCACTTACCAACCGTCGAACCGAGCGGGGCGGGTCATCCGGCTCGGCGCTGGGGCGTGGACCAGAGGACCCCCGGGAAGGGGGCTGAGCACCCCCAAGGAACCGGCACCCCGGAGGCGCCAGGGCGACAACCTGGGGCGCAAGGGGAGAATTTGCCCGGCGGAACAGGGGAGCTCGACCGCTCTGGCCCTACGATCGTGGTCATGGGCGGGGGGGACGGCAACGGGGCGAGGGACAACGGCAATGGCCGCTGGACCCCCCACTGGGCACAGCTGTTCGACGAGGTCGTCACCTCGGGTCTGTGCACCGGGTGCTCGGGGTGCGTGGTCGCCTGTCCGTTCGACGTGCTGGGCTACAACGACGCCAACGGCGTCTACAAGCCCTTCCATCTCGAGCCCGAGGGCGGCCCCGGAGGTTGCGTCCACGGGGAGCGCGGATGCACCTCGTGCACCCGCGCCTGCCCCCGGTTCCGCTCCTGGGAATCCGAGATCGACACCTACCTGTTCCAGCGGGTGCGCCGGCCCGAGGAGGTCGACGGGATCTCCAAGGACATCGTCCTCGCCCGGGCGAGCGACGACTACATCCACCGGCTGGGCCAGGACGGCGGCCTCGTGTCGGCGCTGCTCATCTGGTGCCTCGAGCACGGCTACATCGACGCTGCCCTGGTCTCCTACGTCGAGGGCGACGGCTCGTCGTGGAAGGCCGTCCCCGGCGTGGCGCGTAGTCGCGAGGAGGTGCTGGCCGCGGCCGGCAGCCGCTACACCTACTCGGTCCCGCCGCTCGCCTACGACGAGGCGGTGGCTGGCGGGGCGGAGAAGTTGGCCCTGGTGGGCATGAGCTGCCACAGCTCGGTGCCCCCGATGATGACGGTGCGCAAGGCGGGCAAGCCCGCGCGACGCTTCGCCCTCAACGTCGGGCTGTTGTGCTCCAAGACCTTCGACGACGCCATCTTCACTGAGCTGTTCGAGGCAAAGTACGGCCTGCGCAAGCAGGACATGGTCAAGATGAACATCAAGGGCGTGTTCCAAATCTGGATGCGCAACGGCGACTACCACGAGATCCCGCTCAAGGAGTGCCACGCCTGGACCCGGGAGGGCTGCAAGGCCTGCCCTGACTTCGCCGCCCAGCACGCCGACATCTCCACCGGAGGCATCGGCGCCTTCAACGACTGGACGCTCACCATCGTCCGCACCGACCTCGGCCGGGAGATCATCATCCGCATGCTCGAGGACGGCTCGCTGGTGGCTCGCCCCGGCGACGACGACCCCGGAGCCGTGGCCCTGCTGCGCAAGCTGAGCATCAAGAGCCGCAAACGTTGGCCGGCCACCGCCGTCGACGGGCCGGGACGCATCCCTCCACCGGCGCCCAAGCCGGCTCCTCCTGACCGGGCCGCCCTTCCCGCGTGAGGAGCGCTGGCCCGTGGCGCTCGACGTCGACGACGGGGCCCGGGCCGCCCGCATTGTCCTGCGCTCCTTCGACCTGCCCGGCGCCGGCTGGACGGCCATTCCAGCCCCGCCGTCGACCGCCGAGATGGTCTACGGCGACGATTTGCTCGACGCCTGCCTCGCCGGCTTCCCCGACCCCGACGTCACCGCCTCGGCTGAGTCCGACCGCTTCACCCGCGACGATGCCCTCGCCTACTCGGTGGCCTGGGTGCTGGCGTCGGAAGCCGCCGCCGAGATCGCCTTCGCCACCCTGGCCCACGAGCGGTTCGCCTCGGCTTTCGTGGCCGGCATGGCCGCTGAGGTGGATCCTGACAAGGGGGCGGCCACGCTGCTCGGCCACATCGCCGTCCCTGTCGGAGGCATCGACTCTCCGGGTCGCTCGGCCGCCCACCAGGCTCGGCTCACCGCCGCCCACGCCGACGGCATCCTGCCCATCCATTTCGATCTCGTGGCCCTGGCCGAGGAGCGGGCGGTGACGTTGGTGATCCTGGCCGACAGCCCCGATCCGACCGACCCCGGTAACGTCCGGGCCGTGGCCGAACGGGTCGCCTCCCGGCTGGCGCCGTGATTGCCCTGTTCCTTGATCCCTGAACGCCGGCGGGTGGCGGCCACCGCCGAAAGAACGCCTCGATGCCGTCGTCGTGCCTATCCTCCGCTCCCATGGCCCGCACCGCCCCCGTGCTGCGTCCGGCCCTGAGGGGCCGGCCTCCGTCACTGGCCCTGGAGCGGGCGTTGTGGGCCACTGGCCACCGGGTGGTGGTCGGCGTCGACGAGGTGGGGCGGGGAGCCTGGGCCGGACCGCTGTCGGTGGGGGCCGCCGTCCTGCCCCCCGGGCGCCGGGTCTACAAGGTGCGCGACTCCAAGCTGCTGACCGAGGCTGAACGCGAGGCGCTGTTCGACCGGATCGCCGCCTGGTGCGCAGCGTGGGCGGTGGGCCACGCCAGCCAGGAGGAGTGCGACCGCCTCGGCATGGCCGACGCGCAGCGCCTCGCCGCCCGACGAGCGATCGAGGCCCTCGGGCACGAGCCCGACCACGTGGTGGTCGACGGGACGTGGGACTTCGTGGGCGGCGAGCGCACCCAACGGATGGTGGGGGCCGACGCCCGGTGCCTCTCGGTCGCCGCCGCGTCGATCCTGGCCAAGGTCACCCGTGACCGGATCATGCGCGAGGAGGCCCGCCACTTCCCCGGCTACGACTTCGACCTCAACAAGGGCTACCCGTGCCCCCGCCACAAGCTGGCGCTCACCGCCATGGGCCCGACGTCGATCCACCGCCGCCGGTGGGTCTTCATGGACCATCTCCCCTGGACGGCCCTGCACCGCCCGCCCGGCACGTTCGGGGAGCCGTCGGGGTAGGACGGGGTGATGAGCGAGAACGAGGTCCCCGACGAGGAGCGGCTCCAGCAGCTCCAGCACGACATAGACGCTGCCCGCTCCCGGGCCGAGGACGCCGACATCGTGGTCGAGCCCGACGAGCACCGCTTCTACGAGAGCGGCGATCAGGACGACGACCTCGACGACCAGACCATCGCCCCGCCGGGCTGATCACTGCTCGGGGAGTCGGTACGGTGCCTCCGGTGCTAGCTCTGTACGCCTTCGCCGCTTGGACCGCGTACGTGTGGGGGACGCGGGTCTCCAACATCGTGAGGGATGACGGGTCGACCGTCGACCTGGTGCTGGCCGCGGCGCTCGCCATCCTCGGTGTCGCCGTCGCCGTCACCGCGTGGCGTGGGCGACCCCGGTGGCCGCTCGCCACCCTGGTGGCGGCCACGGTGGCCACCTGGGCGGTGCGCACCCCGCTCATCGTGTTCGACGCCGACCACGGCGCCGCCTTCAAGGCGGTTCACGCCGCGCTGGCCGTGGTCTCGATCGCCCTCGCCGCGCTCGCCTGGCGGGCCCGCCTCGCGCTGGCGCCGCGAGCGTCGGGTGATCGGCGGGCCGGCGCCGCCAACTCGGTGACCCGGGGAGGGCAGTTGCCCAGGTTGTAGGCTCCCGGCGCCATGGGACAGCCCATCACCGTCGTTGAGAAGCCCACCACCACCCAGGGCGTGGTCCGCTTCGAGATGAACCGCAGCCTGACCGGGACGGGCCACGAGCGCTACCTGATCCGCCAGGAGATCACCGGCCATCGCCCGCCCGACGAGCTCGCCCGGCGGTTGCTCGCGCGCGGGGGCGTCGAGGCGGTGCACGTCTACTCCAACGTGATCACCGTCAACCTGGCCCCCGGGGCCGACAGCGGGGGCCTGCTCGAGATCATCCAGGACCTGTTCATCCACTACCGCCCTGGCGTGCTCCCACCCGCCGACGAGGAGCTCACCGGCGCAGACGCGTAGCGGCACGCGCCTCCCTCTTGCGTTCCTGCCCCCGAGAGGGGATGATGACAGGAGTGTAATTACACCGTTGGCGTCCGGGTAGAGCTCGGGCGGTGACGAGAGGGGAGCCGACCGTGCAGAACCGACGAGGTGTCGACGGTCAGTGTGACGACGAGCTGAGCTGGCAGCGCTTGGCCAACTGCCTGGGCGTCGATCCCGACCTCTTCTTCCCCGAGCGGGGGGCCTCCACCAGGGAGGCCAAGGAGGTGTGCCGGGGCTGTGTCGTGCGCGACGACTGCCTCGACTACGCGCTGGCCAACGGCGAGAAGTTCGGGATCTGGGGTGGGCTGAGTGAGCGGGAGCGGCGCCGGGTGCGGCGGGCCCGGGCCGGGGGCCGGCGCAACGGGGCGGCGTCGGCCTAGAGACCAGCGGCGCGCCGGCCCACTCGGGACTCCACGGTGCGGTCCTCGGCCAGGTCGAGCTCGGCCCAGCGCGTCCGGTCGGTCGCTGCCAGCACCGCTTCGGGCACCAAGCCCACCAACTCGGTGCGGGCCACCGGGGTGACGGCCACCACCGAGTCGTAGATCTCTGCCGGCCCGATCGCCGACGGTTCGAGCAGGTTGCACGAAACCTGCACGTGGCCCCCCACCACCAGGCCCAACGCCCGCACCCGGGGGCTGCGCAACGACCGTGCCAGCGAGCGGGCCAGCGCTGGGTCGAACTGGGCCAGCCACAGGTTGTAGGCCACCAGCGGCAAGCGAGCACCCACCGCGGTGGCGCCGGCAGTCGGGTGAGGGCGCCCGGGACCGGCGTCGGGGTGCAGGGCGACGAAGGCCTGACGTCGGACCTCGGGCAGGGTGGGCCGTCCGAACCCGAAGGAGAAGGCGGGGACGGCCATGGTCGTCCCCAGCCACCGGGTGAAGCGGTCGCGCGCTGCCACCGCCTCTTCGAGCTCGGTCCTACCCCAGGGGATGAACGGCACCACGTCGAGGGAACCGAGGCGGGGGTGCACCCCGGAGTGGTGCCGGAGGTCGATGCGGTCGACGGCGACGGCGGCCACCGCCCGGGGGGCCTCCTCACCGACGACGGTGAGCACGGTGCGGTGGTGGTGGGCATCGGTGTGAACGTCGAGCAGGTCCTCAGCAGCGGCGAGGGCGAGGGCATCGATCACCGCTGACGAGCGACCCTCGCTGACGTTGATCGCCGACACCAGCACGCTCAGCCGCCCAACGCCTGGCGAGCCCCCGCTGCCGCCAAGGGTTTCGGTCCGACGCCAGTTATGCTCGCACCCATGGGCAGCCTCGGAGCACCGGAACTCCTGATCATCCTCGTCATCATCCTGCTCGTCTTCGGCGGCGCCAAGCTGCCCAAGCTGGCCCGCTCGCTGGGTCAGGCCCAGCGGGAGTTCAAGCATGGCACCACCGAAGCGGAGCGCGACGAGGTGGCGTCCGAGTCCTCCTCCAAGGCCCAGCCCTCCAAGGCCCAGCCCTCCAAGGACTCGTCGACCACCTAGCGGCGTCGGTCAGCGGGGGCGGCGGCCTCGCTCGCTCCCTCGGGGCCCGGCCCTGGCGGCGCCTGCCCGACCTCTCCGCCGCCCGGGTCGTCGGCCGCGGTGAGCCGCGACGATCCCGGTGACGGCCGCGGCGTCGGGAACCACTTGCCTCCACCCGACGTTTCCCCTCCGGTACCCACCTGGGAGGACGTCGCTCGCGACCACGGGCGCTTCCTCTACACGGTGGCGTACCGGCTGACAGGGAACGATGCCGACGCACAGGATCTCGTGCAGGAGGTGCTGGTCCGGGTGCAACGGGGACTGGCCACGTACCGGCCCGGATCGATGGAGGGTTGGTTGAGCCGGATCACCACCAACGCCTTCCTCGACGAGGTGCGACGTCGCCGGCGTCGCCCGACCGAGCCCCTGCCCCAAGGCCATCACGCCGTGCTGGCGGCGCCCCACGACGTGGAGTCCACCCTGGCGGCGACCACCCTCCCCGACGAGATCCAGCTGGCGCTGGCGGCCCTGCCCGATGACTTCCGGGTGGCGGTGGTGCTGTGCGACGTGGTCGGCCTCGCCTACGACGAGATCGCCGACCAGCTCCAGATCCCGGTGGGGACCGTCCGGAGCCGCATCCATCGCGGTCGCAGCTCCTTGCGCCGGGCGCTGGCGGGACACCAGGGGTGAACGTGGCCGGCGACCACCCGGGCGACGAGCTGTCGGCTCTGCTCGATGGCGAGCTCGAGCTCGACGAGGCCATCGCGGTGCGGACCCACGTCGAGGGATGCCCAGCGTGCACCGAGGAGCTGCACGCCCTACGGGCCACGCGGCTGGCGGTCCGCACCCTGCCTGGCGTCGACCCGGCCTCGGGTGTGATGGCGGCGATGGTGGAGCGGCTCCGAGCGGGCGCCCTGCACCACGGCGGCCACGATGTCGCCCGGGTCATCCCCTTGGCCGCCCGCCGCCGGCGGGCCGGCGCGGCGGCCTCGGTCGCCGCCACCGTGGCGCTGGTCGTGCTCGGTCTGTCGGTGCTCGAACCCGAGGTCTACCGCCCGGGCGTCAGCGACGCCGTCGACCGCCACGCCGCTTCCGTGGAGGCGATGGCGGCCGGTGGGCTGATGAGGGTCGACGGCGGCAACGAGAAGCTCCGGCCGTTCGAGCCGGTCACCCCGACCACAGCTCCGTCGCTCGACCTTCGAGCCCTTCCGGCGCCCTTCTCCGCGCCCGAGATCCTTGCCGGTGGGTACCGGCTGGTCGAGGCCTTCGCCCACCCCTCCCACCCTGAGGGCCTGCAGCTGGTCTACGAGTGGGACGGCTACGCCCTGTCGGTGTTCGAGACCCCGGGTCAGCTGGACTTCGACGCCCTGCCTGCCGGCGGGAAGCGCATCGAGGTCGGAGGCGCCGACGGCTGGCGCTGGGAGTCCCCCCAGGTCGCCGGCCGGGTGGTGGTCTACGAACAGGACGGGCTGGTGGTCACGGTCGTGGGCGATGAACCGGGCGAGGCGGTGCTCGACGCCGCCCGCTCGATCCCGCCGCCTCGTTCCCGCTCACTCGGGCAGCGGCTCGGCGACGTGGGCGCCGAGCTGTTGGAGGCGCTCGGCCCCTGAGCGGCCGCCCCGACGAGGGAGGCCGCGGCTAGCGGTCTTACCGCCGGGCGTCGGCGGTGACCGCGCCGTCGGGCACGGCGGCGGCGTCGCGCCGCCGCTTGAGGATGCGCCGCCGTTCCCGCTCCGAGGCTCCGCCCCAGACGCCGTGGTCGACTCGCTGCTCGAGGGCGTACTCCAAGCAGGGCTCCTTCACCGGGCAGGTCTTGCAGATCCGCCGGGCCAGCTCGACGCCGACTCCGTCGCTCGGGAAGAAGCGGGAGGGCGGTTCGTCTCGGCAGTTGCCCCGTGCCATCCATGTCGTGTCCATCGCGCCTCCAATCGCCGCCCACCGTTCTACGGTGCCGAGGAGATTTTGGTTCCCGGAAAATGCTCGGGGGAACGTTGGATCCCGAGGCGACGTTGTCCGTTGCGAAGGCCGTCGACCCAGGAGGGGCCGTGGAGACCAACCCGTCCCAGCGCCAGCCCGAGGCACCGTCCCGCCCGACGTGGCTCGACGCTCCGGCGGTCCCGCCCACTGCCGGGGACCACGAGGGCCCGCCCCGAGGTGCAGCGGAGCCCCCTTCCTGGGGCCCCACCTCGGGGAACCCCCCCGCGTCCTCGACCCCGTCCGCTGCCGGCGCCACCCGCTCGTGGCGATCCGCCGTCGCCGGGGGCCTCACCGGCGCGCTCGTGGCCGTGATCGTGCTTGCTGGCGCGGTGGCCACCGGCTTGGTCTCGACCGGAGCCGGCGACGACGCCCCGGCCCGCTCCCCCCTCCGGCTGAGTGGCGAGCCGCTCGACATCAAGGGCGTGATCGAGGCGGTGCGCCCAGGCGTGGTCTCGATCATGGTGGAAGGGGTGAGCTCCACGCCGATCGGCAACCAGCTCGTGTCCGGAGCCGGCAGCGGGATGGTGATCGAGCCTGACGGACTGGTGCTGACCAACGCTCACGTCATCGAGGGAGCGACCGCCATCAGCGTGATGCTCGCTGATGGCCGGGAGATCCCTGCCGACCTGGTCGGGAGCGTGCCTTCCAACGACGTGGCCCTGGTGCAGGCCCGGGGGGTGAGCGACCTCGACGTCGTCGAGCTGGGCGACAGCTCGGCGATGCAGGTCGGCGACGACGTGGTGGCGGTGGGGAACGCCTTGAACCTCGGGGCGACCCCGACGGTCACCACCGGCATCGTCTCCGCCCTCAACCGCAGGATCGACGCTCCCGGAAGGGTGGTCCTAGACAGCCTCATCCAGACCGACGCCGCCATCAATCAGGGCAACTCGGGGGGACCTCTGGTGAACGCCGCCGGCCAGGTCATCGGCGTCAACACCGCCATCGCCGGCGGCGCCGAGAACATCGGCTTCGCCCTCAGCATCGACTCGGTCAAGCCCCTCATCGAGGAGCTTCGCACCGGAGGGGGCGAGGTCCGGGGTGTCGCCTACCTCGGGGTGCTCTCGGCCGACATCGAGAACGTCTCGCCCGAGGCCCTGGCCCGTCTCGGCATCGACGAGTCCGCCGGCGCCTTCGTGGCCGAGGTGCAGCCCCGTACCTCGGCGGCCGAGGCCGGACTGCAGCCGGGCGACGTCATCGTGGCCATCAACGGCGAGCCGATCGACGGTGCCGGCGACGTGAGCGGTGTCATCGCCGCCAGCGAACCGGGTGAGACCATGGAGATCCGCTATGTGCGCGGCGGCGAGGAGCGGACCACGACCGCCATCCTCGGCGCTCGGGGCCTCGACGAGTAGCAGGACCCGGGGGTGCCAGGGAGGGCCGCCCCCGATGGTCCGGGGTAGGCTCGCCGTCGTGTCGCACGTCGAGAACCTCGCCCCCCAGCCACCGGTCGGGCGCGTCCGCGTCGTCTACCTCGGGCCGGTCGCACCGCACTGGGAGGTGCAGTCCGACTTCGGCGATCCCCGGCTCATCGACGCCTTCCGCCAACGGGTCATGGCTCGCCTGGTGCTCCTGCCCCCCCACGATCCCCAGTTCCGGCGCAACCGTGAGCGGGTGGCTCGCGACGCCGAGCGAGAGGGCCTGATCCTCGAGTGGGACCTCGGCCTGCCCGACGAGCAGGCTCCTCCCGACCCCGCCTACCGCTCCTAGTCGCAGCCGAGGCCGGAGATGTCCCTGATCGGGATCGATCTGGGCGGCACCAAGGTGCAGGGTGTCTTGGTCGACGACGGCCAGGTCGTCGCCGATGCCAAGCTGGCCACCCCCACCAGCGGCGTGCACGACGTGGTGGCCGCCGTCGTCGGGTGCGTGGCCCGGCTCGGCGGTCCCACCTCCGCCGACGGCATCGGCATCGGCGCCCCAGGCGTCGTAGAGCCTGGGACCGGGACGCTCGTGCGAGCCCCGAACCTGGTCGGCTTCGAAGGTCGCGTGCCCCTGGCGGCCCTGCTCGGCGAGGCACTCGGGCTTCCGTCGTCGACGTCGCTCGTGGTCGACAACGACGTCAACGCCGCCGTGGTGGCCGAGCACCGCCTCGGTGCCGGGCAGGGGTCCGACGACGTGCTCGGGGTCTGGGTGGGCACCGGGGTGGGCGGAGGCATGATCCTGGACGGCCGCCTGCGCCGGGGCCCTGCCGGCGGTGCCGGGGAGATCGGGCACGTCGGGGTGGTCGTCGACGGCGGGCGTCAGTGCGGGTGCGGGCTGTTCGGGCACCTGGAGTCCTACGCCGGCCGGGCCTCGATGGAGTCCGAGGCTCGCCGGCGTCACCAGGCTGGGAAGCCGACGCGGTTGGTGGAGCTCGCCGGTGACAAGCGGATGAAGTCGAGCGTGTTCCTCAAGGCCTTCGATGTCGGCGACGAGGTGACCCTGGAGCTTCTCGACGAGGCCGTGCGGGCGCTCGGGGTGGCGCTGGCGTCGGCGGCCACCCTGGTCGACCTGCAGCTGGTCGTGGTCGGCGGAGGCCTGGCCGGCAAGTTGGGTCCGCGGTTCGTCGGCCGGATCGAACAGGCCGTGCGCAGCCGGCTGTTCGTCCGAACTTCACCATTGCGGGTGGTGCCGGCAACCCTCGGCGAGCTGGCCGGTGCCGTGGGCGCTGCCCTCCTCGCCTCCGGGCCCGCCGGGGCGAGCACCGCCCTCCTCGCCTCCGGGCCCGGCGCCTAGGATCGTCCGATGGCTCCCGTTCTCCCCCGCCTCCGAGAGGGCAGCCGACGCCGTCGCTCCTGCGCGTCACCCGTGGGTCGCGAGACGAGCGTGCCGCTCGTTCGTGGGTGTTCTCCATGAGCGCCGAAGCGACGGCCGCCCTCGAGCCCGACCCCTCCCCGCCAGAGCCCGCCCCGGAGCGGCCGCCCTATCTCAACCGTGAGCTGTCGTGGCTCGACTTCGGCGAACGGGTGCTGGCCCGGGCCGAGGCACCCGAGGTGCCCGTGCTGGAGCGGGCGAAGTTCCTGGCCATCTTCGCGCAGGGCCTCGACGAGTTCTTCCAGGTCCGGGTGGCAGGCCTGAAGGACCAGGTGGCCGCCGGGCTCCAAGCCCTGAGCCCCGACGGCCTCACCCCCGAGGACCAGCTCCTGGCCATCCGCGCTCGGGTGGCGGAGCTGCTCGAGCGCCAGTCGGAGGCCTTCCTCCACCAGGTCGCCCCTGACCTCGGAGCGGTCGGGATCCACTTCTCGAAGTGGGACGAGCTCGACGACGACGACCGAAAGCACCTCGTCGAAGTGTTCGAGAACCAGATCTTCCCGGTCCTGACCCCCCTCGCCGTCGATCCCGGCCACCCCTTCCCCTACATCTCGAACCTCTCGCTCAACCTGGCGGTGATGGTGCGCGACCCCGACACCGGTGAGCGGCGCTTCGCTCGGGTCAAGGTCCCCAACTTGCTGCCTCGGTTCGTGGTCATGCCCGACGGGGAGCGCTACGTCGCCCTCGAACAGGTCATCGCCCAGCACCTGGGGGCCCTGTTCCCGGGGATGGTGGTGGAGTCCCACGATCCCTTCCGGGTGACGCGCAACGCCGACCTGACGCTGGAGGAGGACGAGGCCGACGACCTCTTGGAGGCCGTCGAGGTCGAGCTGCGCCGGCGCCGGTTCGGCCGGGCGGTGCGCCTCGAGGTCGTCGAGGGCATCGACGAGGAGACCCTGGGGCTGCTCGTGCGCGAGCTCGACCTGAGCGACGAGGATGTCTACGTCACCGAGGGCCCTCTCGATCTCGGCGGGCTGTGGGGGGTGTGGGCCCTGCCTCGTCCGGACCTGAAGGACGAACCCTTCTCGTCGGTCACCCAGCCTCGGCTGAAGGGCTCCGAGGGCGATCGGGTCGACCTCTTCGCACGGATCCGTGCCGGCGACATCCTCGTCCACCACCCCTACGACTCGTTCACCACCTCGGTGGCGGCGTTCATCCGCCAGGCCGCGTCCGACCCCGACGTGCTCGCGATCAAGCAGACCCTCTACCGCACCTCTGCGGACAGCCCCATCATCCAGTCGCTCATCCGGGCAGCAGAGGCCGGAAAGCAGGTTGCCGCCCTCGTCGAGCTCAAGGCTCGCTTCGACGAGGAGGCCAACGTCGTGTGGGCCCGGGCCCTGGAGAAGGTGGGGGTGCACGTGGTCTACGGCCTGGTGGGGCTCAAGACCCACAGCAAGACCGCGCTCGTGGTCCGGCAGGAGGACGAGGGCATCCGTCGCTACTGCCACATCGGCACTGGCAACTACAACGAGAAGACGGCTCGGCTCTACGAGGACCTCGGCCTGCTCACCTGTGACCCCGACATCGGCGCCGACCTCACCCAGCTGTTCAACTACCTCACCGGCTACGGGCGCCAGGAGCGGTTCCGCAAGCTCCTGGTGGCGCCCGGACCGCTTCGTCCCCGGCTGGCCGAGCTCATCGCCAACGAGGCCCGCGCACCCTCGGGCACGGGTCGCATCACCATGAAGATGAACAACCTCGTCGACGTGGAGATGATCGACGCGCTCTACGAAGCCTCCCGGGCCGGCGTGGAGATCGACCTGGTGGTGCGGGGCATCTGCTGCCTGCGCCCGGGCGTGCCCGGCCTGTCGGAGCGGATCCGGGTGCGCTCGATCGTCGGTCGCTTCCTCGAGCACTCCCGCATCTTCTACTTCGCCAACGGCCAGGCGCCGCGGTCTCCGGCGTGGTACTTCGGGTCCGCCGACCTCATGCCCCGCAACCTCGACCGGCGAGTGGAGGCGGTGGCGCCGGTGGAGGACCCGGAGCTGCGCCAACGGCTCCAGCAGGTGCTCGACGTCAACCTGGCCGACGACGAGCTGGCCTGGGAGCTCGGGCCCGACGGCACCTGGAGCAAGGTCGAGCGGGTGGAGGGCGTCAACACCCACATCGCGCTCCGCCAGCTGGCCCGGGCTCGAGCCGGGAAGCGCGACCAGGACCCGACCGGTCCTGGCCGGTGACCGCCACCGCCGAGCACCTCGAACGGGAGGTCAAGCTGGCGGTGTGGCCGGGCTTCGAGCTGCCCGACTTCGAGGGGCTGCCACACGGCCTCGTGGCCACGCCCGCAGCCGAGCAACGACTCGACGCCGTCTACTTCGACACGCCCGACCTGCGCCTGGCCCGTTCCGGCATCACCTTGCGCCACCGTTCGGGTGAGGGATGGACGCTGAAGCTGCCCGATGGCGAGCGCGCCACCGACAGGCTGTCCCGCCGGGAGTTGACCGTCGCCTCCGACAGGGAGACCGTGCCCACCGAGCTCGCCCGCCTGGTGACGGCCTGGGTCCGCAGCTGCGAGCTTGTGGCCGTGGCCCATCTCGACACCCAACGCCGCACCGTGGTGCTCAGCGACGGCGAGGGCACGAGGATGGGGGAGATCGTCGACGACGAGGTGTCGGTGCTCCGGGGCCGAGGGGTGGCCCTGCGCTTCCGGGAGGTCGAGGTGGAGCTGGGCGAACGAGCGCCCGAGCAGCTGCTCGACGAGGTGGTCGTGCACTTGCGGGCCGCCGGGGCCGGTCCTGGTGACGCCATCCCCAAGGTGAAGCGGGCGCTGGGTCCCCAGGCCTTCGAGCCCCCGGACCTGTCGGGGCAGCCCCACGACGATGGGTCGGCGGCATCGGTGATCCACGCCGGGCTGCGGCCAACGGTGCGCCGACTGCTCGAGCACGATCTCGGCGCCCGCCTGGGGAAGGTCGAGGGCATCCACCAGGCTCGAGTGGCAACCCGCCGGCTCCGCTCCGACCTGCGCACGTTCGGACCGTTGCTCGAGGAGCGATTGGTCTCGGACCTGCAAGCGGAGCTGAAGTGGCTGGCAGCGGCCCTCGGCGAGGTTCGGGACGCCGACGTGCTGTTGGAGCGCCTTCGCTCCGACTGCTCCCGCTTGCGAGACGTCGACAGCGACGCCGCCACGGCCCTCCTGGCCCGGTTGGAGGCCGAGCGTTCCGACGCTCGAGACCGACTTCTCCAGGTGCTCGACAGTCGCCGCTACGCGGTGCTGCTCGATCGCCTGGTTGCCGGCGTCGATGACCCGAGCGTGGACAACGGGGCCGATGGCTGGTTGCGGGTCGAGGCCCACGCCCCCGCCACCGAGGTCCTGCCCGGTCTGGTTGCTCGACCCTGGCAGCGCCTGCGCAAGGCGGCGAGGGCGTCGGGGCCCACCGCCACCGACGAGCAGCTCCACGAGGTGCGCATCCGAGCCAAGCGGTGCCGCTACGCGGTGGAGGCGGCAGCCCCGGCGGTGGGCAAGCGGGCTCGCCCGCTGGCCGAGGCGGTGGCGGGGGTGCAGGAGGTGCTCGGCGATCACCAGGACGCGGTGGTGGCGGAGGACTGGTTGCGCGCAACCGCTCAGCACCTCGACGCCAACGAGGCCATGGTGGCGGGCCAGCTCGTCGCCGCCCAGCGCGCCAGCGCCGAGGCCAGCCGCGGCGCGTGGCCGGAGGCGTGGCGCCGAGCCGACCGGCCCAAGCTGCGGTCCTGGCTGGGGGCCTGACGCTGCTCGAGCCGGTCCCGGGGACCGCGGTCGTACGGGCCGCCGGTGGGGTGGTGTGGCGACCCGGCCTCTCCGGCGAGGTCCAGGTGCTGGTGGTGCACCGCCCTAAGTACGACGACTGGACGTTCCCCAAGGGCAAGTGCGAGATCGACGAGACCGCGGAGGCCTGTGCGTTACGGGAGGTCGAGGAGGAGACCGGCTACCGGTGTGTGCTTGGCCCCGAACTGGTGCCGACCGCTTACGTCGACAGCAAGGGCCGCCACAAGGAGGTCAGGTACTGGGTCATGACCGTGGACTCGGGACACTTCGAGCCCAACGACGAGGTCGACGACATCCGCTGGCTCTCCGTCGACCAGGCCCGGGCCAAGCTGACCTACGACCGTGACCGGGAGCTGGCCGACTTCTTCATCCGCCGAGAGCACCAGCAGTAGGTTCGCCAGCGATGGGGAGCGACCCCACCTGCTGCCGGGTACGCCGAGCTGGGTCGACATCGGTACCGACGCTGACGCCGGTGGCCGGGACAGGAGGCGACGGCCCTGTTCCCCCTGTCCCGCTAGCGGGGCACGATGGTCGGTGGTAGGTGAGGAGTCGACCGAAGCTGAGGTCTCATGGTCGTCACCGGGGACGGACCGGCAAGGCAAGGAGCTCAGGCGACGACCTCGGGTCGAGATCCGGCCGGACAACGATTCGACCGCGCCGTGCCGCTCCTGTTCACCTGGACGTTGCCTGATCTCCACCTGCCCGTGACCCGGCACTGCTTGTCTGGGTTCGTCGCGGTCGACCCTCCAGGTCTTCGGGTCCTTTCCCCCCGCACCCCGGAGACGGGGGGCGGCCGCCGACACCGCCCCGGTTGAGCTGCCCGCTCGTGCCGATTCGCCGGAACGTTCACCTTCATCAGCTCTGTGGCGTCAGCGGTCGGGAATCAGGTCGACTGAGTAGAGCGTGGCCCCGGAGCTGTCCATGAGGCGCACGGTCATGACCTCGGTGTCCCCGTCGATCGCCACGTGGCCGAAGAACTGGAGCCCCGCCGACGGAGGGAGGTTCTGGCTTTCGGGCACCTTCTGGTACCGCACCTGCGGGCCGAAGGTGGGATCGAGGGCGCCGGGACCGAAGGTGCCGGCGTTGAGGGGGCCCGAGACGAACTCCCAGAACGGCGCGAAGTCGTCGAAGGTCGCGTGGTTCGGGTCGTAGAAGTGGGCGGCGGTGTAGTGGACGTCGGCGGTGAGCCAGACCACGTTGGTGATGGAGCGAGCCTTGATGAACGACAGCAGGCGGGCCATCTCCAGCTCCCGACCGAGGGGTCTCCCGCCGTCGTCGTTGGCCACGGCCTCGAAGGCATCGGGGTCGTCGGCGACAACCAGGCCGATGGGCATGTCGGAGGCGATCACCTTCCACGTCGCTGGCGAGCTCCGAAGGCCGTGCTGGAGCCAGCGGAGCTGTCACTCGCCCAGCAGGGCGGTGGACGCGCTGGCCGTGGGCTGATCGTTCGCCGAGTTCGGGCCTCGGTGGGTCCGCATGTCGAGGAAGAACAGCTCCAAGGACGGACCGTACGCCACGCTGCGGTAGATGCGGCCGCTGTCGCCGGCTGCCTGACGGATGGGCATGAACTCTTGGAAGGCCTGCTTTGCACGGGCGGCCAGGACGTCGACATCGGTCACCGAGTACCGGGGGTCGTCGAGGATCTCGCCCGGGTACCAGTTGTTGGTCGTCTCGTGGTCGTCCCACTGGGCGAAGACGGGGACCTCGGCGTTTGAAGCGCCTGACGTTGTCGTCGAGCAGGTTGTACTTGTGGTTGCCGCGCAACTGGGCCAGCGTCTCCGCCACCTTGGCCTTCTCCTCCGTGGTGACGTTGCGCCACACCCCGCCGTCGGACAGGGGGACCTCGGCCTCGATGGGGCCGTCGGCGTAGACGGTGTCACCGCTGTGGATGAAGAAGTCGGGCTGGAGACCGCGCATGGTCTCGTAGATCGTCATGCCGCCCACGTCGGGGTTGATGCCCCAGCCCTGGCCGGCGGTGTCGCCCGACCACACCAGGCTGACGTCGCCGGTGCGGGCGGGCGCGGTGCGGAAGTGGCCGACGACCGCCTCGCTCTCGATGCGAGCGTCGTCCAGGTTCTGGAAGCGGACGCGGTAGAAGACGTCCTGGCCGGAAGGCAGGCCGTAGAGGTCGACCTGGGCAGTGAAGTCGCCCGCCTCGTCGGCAACGGGACCCAAGAAACGGCGAGGTCGGCGGAGCGACTCGGTGGCTCCGACCTCGACCACCATGCGACCGGGTCGATCGGTGCGGGCCCACACCACCGCGCCGGTGGCGGTCACGTCGCCGCTCTGCACACCGTGGGTGATCACCGGCCGGTCGGAACGCACGCGAAACAGGTTGCTCCGCTCGGCCATGACCACCGAGGGGTGGGCGACCATGCTGGCAGCGACGGCACCGCCGCCGAGCTTGAGGCCTCCGGTCAAGAGGCGCCGACGGCTGAACGGGCCACTGCCGGCTCCACTGTTCCGAATCATGGTCCTCACTCCCAGCCCCCGGTCACGGGTCGAGATCGCTACGCCGGGGGGGCGGCGTAAGCGATCGCCGTCAGCGTGGCGCTCCGGTCTGGCGGGCCGATGACCGGAGGCCTACGGAGGGCTGAACCCCGGGGAAAAGCTGGTCGCTGGCGAGCGGGTCCGGGAGGAGCTTCGTGTAGCGCTCGTCGCACCGTCACCCCGACGACATCACCGGTTCACCTCGGACTCTTGCCGTCTCGACCCCATCGCCCCGACCCCTCGATGGTCAGAGCCCGGCCTGACGCTCGACCACCGTGGTCCGATCGTGATCGGCCACCGTGGAGCCAGCGGCCACCGGCCCGAGCACACCTTGGCCTCCTGCCAGCTCGCCGCCGACATGGGTGCCGACTTCGTCGAGCCGGACCTGGTCTCAGAGCGACGGCGTGCTCGTGGCGCGCCACGAGAACGAGATCTCGGGGACCACCGACGTGGTCGACGACCCAGAGTTCGCCGACCGGCGCACCACCAAGATCGCGACCGGAGCGAGAGGGTCGATGGTTCACCGAGGACTTCACGTTGGCCACCACCACATGGCCGGAAGGGTGATGGTCCGCTCGGCGGAGAGTGCTCCCGTCGACCAGATCTGGCAACTTCCGCGCCAGTTCGGACCACCTTCAGGTGCTCCTCGCTCAGGGGAAAGCCGGCGTTCACCTGGCCTTCCTACGGTGCATTCGTCCACGACACGGGAGGGTGAGCAGGTATGGCGACCACGATGGGCAGGATGGGAAGGCGCTCGTTTCTTGGCCGCGCTGGGCTCCTGGCCGGGGGCGCGGTGGCGAGCACGACCGCGCTGCAGCGTCTGGCGGCGAGCGCGGCCTACGCCCAGACCGGCTCGGAAGCCGCCGGCGACGCGGCCCGGGCCGGAACGGGCTATGGGCCGCTGGCCCCGGTAGGCGATCAGGACGGCGCCGAGATCCTGGCGCTGCCGGCAGGCTTCTCCTACGTGACGTTCTCCAAGACGGCCAGCCCCCTCATCTCCGGCGGGGGCGTCGTGCCCCGCAACCACGACGGCATGGGGGCCTTCGCCGGTCCCGACGGCACAGTCCGGCTCATCCGGAACCACGAGAACCGCAACGACCCCGGTGTGCCGCTGCTCGGGGTCCCAGGCCCGGCTGCGACCAAGTACGACCCGCTCGCCTACGGCGGCACCGTCACCGTCGACTGCGACTCCGGCGCCAAGGGGGCGGTGCGGGAGTTCGTCAGCCTCAACGGCACTACGGTCAACTGTGCCGGTGGGATCGCCTTCGAAGACAGCGGGTGGATCACCTGCGAGGAAACCGTCGATGGTCCCGACGAGGGATTCCAGCGCAAGCACGGCTACCCCTTCCTGGTGCCCCTCGACGTCGACGAGACGGTGCCTGCGACTCCTCTCACGGCCTTGGGGCGCTTCGCCCATGAGGCGGTCGCCGTCGATCCGGGCACCGGCACCATCTACGAGACGGAAGACGCCGGGGACAACAGCGGTTTCTACCGCTTCCTGCCCAGGGACCCGTTCGACCTGACCGCCGGCGGCAAGCTTCAGATGCTCGGCATCGTGGGTCGGCCCAACTACGACACCGTGCGCAACCAGCGGGTGCGGCGGCCGTTGCCGGTGCGCTGGGTCGACATCGCCGTCCCCGATCCCGACCTGGAGGCTGGCGCCTCGAGCGTCTTCGACCAGGGTGCAGACGCCGGCGGTGCCCGCTTCAACCGCCTCGAAGGCATCTGGTGGGGCGAGGGGAGCTGCCTGTTCAACTCGACATCCGGCGGCAACGCCGGCCGGGGCCAGGTGTGGGAGTACTGCCCTCGCGGTGATCGGGGTGGCACCCTGACGCTGGTGTACGAGTCCCCCGAGGGCAGCGTGCTCGACTCGCCCGACAACCTCTTCGTCACCCCCCGAGGCGGGATCATCCTGTGTGAAGACGACGCCAGCGACGACGGCGACACTCACCCGCTGGCCCCGGGCATCGTCGACGTCAACCGCGTGATCGGCCTGGAGGAGCGGGGCCGGCCCTTCGAGTTCGCAGTCAACCGGCTCAATGACAGCGAGTTCGCCGGCGCCTGCTTCAGCCCGGACGGGCAGACCATGTTCGTCAACATCTTCGGCAACGAAGAGCCCGGCAGCGGCATGACGTGCGCCATCACCGGCCCCTGGGCCGACGGGCCGCTCTAGTCGCTCGCCAGTTCACCTCCCGTCTGCGCCGGCGTGGCCCGCGGCCAGCCAAGCTTCGCCCCTCGTTCACGTGGTGTTCACCTCGGCTCAGGGCCCACGTCACCGGCCCTGCTTAGGGTGACCCGAGGCACGACCCGCCGACGTGCCCCAGATCCACCGCCCGACCAACCGACAACCCCATCCAGGAGGGAACCCTGTGCCGTTGGCCTCACCCCGCCCCCTGCTCGCCCTGCCTCTGGCCCTGACGTTGCTGGCCACTGCCTGTGGTGGCGGCGGTGAGCGCGACGATGCCGGTGCCGGGACGGGTTCGGGCTCGACCGCAGGGGAGCTCTCGGGCGACATCCGCATCGACGGGTCGAGCACGGTCGCCCCGCTCAGCACCGTGGCCGCCGAGCTGTTCCAGGAGGAGCATCCCAATGTGCGAGTGACGGTGGGCACCTCGGGTACCGGTGGGGGCTTCGAGAAGTTCTGCAACGGTGAGACCGACATCAGCGACGCCTCCCGACCCATCAAGGACGACGAGGTCGCCGCCTGCGAGGCGGCCGGCATCGACTTCGAGGAGATCACCGTGGCCAACGACGGCCTCTCGGTGGTGGTCAACCCCCAGAACGACTGGGCCGAGTGCCTCACCGTCGAGGAGCTCAACGCCATTTGGGCCCCCGACAGCACCGTCAACAACTGGAGCCAGGTTCGCCCCGGGTTCCCCGACGTCCCCCTGCAGCTGTTCGGGGCCGGCACCGACTCCGGCACCTTCGACTACTTCACCGAGGCCATCAACGGCGAAGAGGGAGCCAGCCGCGCCGACTACGCCCAGACCGAAGACGACAACATCACCGTGCAGGGCGTGTCCGGGACCCCCGGCGGCCTCGGCTACTTCGGCCTCTCGTACCTCGAGGAGAACGCCGGTGCGGTGAAGGGCGTAGCCATCGACGGCGGTGACGGGTGCGTGCAGCCCACCACCGAGACCGTGCAGAGCGGGGAGTACCAGCCCCTCGGCCGCGAGCTGTTCGTGTACCCCAGCGGTGAGGCGCTGGAGCGGCCCGAGGTGATCGCCTTCCTCGAGTTCTACATCGAGGAGAGCGATGCCATCACCGAGCAGGCGCTGTTCGTCCCCCTCACCGGCGAGCAGCGGGCGGAAGCCCAGGCCAAGGTCGATTCCCTGGCCGGGGCCTAGCCTCCCGGCCATGGCTGCCATCGAAGGAGCGGTCGCCCCCAGACCGGTCGTCAACCTGGGGGCGACGAAGAACCGCTACGGCGAGAAGCTGGTGCTCGCGCTCCTGTTCGGCTGCGCCGCCCTGTCGGTCGGTACCACGGTGGCAATCGTGGTGTCGCTGCTTCGTCCCACCGTCGAGTTCTTCGACGAGGTGGGCATCGTCGAGTTCCTGACCGGACGGGTCTGGTCGCCGTTGTTCGCCAGCCCCAGCTTCGGCGTGCTGCCCCTCGTCAGCGCCACCTTGCTCATCACGGCCATCGCCCTGGCGGTGGCCCTGCCCGTGGGCCTCGCCGCCGCCATCTACCTGAGCGAGTACGCCCGACCCCGGGTGCGGCGCGTGCTCAAGCCCACGCTGGAGGTGCTCGCCGGGATCCCGACGGTGGTGTACGGGTTCTTCGCCCTCACCTTCGTGACGCCGCTGCTCCAGGACATCTGGTTGGTCGGCGATCCGCCTGCCATCTTCAACGCCATGTCGGCGGGCCTGGTCATGGGCATCATGATCGTGCCCACGGTGGCGTCGGTGTCGGAGGACGCCATGTCAGCGGTGCCCCAGGCGCTGCGCAACGGCGCTGCCGCCCTGGGCAGCACCCGGCTCCAGATCTCGACCCGGGTGGTGGTGCCTGCCGCCCTTTCGGGGATCGTCGCCGCCTTCGTGCTGGGGTTCTCCAGAGCCATCGGTGAGACGATGATCGTGTTGATCGCCGCCGGCATCACGCCGACGCTGAGCATCAACCCGGCCAAGGCCATGCAGACGATGACCGCGTTCATCGGCCAGGCCGGCCTCGGCGACCAGTCGACGGGCAGCACCGGCTACAAGACGATCTTCGCGGTCGGGTCACTCCTGTTCGCGGCCACCTTCCTGGTGAACATGGTGAGCATTCGCCTGGTGCGCCGGTACCGGGAGGTCTACGAGTGAGCGCCTTCAGCGCCGGGGCCGTGGAGGTGCCCGACCTGAAGCGGCGGTCATCGGTGCTGAGCGTGCTCAAGGAGCGCGGCTTCAGCGCGCTGCTGCTCGCCAGCGTCGGCATCGCCATCCTCACGCTCGTGACCCTGCTGTTCCAGGTGGTGGTCGATGGCGCGCCCCGGCTGAACGCCGACCTCGTGAACAACTTCCCCTCGAGCCGCCCGGCGCGGGCGGGCATCCAATCCGCCATCTGGGGCACCGTCTGGGTGATGGGCATCGTCGCCGCCACCTGCATCCCGCTCGGCGTAGGCGCTGCCATCTATCTGGAGGAGTACGCCGACAACTCACGCTGGTACAACCGCCTCATCGAGGTAAACATCCAGAACCTCGCCGCCGTCCCGTCGATCGTCTACGGGATCCTCGGGCTGGCGTTCCTGGCCCGAGGGTTCCTCGACCTCGGCTTCACCGTCCTCACCGGGGCGTTGACGCTCTCCCTGCTGGTGCTGCCGGTGGTCATCATCGCCTCGCGCGAGGCGATCCGGGCCGTCCCCCGATCTCTGCGAGAGGCGGCGTTGGCCCTCGGCGCCACCCCGTGGCAGACCGTGAGCCGCCAGGTGCTCCCGGCCGCCGTGCCCGGCATCGCCACTGGCGCCATCCTGGCCCTGTCGAGGGCGATCGGCGAGGCAGCCCCGCTGCTGCTGCTGGGCGCCCTCAGCTTCATCACCTTCAACCCCGACGGGCTCGACAGCCAGTTCACCGTCCTGCCCATCCAGATCTTCGGGTACATCTCCCGGCCGCAGGCGGAGTTCAAGGTGGTGGCGGCCGCCGCCATCGTCGTGCTCCTCGCCATCCTGCTGGTGATGAACTCGATCGCCATCATGGTGCGCAACCGCTATGGCCGGAGATGGTGAACACGCGGCCCGCAGCTCCCCGTCCGGCAACGAGCGAACCCGAGAGGACCGAGCCCGTGGACATCCGCACGAAGACCGCCGAGGTCGACACGGCGACGCCCCAGGCGACCCACGCCCCGGCGCGTCCCGACGTGTTCGAGCACACCGCCAAGGTGTTCGAGCTCTCGGGGCTCAGCGTCTACTACGGCGCCTACCGGGCCATCCGCGATGTCGACCTGGTCGTGCCGGAGCGCCGGATCACCGCGTTCATCGGCCCATCTGGCTGTGGCAAGACCACGCTCCTGCGCTGCTTCAACCGGATGAACGACCTGATCCCGAGCGCCCGGGTGGAGGGCCGGATCAGCTACCACGGCATCGACCTCTACGGTGAGGGGGTCGATGCCATGGAGGTCCGGACCCGGATCGGGATGGTGTTCCAGAAGCCGAACCCGTTCCCCAAGTCGATCCGAGACAACATCGCCTTCGGGCCGAAGGTCTTGAAGATCAAGGGCGACCACGACGAGATCGTCGAGCGCTCGCTGCGGCGAGCAGCGCTGTGGGACGAGGTCAAGGACCGGCTGAAGGACTCCGCTCTGGGCCTGTCGGGCGGCCAGCAGCAGCGCCTCTGCATCGCCCGGGCCCTCGCCGTCGACCCCGAGGTCATCCTCATGGACGAGCCCTGCTCGGCGCTCGATCCCATCGCCACCGGGCGCATCGAGGACCTGATGGAGGAGATCAAGAGCGAGTACACCATCATCATCGTGACCCACAACATGCAGCAGGCGGCCCGGGTCTCGGACCGCTGCGCGTTCTTCACCACCGAGGTCAACGAGCGCAGCGACACCCGCACCGGCGTCCTGGTGGAGCTCGACCGCACCGAGACGATCTTCTCCAATCCCTCGGACGAGCGCACGGAGCACTACATCACCGGACGGTTCGGGTAGGTGCGGCGTGATAGCCGATGAAGGTGGTGGGAGCCACCGGTTGCGCTCCCACTTCGATGGCGAGCTCGATCAGCTCCGGCTCCAGGTCGAGGTCATGGCCGAACGGGTCAGCCAGGCCCTGGGGCGGATGAGCGTGGTGCTGGCCACCGGCAACGTGCGCGAGGCGGAGGCGGCGTTGGCGGCCGACGACGAGGTCGACGCCATGCTGGTCTCGCTGACCCAGCGTTGTTACGACCTGATCCGCCGGGAAGCCCCGGTGGCCTCCGATCTGCGCTTCCTGGTGTCGGTGCTGCGCGTGCTCGAAGAGCTCGAGCGCATCGCCGACCTCTCGCTGCGGGTGGTCAAACAGGCGTCCGAGCTGCACCTGGTGGTGGCGTACCCGCCGATGTTCTCTACGCTGCTCGATATGGCCCACGAGGCCGGACTTCTCTACCGCACGGCGATCGATGCCTGGTCGGCCCAGGACCTCGACCTGGCCGAGACCCTGGCGGCGCGCAACCGGGTGATGGACGGCCACTACGCCGTGCTGCTCGACCACATCCTCGAGCTCGACGGGGCCGGGGCCGCCAAGGTGGCGGTAGTCGGCGTGCTCGTGGGCCGAGCGCTGGAGCGCATCGCCGACCACGCCGTCATCGTGGGGGAGCGCCTCCACTATCTGCTCACCGGCGACCCGGCCCATCTGGCCGCAGAGGTGCGCTGAGGTGGCGGTCGAGATCCGCAAGGGCTTCCACCAGGCCCTCGACGACGTGGGCCACGACATCATGCGCCTGGCCGGGATGGTGACCGAGGCCCTCGGCAAGGCCACCGAAGCCCTGCTCGGAGGCAACCTGCGGGTGGCCGAGGAGATCATCGCCAACGACGACGTCCTCGACGCGCTCACCCTCGACATCGAGGAGCGCTGCTACCAGCTGCTCACGCTGCAGCAGCCCATGGCCAGGGACCTCCGAGAGGTCGTCACCGCCCTCCGCCTGGTCGCCGAGATCGAGCGCTCCGGTGACCTGGTGGCCAACATCATGAAGGCGGCCCGGCGCATGTACGGCACCGAGTTCGACCCCCGGTTGCGGGGGTTGATCGAACGCCTCGGCGAGCAGGTCCACCGGTTGTTCTGCATGGCGATCGACGCCTACGCCGAGCGTGACGACAGCTTGGCCGCCGCCATCGACGACATGGACGACGTCATCGACGACCTCCATGTGCAGTACATCCAGGCCATTTTCGAGACCCACGGGCAGGGGGCCACGGCGTTGCAGTCGTCGGTGCAGCTGGCCATGGTCGGCCGCTTCTACGAGCGCATCGGCGACCACGCCGTCAACATCGGCGAGCGGGTGGTCTACATGGTCACCGGGTGGCTGCCGGAACACGTCGGCGCTGCCCGCCACGCCGTACGCAGTGTCGAGGACTTGGGGCCCGATCTCGGTGCCGACGGCCGTCCGCCGCCCGGCGGGGGCTGAGCCGCGGCCGTGGAGGTGCTGCTGGTCGTCCTGGCTGCGGTGCTGGCGGCGGTGGTGGTGCGCAGTGCAACCGCACAGCACCATCTCCACCACCGGATCGACCAGCTGGTCCGCCGCGTCGCCGCAACGGGCCCGGGCCCGGGCACAGGCGGATCCGAGGGGTCCATTGCCGAGTTGGAGCGCGCCACCGAGGAGGTCACCGCCCAGCTCGAGGCAGCCCGCTCGACCGCCGACAGGATGGCGGCGGCGCTCGCCGCCATCCCCCAGGGGGTGGTGCTCTGCGACGAGCGCGGCCACGAGGTCTTCCGCAACCAGGCCGCTGCCGCCTACGCCTCCGGACGCCACGCCGAGGCATTGGTGGAACAGGCCATCCGGGAGCTGACGTCGGCGGCAACGGAGGGCAGGCCGCACTCTCGCACCCTCGAGCTCTACGGGCCCCCCCGGCGGGTGCTGCTCGTCTCGGCCTTCCCGCTCCACGAGGGAGACCACGCCATGGGTGCCTTGGTGGTGGTCGACGACGTGTCCGAACGGCGCCGGCTCGAGGCCATGCGCCGGGACTTCGTGGCCAACATCAGCCACGAGCTCAAGACGCCGGTGGGGGCCATGGGGCTCCTTGCCGAGACCATCGCGTCGGAGGACGACTTCGCCGTCACCCGCCGGCTCGCCCAGCGCATGACCGGAGAGGCCCTCCGGGTCGGTCGCGTCATCGACGACCTGCTCGACCTGAGTCGCATCGAAGCCGAGGAAGCGCCCCGCCGGGAGCCGGTTGGGGTGGGCACCGTCGTCCAGGAGGCAGTGGATCGGGTACGCCCGCTGTCCAGCGCTCGCCACATCGTCATCGACACCGACCAGGTGCGAGGGGGCCACTGGGTGCGCGCTGACCAGCGCCAACTCGTCTCCGCGGTCGCAAATTTGCTCGAGAACGCCTGCAAGTACAGCGACAAGGGCTCAACCGTCGAGGTCCGTTCCCGCGCCGACGCCACCTCGGTCGAGATCTCGGTGCACGACCACGGGATCGGCATTCCCGGGCGCGATCTCGAGCGGGTGTTCGAGCGCTTCTACCGGGTCGACCGGGCCCGCAGCCGGGAGACCGGGGGCACCGGGCTCGGCCTGGCCATCGTCCGGCACGTGGCCACCAACCACCAGGGCGAGGTGTCGGTGACCTCCCGGGAAGGAGAGGGATCGGTGTTCAGGCTTCGGTTACCGAACGGAGCGGGCTCGGCCGACGACGAGGCGCCGGTGCCCAGGGGAGCGGGCCACCCAGTGGCGACCGGGGGATGACGACCACCACCCCGATCCGTCCGACACTGCTGCTGGTGGAGGACGAGGAGTCCTTCGTCGATGCCTTGGTCGTGGGTCTGCAGCGCGAGGGCTACCAGGTCCGCGTGGCCCGGGACGGTGCCGAGGCCCTGGAGCTGTTCGACCTGGTGCAACCCGACCTGGTGCTGCTCGACGTCATGTTGCCCCGGCTGTCTGGCATCGACGTCTGTCGCCAGCTCCGCTCGCGCTCCCGGGTCCCGATCATCATGGTCACGGCGAAGGCCTCGGAGATCGACACCGTGGTCGGCCTCGAGGTCGGAGCCGATGACTACGTGTCCAAGCCGTACCGCCTCCGGGAGCTGGTGGCGCGCATCCGAGCGGCGCTGCGCCGGGTGCCGTTGGCGGCTGCGGGGGGCGCCGACGAGGAGAGCGGTGGCGTCATCGAGGTGGGCGACGTCCGCCTCGATGCCGAGCGCCACGAGGTCACCATCCGAGGGGAGCGGGTGGCGCTGCCGCTCAAGGAGTTCGAGCTGTTGGAGCTGCTGCTCGGCCATGCCGGCCGGGTGCTCACGAGGGACACCTTGATCAGCCGGGTCTGGGGCCACGACTACGTGGGTGACACCAAGACCCTCGACGTCCACGTGAAACGGCTGCGATCGAAGGTGGAGGACGACCCTTCCCTGCCCCGACGAATCGTGACCATCCGCGGCCTGGGCTACAAGTACGAGCGCGAGTCGAACGCCCTCCGGGCGAGCGGCGAAGCCGCCCGGCCTGCGCCCTGAGGCCTCATCTGGCTTGCTCCGCTCGGCGCCACCCATCAGGGACCGGCCGCCCTCGGCGCCGGCGAGACCGCTAGCCAGGGACCGGGCGCAGCCCTGCCTGGACAGATCAGCCGAACGGCCCACGCCCCTACGATTGCCGGCGTGGCGGGCCGGCCGAGCTGGAAAAGGCCGGGGGACGCCCCGATCACGCCGTTCGCCCGGCTGGCCCGCGCCCATGCCCTGTCGACCGCAGGCGACACCCTCGTGGCCACTGCCCTGGCCGGGTCGTTGTTCTTCTCGATCTCACCCGATGCCGCCCGCGCCCGGGTGGCGCTCTACCTGGTGCTCACCATGGCCCCCTTCGCCGTGGTGGCGCCGCTGATCGGCCCGTGGATCGACCGCCAGGCCGGCGGGCGCCGCTCCATGGTGGTGCTCTCGGCGGCCACCCGGGCACTCGTGTGCCTGCTCATGGTCGACGACGTCGACGGCTTGCTGCTGTTCCCCGAGGCCTTCGCCGTGCTGGTGCTCGGAAAGGGCTACCAGGTCGCCCGGGCCTCGTTGGTGCCCGGCCTCGTGCGGGACGAGGCCCGGTTGGTGGAAGCCAATTCGAAGTTGGTGCTCATCAGCGGGGTGGTCGGCTTGCTGGCCGCGGTTCCCGGCGTGGCCCTGCTGCAACTCGGCCCCGAGTGGGTGCTCGGCCTGGCCACCGCCGTGTTCGCCGCCGCCACCGCGGCCGCGTACCGCATCCCCCGCACCCGAATTGCCGCCCAGTCCCCCGGCCCGGTGGAGCGGGCCGAGCTGCGGGGGGCGGGCATCCTGCTCGCCGCCAGCGCCATGGCGGTGTTGCGGGCCGTGGTCGGGTTCCTGTCGTTCCTCGTGGCCTTCGCCCTGCGGGCCGACGGCGCACCGGCATGGTGGTTCGGTGCCGTGCTCGCCGCCAGCGCCGTGGGCGCCCTGGTCGGCGCCCTCGTTGCCCCCCGGCTCCGCCGCGCCGTTCTCGAGGAACGGATCCTGCTCGCGTGCCTGGTTGGCACCGCTGTCGCCGCCATCGGGATGCTGTGGGTGGGGGGCCGGATATCGGCTGTGCTGCTGGGGGCCATTGTCGGCCTGTGCGCCACCGCCGGCAGGCTGTGCTTCGACTCGATCGTGCAGAGCGACGCCCCCGACGCCAACCAGGGAGCTTCCTTCGCTCGGTTCGAGACCCGCTTCCAGCTGGTGTGGGTGGCCGGGGCCTTCCTGCCCGTCATCCTGCCGATCCCTCTGCCGGTGGGCTTTGTGGGCATCGCCGCGGTCACCGGCGGAGCAGCGTTCCTCTACGCCACCGGTCGGCGCTTCACCACCACCCGGCTGGGCTCGAGCGTGGCCGCCCGGAGCGCCGAGGCGTCGCGGCGCCTCAGCCGGCGGGTGGCGCGGGTGGGTGCCCGCTCGCAGCTGTGAGGCTGGCGCGATGAGGGTCGTGGTGCTGGCCGACACCCACCTCCGCCGGGGTTCGCCTCGGGGGCTCCCGCCCGTGGCCCTGGCCGAGGTCGCCCACGCCGACGTGGTGCTCCACGCCGGTGACATCCTGACCGCTGACGTGCTCGAGGCGTTGGCGGAGAGCGCCCCCACCCATGCCGTGCTCGGCAACAACGACGCCGAGCTGGTGGGCGTGCTCCCCGAGCGCCTGGTGGTCGAGCTGGCCGGCGTGAAGGTGGCCATGGTGCACGACAGTGGGCCCCGCAAGGGCCGAGGAGCACGGCTGCATCGGGTCTTCCCCGACGCCGATCTGGTGGTGTTCGGGCACAGCCACATCCCCTGGAGCGCCCCCGGCCTCGACGGCCAGTGGCTGCTCAACCCCGGCTCGCCCACTCAGCGCCGCTCTCAGCCCCGTCCGACCCTGGCCACGGTCGACCTCTACGACGGCGAGATCGAGCGGGTCGAGATCATCGAGGTGTGAGCGGGGGGTCGCGGCGGACGCCGGCTCCGGCGCGCTGCCGGGCCCGGCGGCCAGCAACCGTTCGAGAACTCGGACCTACGGTTCGAGGTCGATCCGCGCCAGCCAGAGCCCAGGGGCGTCGACCTCGGCGGGAGTCGGCAGCTCGCGCTCGGAGCGCCACAGGCGGGCCAACCCCTCGCTTCCGGCCCGACGCACGACCCCCTCCACGAAGGCCGTGCCCCGCTCGTACTGGGCGCGGCCCAGCTCGAGACCGAACAGGTGCTCCACGAAGCGATCGGAGCTGGTGGCCTCGGTCCGGCGACGGTGCAGCGCCTCGGTGAGCATCCCGTAGGAGCCGATCAACGTCGTCCCGACCGTGTCGACGATGTGGTCGACGTAGCCGACGATCACGTCGACCAGGGCCTCCAGCCGGGGCAGCATCGCCCGCTGCTGCGACGACTGGATGGCGCCGAGGAGGGCGGCGGGGTCGCTGAGCGCTCGCTGCAGGGCGGCGGGATCGGTGGGGTCGACCTCACCCAGGGTCGATTCGAGCCCTCCTGGTTCCACCCGGAAGCCGGACACGTACTCCTCGACGAGGCCGACGAGCCGAGCCCGAACGTGGGGCAGGGTCACCACGGCGTGGGTAGTCAGCTCCGAGAGGCAGATCCACAGCCGAAGGTCCTCGGCAGGCAGGCTCCACTCCTCGCCGAAGGCCTCGACGTTGGGGCTGACGACCATCAGCTGGTCCGACGTCCCTCGGGGCAGCGGCAGGTCGTACTGCCCGAGCGACCGGGTCGCCAGGTGGCCGACCATGGCGCCCGACTGCATGCCGAGGATCATCGGCCCGATCATCGTGAAGATGCCGCCGAGCAGCTGGGCGGTCGGGTCGGAGGTGGCGTCGTCGTCGCCGGCGGTGGCCGCCAACGAGAGCGACGAGGCCAGGTGCTCGAGATAGGGCCGGTAGGCGTCGAGGGTGCGCCGGGCCCACTCCCCTCGGGTGACGGGGATGAAGGTGATGGGCGAACCGGTGGCGGAGACGGGCAGCCCGGTGGCATCGGCCACCCGCAGCTCGGCCACCCTGGACAGCTCTTCGAGGCGGATCCGCTCGACGGGATCGGGGTTGGCCTCGGGTGCGCCTCCGGTGGCGACCTGGAGGGCGAACTGGCGCCCGGCGTCCCAGCTGAGCGGACCCTGCGAAGCCAGCATGCGGGCCAGGTCGCCGAGGAAGGGCAGCCCCTCGAACGGGTTCTCCCCGGGTGGACCGCCTTGGGCCATGGGGCCATGGTAGGGCCGCCGTTCCCTCCCGGCGCGTCTGCTCCACCGGGACGATCACGGGTGCAGGAAGGTTGGCGCTGGTCCAAGCCGAGCACACTGTGGAGGATGAGCACGACCAGCGTCGTGGTGGTCGGAGGCAGCGGACGCCTCCGTCAAGCCCTGGTGGCACGGTTGGAGGGCTCGCCGGGGGTTCACGCCGTGACCGTCGTCGACGGTTGCGACGATCCGCGGCTGGACGAGTCGTTGGCCGGGAGCGACGTCCTGGTCGATCTCGAGCGCCAGTCCTGTCCCGAACGCGATCACGAGGCCCAGGCTCGGGGGCTCATCCGGTTGGTCGAGGCCGCCGAGCAGGCGGGGATCGCTCACGTGGTGGTGCTGTCGAGCGCGGCGGTGTACGGGGCCTGGGCCGACAACCCCGTCCCGCTCACCGAGGAGATGTCCCTGCGTCCCAACCCGGGGGCTGATTACGCCCTGGGGAAGGTCGAGGTGGAGCGGCGCTGGGGGGCGTGGGCCGGCGACGGCCACGACCGGACGCTGGCCATCCTTCGCCCAGCCCTGGTGGTGGGGGACGACGCCGAGCAGTGGCTGGCGGTGGCCCTGCGGGCGGTCACGAGGTGGGGGGTGGGCGAGGGCGACGCGCCCGTCCAGTTCGTCCACGTGGATGACGTCGCCGCCGCCGTGGCCCTGGCCGTCGAGCGGCGCCTCGACGGGGTCTACAACGTGGCACCCGAAGGCTGGCTCGGGGGCCGGCAGGTGCAGGGGCTCACCGGGACCCCGGTGCGCCCGCCCGTGCCCCCGGCGATGGCCTCGGCCCTGGCCCGTTGGTGCTGGAGCCGGGGCTTGGGTGGGGTCGTCCCCGCGCTCGTGCCCTACGCCACCCACCCCTGGGTCGTGGCCGGCGACCGGCTTCGGGCCGAGGGCTGGGAACCGCTGCACTCCGGAGCCGAGACGCTGGTCGAGGCCTACCCGGCGACACCGTGGACCGCCTTCGCCTCCCGCACCCGGCGCATCCTCAGCCTCGGCGGTGGAGCTGTGCTCGGCCTCGGCGCCCCGGTGACGCTGCTCGCCTGGGCCCGCCGTCGACGGCGCCGTCGGCGTCGAGGGGCAGCGGCGGCGAGCGCCGCCATCAGCTCTCGGGTGGCCGGGTCCCGAGCTCGACGCCCACCGTCCTCCGCTCGCCGCCACGCACCACGCCGAGGTCGATCACCTCGCCGGGCTCTCGGGCCCGCAGAGCGATGACCAGGGCCGACATCGAGGACACCTCCTTGCCCGCCACCTCCACGACGATGTCACCCGGGAGCAGCCCCGCCTCCTCGGCGGGGCCGCCGTCGATGGCCTCGACTACCACCGCACCGCCTGCCACCCCGGTGTCGCGTGCCGACGTGGCATCGAGGTCGCGGCCCTCGATGCCCAGCCATACGTGGGCGACCCGACCGGTGGCCATGACGTCTTCGGCCACCGAGCGGGCGATGTCGATGGGCGTGGCGAAGGCCAGGCCCTGGTAGCCCGCTTCCGACACGGCGATGGCGGTGGTGATGCCGATCACCGCACCGGTGCCGTCGAGGAGCGCGCCACCGGAGGAGCCGGGAGCGATGGCGGCGTCGGTCTGGATCATGTCGAGCAGGGGGCCCTCTCGTCCCGGGACCCGCCGTCCCAGCGCGCTGACCACCCCCGTCGTGACCGACGAGCCACCGATGAGGCCGAGCGGCGAGCCGATGGCGACCGTGGCTTGGCCGACCTGGAGGTCGGCGGCGGTCCCGAGCACGGCGACGGGGAACGGCTCGGGTCGGTCGATCTTGATCACGGCGACGTCGGTGAGCGAGTCCGATCCGAGGAGCCGGCCCTCGTGCTCGCTGCCGTCGGCCAGCACCACCTTGATCGATCGGGCGCCGTCGACCACGTGGGCGTTGGTCAGCAGGTGGCCGTCGTCTCGGAACATCACCCCCGAGCCGATCCCCCCTCGCTCGCCCGAGACCTCGATGCGGGCGATCGCCGGGCTCGTCTGCTCGGCGATGCGGACCACGTCGTCATCCCTGCCCCCGCCGTCGCCGACCGGTGCCGACGCCACCGAGGCGACCGACTCCCGGACCACCACCGAGCGGGCGGTCCGGTCGAGCCCCCCCGTGGCCACGACCAGCCCTAACGTCAGCACCGATCCCAGGAGCCCGGACACCAAGGCCACCGGCCAGGGACTGCGGGCCCGGGTCGAGGGGGGCGCAAGCGAGGGCGTGCGCCCCGCCACCTCCGACGGGTGACGCCACAGCCGGTCGTCCGGAGGCGGGGGCTTCCGGAAGCCGCCGTCGGGGTCGGTGGTGCCGTCATCGGCGTCGCCCCTCTCCACGCCCCCCGACACTAGGGCCGCCTCCACCTGTGCCGGTCGCGGCCGCAGCTACCGAGGCAGGCGGTACACCGAGACGTGGTGGGAGCTGTCGGGCCCGAACGGCTGGTCCCGCCAGCCGCCACGTCGTCGCTCGAGGCAGAGCCCGGCGGCGCCGGCCATGGCATCGAGCTCGTCGGGACGGGCGTAGCGGATGTGCCAGGGGCGGAGACGGATGCCGTCCTCGCTGATCGAGACCGTCGAGCCGTCGACCGTCTGGCTGGCGGGATGGCGCTGGGTGACGTGGAGCACCACCCGGGTGGCGTCGACCACCGACGGGGTGACGCTGCCGGTGGTGGTCTCGGGCTCGGGGCTCGGGACGAAGGCCTCCATCACGAAGGCACCGCCGGGGCGCAGGCGAGCGGCCGCGTTGGTGAAGCAGCGGCCCTGGTCGCTGGCCGAGGGCAGGTTGAACAGCGTGTTGTAGGCGGCGAAGATCACGCCGAAGCCGCCGGGAACGGTGGTGGCGACGTCGGCGAAGTCGCCGAGCACGACGGGCAGGGCGTCCCCGCCGGGCTTGGCCCGCAACCGTTCGAGCATGGCCGGCGAGGCGTCGATGCCGTGCACCTCCAAGCCGCGGCGGGCGAGCGGCAGCGCCAGTCGCCCGGTGCCTATGCCGAGCTCGAGCACCGGTGCCCCTCCGGCGAGGGCGGCGATGGAGTCGACGGTTCCTTCGAGATCGGACACGTCGCCGTACCACTCGTCGTAGACGTCGGCGAAGGCCTCTCCGTAGGAGGAGGGCTCCAGCTGTTCCACCCCGCTCTCCCTACCACGCCCGCCGGTAGCCTCGCAGCCATGGTCACCTACCTCGACCACGCGGCGACCACGCCGATGCGGCCCGAGTGCACCGAGGCCATGCTGCCGTTCCTCGGCCCCCGCTGGGGGAACCCCTCGGGGGGCCACGCCCTTGCTCGCGATGCCCGTCGGGCCGTCGATGAGGCTCGGGACGTGGTGGCCGCCTGCCTCGGAGCCGAGCCCGGCGAGGTGGTGTTCACCGGCGGGGGCACCGAGGCCGACAACCTGGCCGTCATCGGGGCGGTGGCCCGTCACGGCCGTGTCGCCGTATGCAGTGCGGTGGAACACCACGCCGTGCTCCACCCCGTCGAGGCCCTCGGGGGTCGGGTGGTGGGGGTCCACGGTGACGGGCGGGTCGACCTCGCCGCCCTCGACGCCGCTCTGGACGCCCAGGTCGGGGTGGTGTCACTGATGCTGGCCAACAACGAGGTCGGAACCGTCCAGCCCCTCGCCGAGGCGGCGGCACTGGTGGCCGAGCGGTCCCCGGCTGCGGTGGTGCACACCGACGCCGTGCAGGCCGTTTCCTGGCTCGACGTGGCCACCCTCACCGCACCTGCCCACTTGGTGGCTGTGAGCGCCCACAAGTTCGGTGGACCCCAGGGCGTGGGTGCGCTGGTCGTGCGCGACGGCGTGGCCGTCGAGCCCCTGCTGCGGGGCGGCGGCCAAGAGCGGGAACGGCGCAGCGGCACCCACAACGTGGCCGGCATCGTCGGCATGGCCGCGGCCCTGGCCGCCACCGTCGAGCAGCGAGGGGAGACGGTCGAGCGGGTCGGGGCGCTGCGCGACCGGCTGGCCGACGGGCTGCTGGCCGCTATCCCCGGTTGCACCGAGTCGGGCACGCGCTCCACCAAGGTGGCAGGCACGTGCTCGCTGCTCATCGAGGGCATCGAGAGCGAGGCGCTGCTCGTGCTGCTCGACCGCAAGGGCATCTGCGCCACCGCTGCTTCGTCGTGTGCCAGCGGCGCCGCCCAGCCCTCGCACGTGCTCGCTGCCATGGGGGTGCCTCGGGCGCTGGCCTACGGGTCGCTGCGCCTCTCGCTCGGCTGGACCACCACCGGTGCCGAGGTCGACCACGCCCTGGCGGTCATCCCCGGGGCGGTGGCCCAGCTCCGGGAGCGCTCGGCCGTCCCCGTCCTGAGGTGAAGCACGGTGAGAACACCACCTGGGCCTGGTGACGGCAGAACCGGCGTGGCACCGGGCGCTGGAGACACCCAGGCGGCTTCCTCCCGGCCCTTGAGGGTCCTCGTCGCCATGAGCGGCGGGGTCGACTCCTCGGTCGCCGCCGCCCTCGAGCTCGACGCCGGCCACGAGGTCACCGGGTGCACGATGAGGTTGTGGGGCGGGGCCTCCGACACCGGGTGCTGCTCGGTGGCCGACGTGGACGATGCCCGACGGGTCGCCCAGCAGCTCGGCATCGATCACTTCGTGTTCAACTTCGGCGACGACTTCGACGCCGCCGTGGTGCGCCCGTACGTCGCCGCCCACGCCGTCGGGCGCACACCCAACCCCTGCGTCGAGTGCAATCGCTCCGTCAAGTTCGACCGGCTACTGCACCGGGCCCAGGCCCTCGGCTTCGACGCCCTGGCCACCGGTCACCACGCCCGGGTCGCGCACCTCGACGGGCGCTGGCGTCTGCGCCGGGGCATCGACCAGGCCAAGGACCAGAGCTACGTGTTGCACATGCTCGGCCAGCGCCAGCTGGCCCGCGTCCGCTTCCCGGTGGGCGAGCTCGACAAGGCCGAGGTCCGCCGGCGGGCGGCCGCCCTCGGGCTGCGCACGGCAGCGAAGCCCGACAGCCAGGACGTGTGCTTCATCACCTCGACCGCCGGGCGGGCTTCGTTCCTCGGTGACCGCACGCCGCTTACCGAAGGGCGGGTGGTCGACCTCGACGGGGTGGAGGTGGGCCGCGTCCCCGCCGTGCAGCTCGTCACCGTCGGCCAGCGACGGGGGCTGGGCCTGGCCGGAGGTGCCGAAGCCCGCTACGCGCTGGCCGTCGACGTGGCGTCGGCGAGGGTGACCGTGGGCCAGCTCGACGACCTGCGCACCACCGAGGTGGGGCTGGCGGCCATGGCCTGGGTGGACCGGCCGGTGGCGGGCCCGGTGCTGGTGCAGGCCAGCGCCCATGGCCTCGCCCGTCCCGCCACCTTCGACGTCGAGGCCGCACTGGTGCGCTTCGCCGAGCCGGTCATCCGGGTGGCACCCGGCCAGAGCGTGGTCCTCTACCGCGGCGACGAGGTGCTGGGAGGCGGCATGGCCACCGCCGCACCGCGCGGTGGTGGCCCTCAGTGACCTCCGCCGAAAGCCAGGGCGGCGACGACGTCGATGCGCGAGACCTCGGCCAGGGGGTGTTCGATGTGGAACGAGTAGGCGTCGCCGTCGGCGGCGGTGATCGTGACCTCGGTCACCACCGGGGAGCAGCGGGGGTCGTTGCCCGGTTGCTCGGTGATCAGCACCGACGCTTCGGCGTCGAGGCTCAGATCCTCCCGGACCCAGCCCTCGAGCTCGGCGGCGCTGGTCCCGGTCTCGTCCTCGGCGGCCATGCCCGTCGCAGCCTACCCGCTCGCCCGGTGCCACGACTGGGGCGGGGCGGCCGGGGGTAGGAGGTGATCGTGCGCCGGCTGGCGGTGGCGGTCCTCGTGGTGGTCGCCTGGCTGCTAGGGGCGGGGACGGCCTGGCCCCAGGCTGTTGCCACCAGGTCCATCGACGACGCCGCATCGGAGCTGCGCCGGAGCCCGGTGTACCAGCACCCCGATGCCGAGCGGCGCCTCGCCGCCGGTGCCCTCGACGACCTGGCCGAGCGGATCGCCGAGGGGGACACCCCCATCTTTGTCGCCGTCCTTCCCGCAGCCGCGACCGAGGAGGCGGGCGGCGACCCCGGCTCGGTGCCGGCGGCCCTGGGCGACGCCACCGGCTTGCCCGGGACCTACGCCGTCGTCGTGGGCAACAGCTTCCGGGCGGCGAGCAACCAGCTGGAGCGAGGTCGGGCGCCGGCGCTGGCCACCTCGGCGTTCCAGGCCCGCAGCGAGGAGGGCACCGAGGCGGTGCTGGTCGAGTTCGTCCAGCGGGTGCAGGCGGCGGCCGGCCGGGGCTCGGCCGACCCCTCGGGCTCCGGTAACCGCGGGGCCGACGGCGGCGACGGCGGGAGCACGACGCTGCTGGTGCTGGCCGCCCTCGGCGGTGCCGGGTTCCTGTTCTGGCGCCGGGGGCGGCGTCGCCAGAGCCAGGAGGAGCACCGGCGCGAGGGCGAAGCCGACCGCCAGCTCCTCGGGGCCGAGCTCTCCGTGCTGGCTGACGACGTCATGGCCCTGGAGCCCCAGGTGACGCTGCACCCCGAGGCCCGGGCCGACTACGACGCCGGTGTGAGCCGCTACCGGGCCGGGCAGGCCGCCCTCGAGTACGCCGGCGACGACATTGACTACGTCCGGGTGGGCCGGGTCATCGCCGAGGGCCGCTACGCCATGAACCGGGCCCGGGCTCGGGTGGAGGGCAGGGAGCCGCCCCCGCCTCCGGAGGAGCTGCGGGTCCCCGGCCGCCACGACGAACCCGCGCTCGACCTCGACGAGCGCGGCCGGCCGGTCTACGTGGGAGGCGCCGAGCCGTTCTACGGCGGCGGGTGGTTCGGTGGGGGCGGCGGGCTGTTCACCGGCCTGCTGCTCGGCCAGATGCTCGGCGGGCCCTTTGGGTGGGGCGGGTGGGGCTACGGCCACCACCCCCACGACGGAGGCGGCGACGTCGGGGGTGACTGGGGGGGCGACATCGGCGGCGGCGACTGGGGTGGGGGCGACTTCGGTGGCGGCGACTTCGGCGGTGGCGACTGGGGCTGAACCGGGGTGCCCGCGGCATGGTGCCGCTGGGGCACGGCCGGTGTGACGGGTGATGGCCGCCGCGGCGCGCCGTAGCGCCGTCTGGAAGAGTTTCGGGTGGCCCTGGGTGGTGTCGAGGAGGGGGTTCGGCGTTGCGGTTCCGGAGCGGGGCACAGCTCGACCCGTCGCAGGTGTCGGACCGTCGAGGGCGTGGGGCGGTGGCGATCGGCGGCGGCGGTGGGCTGATCGGCCTGATCGTGCTCGTGATGTCCCTGGCGGCCG
>JADDQY010000049.1 GCA_016781135.1 Actinomycetota bacterium
GCGGCCGATGGTGTGGCGCAGACCCTGGCCCGCCTCGAAGGACGCTCGGGACAGTCGCCCCTACCCGCCTCGGGAAGCACCAGGGCCCAGCCGGCTTCGATGACGTCGGGACCGTCGATTCGGTCGTCGTTGAGCGCCGCCAGCTCGGTCCAGCGGTCACCGTCACCCAGCTCGCACTGCGAGATCGAACTGAGTGACTCTCCGGTGCGAACCTCGTGGGTGGGCGGCGCCGGCTGGTCGGCAGCGGCGGCGGGCGAGAGCGCCACCGCGGTGGTCATCAAGAAGGCGTTCATGTCCATCTCCTGCCGTCGGACACGGGGTGCAGGGGGAGGAGGGCGCGCGACAGCGGCGTCGAGTGGGGGGTGGAGGTCCCAGCGCTTCGGTCGCCTCGGCGCGGCGCGCCGGAACCTTCCCGTGCTGGCGAGAGGGAGTCTGGTCGAGCGTAACGAATCGCAAAATTCCGGAGGGAGCGAATCACATGCGTGTAATCGTCGGACCCGATTCCCTACCATGAGGTCGTGCGCATCGCCGCCCTCGGAGACGCTCACCTCGGGCGCTCGTCGCTCCCCTACACCCGTGACGGGGTCAACGTGCGCGAGCTCGACTTCGAGGCCTCCTTCGAGGCGGCCGTCGAGCTGGCGCTGGCCGAGGAGCCCGAGGCGGTGCTGTGGCTCGGGGATGTCTTCGACCACCCTCGCCCCACCTACCGATCGTTCCTCGTGGTGCAGCGAGCCCTGGGCCGCATCCGCGACCACGGCGTGCCGGTGGTGGCCATCACCGGCAACCACGACACCCCCCGGCTGCCCGGCACCGGGAGCCCCTACGCGGCGCTGGCCGAGACCTTCGGCGTCTCCGTGCGCATCGCCCACGCCATGGCGTACCAGCGCATCGAGCTGCCCGGCCTCGTCGTCCATGCCGTGCCCCAGATGCTCACCGCCGAGGCCACCGTCGCTGCTCTCGACCAGGCGGCGGCGGAGCGCGACCTCGACCGTACCAACCTCTTGCTGGCCCACCCCTTGGTCCCGTCGGTGGAGCGCCATTACGCCGACATCAACGAGATCGAGGTCGACGACCGGCTGCTGCGGGCCGACCTGGTGCTGCTCGGCCACTATCACGTGCACACCGACGTCCGCCCCGGCGTCTGGTACGCCGGCTCCACCGACACCTTCACCTTCGCCGACGACCCGGGGCGGTCCAAGGGCGTCGTGGTGCTCGACACTGACGACGGGCGTTGCCGCCACGTCCCCCTCCCCGACCAGCGACCCCTGGTCACCCTGCCCGGCGTCGACGCTCTCGGCTTGTCGCCCAACGAGCTGGAGGTCGTGGTGACCGAGCGGGTGGCGCAGGTGCCCGAGGGGGCGGTGGCCCGCCTCTACCTCGACGGAGTCGACCCCGAGGCCTACCGCCTCCTCGATCTCGACGCCGTGCGCGAGGCCGGTGCCGCCGCCCTCCACGTCAAGCTCGAACCCTCCTTCGTCGATGCCGCCGCGCCCGTCGACGACCTCGCCGAGCTGGCGTCGATGCCAGCACGGTGGGCGGGCTACATCGACGGTCAGGACTTGGCCGGCTTCGACCAACAGCGCATCCGCCGCCTCGGCCACGAGTACCTGGTGCGGGCGGTGGAGGAGGCGGGCTAGAGGTGCGCCTCACCCGGCTGGCCCTGCGGAACTATCGGGTCTTCGCCGACCACCTCGAGCTGGAGGTGCCGGCGGGGCTGGTCGGGGTCTACGGGGCGAACGGGGCCGGCAAGAGCTGCCTGGTCGGGGCGGTGCCGTGGGCGCTGTTCGGCTACTCCCGGACGGGCAACGAGGAAATCCGCACCGCCGGCGTGGCCCACGAGTCGCTGGTCGAGGTCGAGTTCGAGCACGAGCGCCACTCCTACGTGGTCACCCGGAGCGTGAGCGGCATCAACCACACCGTACGAGCCCGTGCATGCGCCGACGGCGTGCTGGTGAGCGACGGCGTGCGCGACACCGCCCGCTACGTACGGTCGGTGCTCGGCGTCGACGACGCCGCCTTCCGGGCCTCGGTCTTCGCCGAGCAAAAGCAGCTGAGCGCTTTCGCCGGCACCACCCCGTCCAAGCGGCGTGACCTGGTGCTGCGTTTGCTCGGCATCACCCCCCTCGACGCGGCGCGCGACCGGGCCCGCCACGACGCCAAGGCCGCCCGTGACGACCTGGCCCGCCTTCGCTCCCTCCTGCCCGACCTCGACGCCCTCACCGCCACGGCCCTCGACGCTCGCCAGGCGGCCCGATCGACGGCGGCGGCGGCAGCAGCAGCTGGAACGGTCCTGGGCGAACGCCGGCGCCAGCTCGGGGCAGCGCGACGCCACCACGACGAGTGGGCGGTGCGAGCGTCCGAGCACGAGGCCCTCGTCGTCGAAGGGCGCGAGGTCCGCCGCCAAGTCGAAGCCATGGTGGCACGCATCGCCGTGCTCGAAGCGGAGCTGGTGGGCCTCGGCCAGGCTCAGCAGCGCCTCGCCGAGCTCCGACCCGACGCCGACGGTCTCACCGCGGTCGAGCACCGGCTGCAGGCCGTCGCCGAGGTCGAGCGGGCGTCAGCGGCGGTGGCGGCCGGTACCCCCGGAGTGCGGCCACCGGAGCCCGACGAAGCCGGCCTCGAGCGACTGCGGCTCGCCGCCGAGCAGGCGCGCGAGGCGCTCGCCAGCCACCGGGCGCGCGCCGAGGAGCTCCATCGCCATCGCGACCGTGCCGCTGCGGCGGTGCACGACGGCGTCGAGCTTTCGGGAGAGTCCGACTGTCCGCTGTGCGGCCAAGAGCTGGGCGCCGCGTTCGAGCAGGTGCGAACCCACCGCCGCCGCGAGCTCGACGCCGCCGAGGCTCGACTGAGCGAGGTGGCCGGGCGAACGGCGGCGTTGGAGACCGAGGCCGAGGAAGCGGCGGCGGCGTACCGTGGGGCTCGCCGTGGCGTCGAGCACGTCCGGCGCGAGCAGGCGGCCTGGGAGCAGCGTCGGGTGGCGCTGGCTTCGGCCGAGCAGGCGCTGGCCGAGGCCGAACGTCGGCTCGACCCTCCGCTCGTCCCCGACGAGACGACGTGGCTCCGAGCCGAGGTCGAACGCCGCCGCCTCGCCGCCGCCGAGTGTCACCGGTTGGTCGGCCAGCTCGAGCGGGGGCCCCGAGCCGAGGCCGAGCTCCAGACGCTTCACCACGACCGCGAGGCCATGCAGGGCCGCCTCGTCGCCCTGAGGGAGAAGGTGCGCGGGCTCGGGTTCTCCGCCGCCGGGCTGGGCGAGGCCCGCCAGGCGCTGGACGCCGCCGGGCGGGCCGAAGCCGACGCTGAGCAGCGGGCCCGAGCTGCCGAGCAGGCCGCGGCGGGGGCGGCAGCACAGGCCGAGGCGGCCGAGCGGGCGCTGGTCGCCGCCCACGAGCAACACGCCCACCTGGTCGAGCTCGCCGACCAGGCCCGTCACCTGGGCCGTCTGGCCGAGCTCCTCCACGCCTTTCGCAACCAGCTGATCGGCACCGTCGGCCCGCGGCTGTCCCGCCAGGCGGCCTCGTTGTTCGCCGAGCTCACCGACTCGGAGTACGACGAGCTGCGGGTCGATCCCGACAGCTACGGGATCAACATCGTCGACCAGGGCGTCGCCTACGGCTTGGACCGGTTCTCGGGCTCCGAGACCGACCTCGCCAGCCTCGCGCTGCGGGTGGCGATCAGCGAGCACCTGGGGTTCCAGTCCGGCGGCCACCTCGGCCTCCTGGTGCTCGACGAGGTGTTCGGCCCCCTCGACGCCGACCGCAGCGACCGCATGCTGCGGGCCCTCGAGCGGCTCAAGGGCCGGTTCGGCCAGGTGCTCGTCGTCACCCACGACAACGAGGTGAAGGACCAGCTGCCGAAGGCCATCGAGGTGGTCAAGCTGGGAGGTCGCCGAGCCACCGCCCGGGTGGTGGCCGGCGCCGGCTGACTCGACCTGTGACGATCGATGTGGCTCAGCGTCCCCAGCGTCCACGATCGACGGCCAAGCCCGAGGAAGAAGGCGGCCAACCCGAAGACCACAGCCGGGCATACTGGAGAGCGGTGAGCCGGCCGGGTGGCCGCGGCACGACGGCTGTGCCGATCGTGTCGAGGAAGGTCGGGGCTCCGCAGGGCAGGGTGCTGGCGAGACGCCAGTCGGGGCGACCCGCAGGAAAGTGCCACAGAGAACAAACCGCCGATGGCCGTCAGGCACAGGCAAGGGTGAAACGGTGCGGTAAGAGCGCACCAGCGCCCGGGGCGACCCGGGCGGCTCGGCAAACCCCACTCGGAGCAAGGCCAAGCGTGGGAACGGGCTGCCCGCCCGCTGCCTCCTCGGAGGCGGCATCCCCAGGTAGGCCGCGTAGATGGATGGCCACCGCGCCGCTGCGGCGGCGTACAGAACCCCGCCTACAGGCCGGCTCACCACTTCCACCCCTGCTGACGCAGCTC
>JADDQY010000073.1 GCA_016781135.1 Actinomycetota bacterium
GCTTAGGTTGCGGTCTTCAACCTGATGCTGGGGCCCGGTGGCCCCGCCTCCGGGTCTCAGCCGCGACGCCTGGAGGTGCCACATGACCACCGAGACCACTTCATCGCCGTCGACCGCTGTCGCGGTCGTCGACCCGGCATTCTCTGACGCCGAGCGCTACGCGCTCGCTGCGTTCCTGGCCGGCTATCGGGGCCTGACCCGAGAGGCCTACGCCCTGGACCTGCGGCAGTTCATCGCCTGGTGCAAGGCGCACGACTTGCGTCTGTTCGCGGTGCGCCGCGCCGATGTCGAGTGCTACGCCCGCGATCTCGAGGAGCGCGGCCGCGCTCGCGCCACGGTCGCTCGGCGGCTGTGCACCGTCGCCGGCTTTTACCGCTATGCCGAACAGGAAGGGCTCCTCGAGCGGTCCCCGGCGGTCCATGTTCGCCGCCCGCGTCTGGACTATGAGTCGCATGCCACCGGCCTGGACCGCAACGAGGTGGGGACGCTCTTGGTCGCGGCAGGGCTGGCGTCGCCGAGCGAGCACGCTCTCGTGTAGCTACTCGCCATCAACGGCCTACGAGTTTCCGAAGCGCTCGGCGCCGACATCGACGCGCTGGGCATCGAGCGCGGCCACCGCACCCTCACGGTGCTACGCAAGGGCGGCAAGGTCGTCACCATCCCCCTCGCCCCAAGGACCGCTCGCGCGATCGATCTGGCCATCGGCGAACGGGTGGATGGACCGATCTTCCTCGGACGCGACGGCGCGCGGCTCGACCGCCACGCCACCTGGCGGATCGTGCGCCGACTCGCCCGCAAGGCCGGCATCAACAAGCCCGTCGGCCCGCACACCCTCCGCCACGCGTTCATCACCGCCGCCCTCGACGCCGGCGTGCCGCTCCGCGACGTGCAAGAAGCCGCCAGTCACGCTGATCCCCGCACTACGATGCGCTACGACCGCGCTCGGGTGTCGCTCGACCGGCACGCTACCTACATCGTCGCAGCCTTCATCGCCGGCGCGGCCCGATGACCGAACTCAGCTGACCTTCAAGTAGCGACGGAGCGCCTCACGAACGATCTCTGATGGCGTCGTCTCGTCCTGGGCGGCACGCTCATCGAGTGCTTGGCGGAGCTCCGGCTCGAGCCGGACCGGAAACGACTCGGCCGGGCCGGAGCCCATCGCCGGCCGCCCAGGACGGCGACGAAGTTTTGAGACGTCGAGGCCAGCCTCGGCCTCATCAGCCATCCGCTCAAGCACCTCGTCGGTCAGCTCAACACCGGCCTTCGAGCGGCCATAGGGCTTCCGTTCAGGCATCGCTGCCTCCTTCACCGCGGAGGAACGGCTCGTACTTCGCGCGCATGCGCATGGCGTGGATCACGACCTCTGACCCGTCATCGCGGACCACAGCCACGACCTCGAGCAAGTTCCCAGCATGGTCAGGCCGAGGTACAGGACCTTGCCGTCCTCTTGCTCACCAGCCGCGAGGGCATGCTCTACGGCGTGCACGATGTCCTCATCTGCGATCCCGTGCCTGCGGGCGGAGCGGAAGATCTCCACGTGCAGAATATCGTATCGCGAAACTTTCGCCTACGGCCGGCGACGTTCGGCCGCGGCAGACTGCAACCCGCCCGTCGATCCGTCGCGCCCGCGGATGGTGTGCTGGATCGAGACGCGCCTACGCGATGAGTCGATGCTGCGAGCAGAATGAGAGCGAGGATGGCAAGTGATCCGGCGAGCACGGCAGTGGCACGGCCTGGGAGAGCGATCTTCCTCGTTGGTCCATCGTCGAGCGGCAAATCGGCAATCGCCCGCGAGCTCAGCCACCCTGCCGGACCCTTGGTACTTCTACGAGTCCGACTTCACGCAGACGTTCCACGCGCCGACTGACAGGTTCGAGCTTGCTACTCCCGAAATGGAGCGCCGACTCACCTACGGGACTGCGCTCGCCCTCCGAGGCTACCTGGACGCTGGACTCGACCTCATCGTCGAGCGGGCGCTTTGGTGGCCCGGGATTCGCGCTGCGTGCGCTTCGGTGTTCCCGGACTGCGAGGCGTATCTCGTCGGACTTGATTGGGAGCTTCGAGTCCTGGAACTTCGGGAGCGGAGCAGGGCCGATGGCATCTTCGGCGGAACGGCGAGGCGGCAAGCGCTGGGATGGGGTGCCGACGCTTGGAACATGCCCTTCGACCTCCGAGTCGACGCCGCCGCGCACTCTCCGAGCATCTGCGCTCGTCTGATCGTCGATTGGCTCGCTGCCCGCCCGGAGCCGACCGCGATTCGCACGATCGCGGCGGCGTGACGGTCCCGGAATCGGCGAGCTGGTGCACGACGGGAGGCATCGCGCGGTGTCCCAGAACGCGCGGTGCGACGAGGGCACGCCGGTATCCCTCAACGCCCGGCAGGAGGCGCGCAGAGACGGGGTGACTCTTGGTCACACAGCTATCGCGACTGCTCGACACAGCCGTTGAGCATCTCGAACGCCTGATCGAGCCGCTTCTGGCGGCGACGGTTGGTCTCGTCGTTGGCTTCAGCGGCGAGATAGCCAAGCAGCTCTTCGAGGTCATCGTCGTCGCCGGCGAGCACGACGCCCCCATCGATGGGGCGGGCCCGGAACACCAGCCTCTCGCCGGCCGTGTCGACGAGGAGCAGGCTCCGCAGCGTGGCGGCCACTTCGGGTGTGACCAGTGCCTCGACGGTCGGAGATGACACGAGCTCGGCCGTGCGCCGGCGCAGATCGAAGGGCGACTGCTCCCAGCCGGTGATGACGCCCTCGTCCCGGCAGGCGGTGCACCGCCACTCGATCGAGGGGGGCACGTCCGTGCGGAACACGGCGAGTTGTCCCTTGCATGGCCGCCGTCCAGGACGCCGACGGCAGGGGAGGGCGGTGACCCAGGCCTGGCCGCTCTCTCCGGCGGTCGCGGCCCGTACGACGAGGGTCAGGTGCTCGGCAATTCGGCGGGCAGGTCCAGGGGCATCCTCTGGCATGTCGAGGAAGTGGCGAAGGTCGGAGACGAACACCATGTCGACGGTATCGCCGGTCGGCGATGGCATTCGGGCGCGTGGACCGAGGCGACGCCGACGCGCTGTCCTGGGGTGGCGGAGCACCTCGGTCAGGTCCTTGCCCTCGTTGAGCAGCCGCTCGCTCTCACGGAGCTTGCGGACCAACTGCTCGGGCCTGTGGCGCGCCAGAGTGTCCCAGAACGTGCGATGACCAAGCGCACGCCAGATAGCACCTACCGCCGGGTCGGGGTCAGATGCCTACCCCGGTGTGTTCTGGGTGTGCCGCCGCTCGGTAGGGCAGGCGCGCATTCGAGGACCCGTTGATGTGGTGCCGCCGACGTGGGCGAACCCGGGACACCGCGGTCGCTAACTCCCTCGGTCTACCCCGAACCAGCGGAAGGATTCGAAGCTCGGTTCGACCCTAACGCTCGGAAGGCGGTAGGCACGCAGTCGCGTCTCTCGGTCGAACCGCTCCACCGCCCAGCCGGTGTTGAGTTCGAAGTACCGCACCGCCGTGGCCACCGACGGCCACTGGCAATCGTCGAGGACGACGAGTCCACCTGGCCGTACGAGTTCTCGGAGGAAGAACAGGTCGACGAACACATTGTGAAAGATGTGGCTGCCGTCGACGAACGCGGCGTCGGCGACGAAGCCTCCGCCCAGAAGCCTCGGGAGTACGAGCTGGGAACGCTCGCGCAGGAGCCTGCAGACTTCAGTCAGTCCGGCGGCCACGATCGCGTCCCATCCGGCGTCGTGAAATTCCTCCTGGAACGCGTCGATGATGACATGGTCGGCCCCCTCAATCCCCTGGGAAACGATGGCCTCAGCAACTGCGAGCGCGGAAGCCCCGTACGCAAGGCCGATCTCGATCACGACTCGTGCCTTCCCCTCGGCGAGGATGTCCCGGAGAACGTCGCTTCGCTGTCGGGGAGAGAGACGCGGCCGAAGTCATTCTCGGCCCGTAGTTCCGCGGGCCCGCCGTCTGCCAACGAGCGCCGCGCGCTCCGAACGCGTTCGAGGAGTTCATTATCCGCGGACACGCCCCCAGTATTCCCGCGAGCCAACGAGGAGGCGAGAAGCAAGGACGAGCGCCCGTACGTCGGCCGCGTCAACGTCATTCTGCGCTTCTGACGCCAGCGCGAGGCGTCGCGGGAGCGGCCACTCGGCGCTCTCCTGACCGTCGTAGTCTCCCGCCCGTCTGGCCTGAATCCCAGGCTTAGGGACCGAGCTGAAGCGTTGCCGTCCACTGACCCGCCGGCCACGAGCGGTGGACCCTCTCGTCCCGGGCGTCCCTCGAGGGCGCGTGGGCGTCCACCAGCTCCCACCGCGTTGGCGCGATCACGGTCTCGAGCTCCTCTGGCGTGCAGAGGAGGTAGTCCCACCAGAGAGTTGCGACCTGCAGGTGTCGGATCCGAAGCCGTA
>JADDQY010000060.1 GCA_016781135.1 Actinomycetota bacterium
GCCCACCACCTGGTGGACCTGCAACCTCATCCCGCGGACAGGAAGCCCTAGGGGTTGGCGAGCACGTCCTCGTCTGCCCGGCGTGTGCCGCCCTCAGTGGCCCCCTCGTGCGCCGGCGCCGCCCACTGGCCGCGCTGTGGCCCTTCCTGGGCCTCGACCACGCGCTGCGGTGGCTCCGCCGTCTCGGTCGACAGCATCCGGCGGCAGCTGTGGCCGGCGCGGCGGCGGTTGCTCTCGGGGGATGGGCGGTCGCCCACTCGGGACAGGACATGCCTCCACCGGCGCTCTTCGTCCAAGCCGACCCCCTGTTTGCGCTCACGGGCAACGAGCCGATGGCGCCCTACGCGGGCATGACCGTCGAGGCGCGGGGCGCGCGGGTGCAGTCGGAGGTCGACGAGCGCGGGTTCTGGGTCGGCGACTTCGAGACCGATCGGGTGTGGGTCGACGTTCACGACCAGACCCTCCCGCCGCCGGAGCTCGTCCCGGACCAGCGAGTCAGCTTCCAGGCATCCCTCTCAGCCAACACCCCCGAGACCCTCGAGACGGCGGGTCGAGGTGGCGCCACTGACCGGGCCCAGCTCGAACGCCAGGGGTACCACCTCGACGTCCGAGGTGAGACGATCCGACTGGTACCGGCGGGGCGTGAACGCACCGAGCCTGGAGGGACAGAACCCTTCTTCGGGCCACGGAGCGGCCGGGTGGCGGGGTCGAGGTTCCCGGGCAGCATGAACCAGGCTCTGGCCGTCCTCCAGGCGCGACGTGGTCTCCACCTCCACCTCCCGGCCGCTCACCCCGCCTCGGCGCCAAGCCGTGGGTGAAGCGCAAACGGCGGTCGTGCGCCGGCCGCGCATCGGGGGGGGACGGGTGAACGACGTCGAGCCTCGACCGCGGCTGGAGAGCGTTCCGACGCACGTGCAACGCCACGGTGCGCCGCGGCACGGTCATGCCCCGGCGTCGGGGACGCGAGCTTCTCGGGGAGTCTCGAGGGCGAGCTGGGTGAAAGGGAAGCAGGCCATTGCGGGGCGTTGTGGTTAGGGTCCGCCTGTGCCCGGCTGCTCAGCTCGCGAAGCCAGCTCCGATGAGCTGACGCGCTGCGCTCTCGCGCCTGTCGCCTCACCCGCTCTCGTCGAGGCGATCCTGGCTGGAGGTGGCAGGCTCGTCGACGTCGCCGGCGCCGAGGCCCTCGTGTGGACTGATCCCCTCGACGTGGACAGCCTGGCTGCGGTGTTGAGCTCCGCTCCGCACCTACGATGGGTCCAGTTGCCCTTCGCCGGCGTCGACCGCTTCGCGAGCGTGCTCGACGCCGACCGCACCTGGACGAGCGCCAAGGGGGCGTACGCCCGCCCGGTCGCAGAGCACGCCCTCGCCCTCGGCCTCGCCGGGCTCCGCGGTCTCCCGAGCCGGGCGCGAGCGCGGCGGTGGGGACCACCAGCGGGACGCCAGCTCATGGGCGGCCGCGTCACCCTGGTCGGTGGGGGAGCTATCACCGAAGCCCTCCTCCGGCTCCTGGTGCCGTTCCAGGTCGAGGCGACGGTGGTCAGACGTCATGTGTCGCCACTGCCCCGCGCTTCGCACGTGGTCGGCGCCCACGACCTGCTCCAGGCCCTGCCCGGCGCCGTCCTGGTCGTCCTGACCTTGGCCCTTACCGATGAGACCAGAGGCATCATCGGCACCGATGCGCTTGCTCGCATGGATGGCGACGCCTGGCTGGTGAACGTGGCACGGGGCGAACACGTCGTCACGGAGGCACTCATCGCCGCGCTCGAGCAAGAGGTGATCGGAGGGGCGGCTCTCGACGTCACCGATCCCGAGCCGCTCCCCGAGGGCCACCGCCTCTGGGAGCTGGACAACTGCCTCGTCACTCCCCACGTGGCGAACACGCCGGAGATGGCAGAACCTCTGCTGGCCGAGCGAGTGCGGGGCAACGTCGAGCGGTACCGCGCCCGACAGCCGCTTCTCGGCGTCGTTGACCCCGTCCTCGGCTACTGAACGGGTTGGAGGTCGTGGCCGAGCCCCGTGCCGAGCGACCACACATGCCCGAGCCCCGGGGTGGAGACTGCGTGGTGGACGCCGCTGCCCTGATCGTGGCGGCCGAGCGGCTCGTGGCGAATCGCAACTTCCGGGTCGAGCCCGAGCGCGCCTCTACCGTCATCGAACGAGAGGAGGAGTTCTCCACGCGGGCCACAGGGTGGGTGTTCGAGAGCTGAGATCACAGGGAACCGCCGCCGACCCCGCCTGCGGGGTGGCGAGCTACTGGAGCGAGACGGGGATGGACCGTGGACCGACGCTGCCGTGAACCCGGGCGAAGAGCGCCTTCAGGTAGGCGCCGTGCTGGAAGCCGACGGGGTGGTCCACGGGGTGCCCGCTGCGTCGCAGCTCCTCCAGCCTGTAGCCCGCCTCGCCCGCCGTGGCATGGATCTCGGCAAAGAGGTCGTCCGCCCTCACCCGACTCGAACAGGACGCCTGGACGAGGAGCCCCCCGTCCTCGACGAGGCGCACGGCCAGATCGGTGAGTCGCCTGTAGGCCGCCAACGCGCCGACGACGCTGGCCTGCCTGGGTGCGAACGACGGTGGGTCGACGACGACGACGTCGAAGCGCTCACCGCGCCGCCGCAGTCCGGCCATGACGTCGAAGGCGTCGCCGACGGTTGTCTCGAGGCGGCACCTCCGGACCGATGGCAGCTGGCGGTTGTGGGCAAAGTTGCGCCGGGCGGCTTCGAGCGCCTTGGCGCTGACGTCGACACTTCGGACCGACCGGGCCCCGCCGGCGGCGGCGGCGAGGGAGAAGCCTCCGGTACAGGCGAAGACATCGAGGACCCGAGCACCGGCCGAGCTCGACCCGACGAGCCGCCGGTTGTCGCGCTGGTCGAGGAAGTGGCCCGTCTTCTGCCCGGCGACGATGTCGGCTTCCAGCACGAGGTCGTTCTCGCGGAACAGGATCGGGGTGACCGGGGGCTCGCCGGCTAGGACGGTGCCGTCGCCGATGCCGGCGACACCCTCGCGCTGGACCGCTCGGCTGAGGCGGAGCACCACGACCTCAGGGGACAGCAACCGCTCGAGCACGGCCACGATCGTCCGGAGGTGCGGCACCCATGCGGCCGAGTAGAGCTTGAGGACGAGAGCCGGTCCGTAGCGGTCGACCACCAGCCCGGGTAGACCGTCGTTCTCCCCGTGGACGCAGCGGAACGCGGTGGTGCGTGTCGACGCCAGGAGCCCCCGGCGGCGTCCGAGCGCACCTGCGAAACGGTCATGCCACCACTCGCCGTCGATCTGCGCCGGGGCTCCGTGGTGGAGGACCTTCACCTTGATTGGTGAGCCTGGGTCGTACAGGCCGATGGCCTGAAAGCGGCGGTCGGCGTCGAAGACGACGGCGAGGTCGCCCGGTCGGCCGTCGCCCGTGCTCGACGTGATCGAGGACTCGAACACCCACGGATGGCCACCGCGGATCTGCCGCTGGGCGTCGTTGGTCACCCGCACCGCCACCCGCCGCTCACTCGGGCGCGGCAGCCGGTCGAGAAGGTCGTTCACGGCTACTGCGTACAGGTTCGCGCCACCGACCGCCGATCATCGAGCCGACCGGCACCGACACGGCGAGGCGCGGGCCCGAGGCTGGTCGACAGCACGCTGCGGGTCCGGTCAGACGAGGGGCAGAGCCCTCTCGTCGCTCCCGCAGGAAGCGGCGCTCGGCGGCGTTGGCGACGAGAGCGAGGGCAGCGTCGTAGGCGTCCGCGGCCTCGCGGTGGCGGCCGAGGCGGCGGAGCAGGTCGGCCCGGGTCGCGTGGAGCAGGTGGTAGTTGCCGAGGTCGAGGGCATTGACCGTGGACAGAGCGGCGGCTGGCCCGTGGAACTCGGCCACCGCGACTGCCCGGTTGAGGGCGACCACCGGCGTCGGCAAGAGCGCGAAGAGCTGGTCGTAGAGCTGGAGGATCTGTTGCCAGTCGGTGTCAGGGGCGGTTGCGGCGTCGGTGTGCACGGCGTTGACGGCGGCCTGGAGTTGGTATGGCCCGGGTTGGTTCCGCCTGATGCAGGCGGCCACCAGCGCCTGCCCCTCGGCGATCAATGCCCGGTCCCACCGCGATCGGTCCTGCTCGGACAGCGGGACGAGCGAGCCGTTGGTGCTCGTGCGGGCGGGGCGACGGGCATCGCTCAGCAAGAGCAGGGCGAGCAGTCCCGACACCTCGGGCTCGTCGGGCATCAACTCGGCGAGGAGCCGCGCGAGGCGGATGCCCTCGGCGCACAGGTCGGCCCGCACGAGGTGGTCGCCGGTGGTCGCCGTGTGGCTCTCGTTGAAGACGAGGTAGACGACGGTCAGCACCGGGCGAAGGCGGTCGGGGAGCTCGGTGTCGTTCGGGACGCGGTAGGGGATGCGGGCGGCGCGGATCTTGCGCTTCGCTCGGACGAGACGTTGCGCCATGGTGGCGTCGGGAACCAGGAAGGCACGAGCGATCTCGCCGGTCTCGAGGCCGCCGAGGAGGCGCAGGGTCAGCGCCACCTGGGCACCGGTCGCGAGCGACGGGTAACAGCAGGTGAAGATCAGGCGGAGACGGTCGTCGGGCACGGGTCCCACCTCCGGGGGCTGGTCGCCATGGTGGATCAGGGCCGCTTGGCGGTGGCGCTCGGTGCGGGACCCCTCGCGCCGCAGCCGGTCGACGGCGCGGTTGCGGGCGGTGGTCACGATCCAGCCTCCCGGGTTCGGCGGCGCTCCGGTCTCCGGCCAGCGCTGCAGAGCCACGACGAACGCTTCCTGGACCGCCTCCTCGGCGAGGTCGATGTCGCCGAAGAGGCGGACCAGCGTGGCCAGGGCACGGCCGAACTCCTGCCTGAAAATCTGCTCGACGGCCGAGGCTTTGGTGGTGGGCACCTCTGTCTAGACCTCAGGGTCCTCCTGGAAGGGTCGCACCTCGACCGGCCACTTGCAGGCGGCGGCGCCCTTGGCCGCCCAGGCCAGGGCGGCGTCCAGGTCGGTGGCCGTGATGATCCAGAAGCCGCCGAGCTGCTCCTTGGTCTCGGCGAACGGGCCGTCGGTGGTCAAGACCTCGCCGACTTTGACCCGCACCACCGTGGCGGTGTCCGCCGGGTGGAGGCCACCAGCGAACACCCAGGCGCCCTTCGCCTTGAGCTCGGCGTTGAACGCGTCGACGTCGTTGTACGCCTGCTCCATCTCCTCGGGCGACGGTGTCTCCCCCTCGACGATGTGCACCGCCAGCAGGTACTCCTTCATCGGGATCTCCTCTCCAATGGGCCGGCACGCACCAGCCTTCTCCCTCTCTACGAACGAGGAACACCCAGATCGACACCGGAGGAAGGTTTTTTGCTGCCCCTCGACCAGTCACCGGTCTCTCCTCGGTCGGCTGTGCCGGAGAACGAGCTTCTCGGGCGACGCGGCGCGCCTCCTGGAGCGGAACCGGAGTGGGGGCGGCCGCCTTCGATGCGGCGAGGACGGTCTGCGCCGTGCAGAACCGTTGGAGGAGTAGCGGCCTTGCGTTCGTCGGCGTTTGACTGGGGCGGCGCCGGGAATGCACTGGGCATGGATCCCAAGCTGGCCTTCGTCTTCTACCTCGTCGCCGTCGTGTGCTTCGGCCTCGCCGCCTTCGCCCCGCTCGGGCGCGGCTTCGGTCGTACCGGCGGTGGCCCCGGTGCCCGGGTCGGCCTCGTGCCGCTCGGCCTGGGGCTGTGGCTGTTCCCGACGATGTGGACGACGGGCACGAACGCCTTTTGATCATCTCGCCCCCATCGGGGTAACCGGCGCTGGCCACCCCGGCGGGCGGTCAGGCGGGCGGCGCGGGGACCAGCTCGGGCGGGTACCGCGATGGAATCGAGATGCCTCATCGGTTGGCATCGGCCCGCTCTCGCACTCGACGGGCGAAGGCGTCGAAGATCGTCTGCTGGGCCGGCTCCTCGGCGGCGTTCGCCTCCGGGTGCCACTGCACGGCCACGAGCCACGGCTCGCCTGGAGGGAGCTCGAGCGCCTCGACCAGCCCGTCGTCGCTCCAGGCCGCGGGGACCAGGCTCGACCCGATCCGCTCCACCGCCTGATGGTGGTGGGAGACGCAGCCATCGAGGCGGCGGCGCCCGAGCGCGGCCCCGAGACGGCTTGCGGCGGCGACGTCGACGCCGTGGACCACCGACCGGCCCGCGGTGGGGTCACCGTGGGCGTCGCCGCCTTGGAGCCCGGGCAGGTGCTGGTGAAGCGTGCCGCCGCAGGCGACGTTTACGACGTGCATGCCCCGGCATATGGCCAGGGTCGGCAGCCCGAGACCCAGAGCGGCGGACACCAGGGCCAGCTCCAGGTCGTCGCGGTCGGGGTCGATTCCGTAGGTCTGCGGGTGGGGCTCGGCACCGTAGCGGGCCGGGTCCACGTCGCCCCCTCCGGCGAGGAGCAGCCCGGCGAACGGGGCCAGCGCCTCCTCGGGTTCTTCCGGACCCGGACCGGGAACCAGCACAGGCCATACGCCGGCCCGCCGCAGCGCGTGCACGTACCCCTCGGGAACGCCGAACCCCCCGGTCCTCCACCGGAGCACTCGGCCTTCGCCCAGGTGATAGGTCGGTATGGCGACCAACACCTGTGCCACCTCACCCGTCAGGCGACGAGGCAGCTGGCGGACATGGCGAGCGACGATACCCACCGCTCGACGCCTCGACCCCTCGACGACCGCCGGGACCAGCTTCCGTCGTGTGGGAAGATTTGGCCATGGCCGATCAGGACCAGTTCACCATCGGCGTCGAGGAGGAGTTCCTCCTTGTCGACGCCGAGTCCCGTCGCCTGCGCCCCTGGGTGGAGGAGCTCCTCCCCCACGCCCAGCGCGCCCTCGGCGGCGAAGACGGACAGGTCGAACGGGAGTTCAAGCTCTCCCAGGTCGAGACCGGCACCGCCGTGTGCCGGACCCTCGACGAGCTGAGCAAGGAGATCAGCCGTCTGCGCGCCACGGTCGGGGTCGCCGCCGAGCAGGCGGGAGCCCGCGTCGCCGCCGCCGGCACTCATCCCTTCTCCCACTGGCGAGAGGAAGGGGGCCAGGTCACCCCGAAGGAGTCCTATCTGGGACTGGAGCGCGACTACCAGCGCTTGGCCCGAGAAAAGATCATCTGTGGCTGCTACGTCCACGTGGGCATCCCCGACCCTGAGGCCGCCATCCAGGTCATGAACCGAGTGCGCCCGTGGCTGCCGGCCATCCTGGCCCTGTCGGTCAACTCGCCGTTCTGGCTGGGAGAGGACACCGGCTACGCCAGCTACCGCACCGAGATCTGGCGTCGGTGGCCCACTGCAGGCACGCCGGAACCATTCTCGTCTCGCCGCGAATACGACCAGCTCGTCGATGTCCTGCTGGCCACGGGCAGCATCGACGACCCAGCCAGGGTGCACTGGGATGTGCGGCCGTCACCGCGGTTTCCCACCCTCGAGTTCCGCGTCACCGACGTGTGCCTCACGGTCGACGACGCCGTCGCGGTGGCTGGACTGGTGCGGGGGCTGGTGCAGACATGCCACGGCGAGGCGGCCAGGGGAGGCCCCGTGCCTTATCCTCGCGTCGAGTTGTTGCGCATGACCACGTGGCGAGCTGCCCGCTACGGCTTGGAGGGGGATCTGGTCGACGTCGCCCGGCAACGTTCCGTTCCTGCGGCTGAGATGCTCGACACGCTGCTCGGCTTCATCCGTCCTGCACTGGAGGAGAACGACGAGTGGGAGGTCGTTTCTGGCCTCGTCCACCAGGTCGTCCAGCGCGGCACCGGTGCTGCCCGGCAACGGCGTGCTTTTGAGCGTGCTCGCCGGATCGAGGACGTCGTCGACTTCGTGATCGCCTCGACATCCCCCGCCAGGGCTTGAGCTTCCAAGGGTCATGACACAGGCCGGAAGCGGTCGCGGACAGCTGTCCGCGTGCACTGGTTCGAAATCTGCCTGATCTCGCTGAGGGCTTCAGGCCGAAGCGGTAGATGCCGAGAAGCCGGTTATGGAGCAACATCAGGCCCGTCGTCACGCCGAACGCCACTGCACCGAGCTGGCGAGGGAGCACAAGCTCCAGGCCATCGCCGACCACAGCGTCCTACCGGAGAAAGGACTCGGTGGCGGGCCTCCTGGTGACTGGGTGGAAGCGGCCCGGCGCTACACGAAGCGAGCACGACCTGCAGAGACGATGGCTCGAGCAGCAAGGCCACGGAGGGGCAGGAACGACATGAAGCGAGGGCTGGTTGCACTACTCGCGCTGTTGGTCGCCGGCTGCGCCGACACCGCCGCGAACGAGGTCGGAGTCCACTACGGCGGCGGGCCGGTGGAGGACAAGACCTATCAGGGCCTGGTCGAGCCGGGAGTGACCGCCGAGCCGGTCGGCTACGGCGACGCCATCTACCGGTACCGGATCGACCAGCGTTCGTGGATCGGCCGCAACTGCGAGCAGCAGGGCTGCGCTGACCGGCCGGAAGTGGAGTTCGTCTCCAAGGACGGCATCCGGATGCGTGCACCGATCGACGTGTACTTCACCCTCAAGCGGGACGAGGAGACGCTCCGGCGCTTCCACGAGGAGATCGGGCTGAAGACGCAGGCGTTCGAGGAAGCGGGCTGGGTCCAGATGTTGCGCACGTACTTCGACCCGGCTCTGGATCGGGCGGTGGACTCCGCCGGGCTCGCCTTCGACTGGCGTCCTTTGCGGGAGAACGAGGCCGTGCGGAACAAGTTCGCCGAGCAAGCTGCCGGGCAGTTCTCCGTAGAGCTGGAACGGGCGACCGGCGGGTCGTACTTCTGCTCGCCGACGTATCAGGACCCAGACGATGAGTGCGGGCGGATCAGCTTCGCCATCGGCCAGCCGACCCCGGTCGATCCGAGAGTCGTGACGGCTGTCGAGACGGAGCAGACCGCGCGAGCGGAGACCCAGTCCCTTGCCGCCGAGCAGGCACGAGCTGAGGCGGAGGCAAGAGCACGTCAGGTCTTGATCGACCAGGTGGGCCCAGAGGTCTACGCCTGCCTGGAGGCCATACGAGCTGCTGAGCGAGCCGAGGTCGGGCCGCCGCCGTGCGTACCGTCGGCCACACCGGTGGTGCCAGTCGGGTGAAGGCGCTGGTGGTGGTTGGGCTGGTCGTCGGGTGTGTCCTGGTGATGGTGGCGGTCGCACGCTGGGGCAACGGCGACGTCAACGACCCTCCAGAAGTAGCGGCTGGGAAGCGCAACCTACTCGGCTACGCCCGCTCGCAACACGACCGGGCCGAGAGGCTGGAGCGTCTGCTGCGCGAGGTCCGAGCGCATGACGATGTGCTGCCGGCCCTACCATCCTCGCTGCGAGAGCGGTTGGATTCAGAGCTGGACGACCACTCGTGATGCTGGCGTCCCGTTGGGTGGCGGCCCACATCCAGCTGGTGAGAGTCCCGGGTCGGTTAAATGCCGCCGGAGGTGCTGGCGGTGCCACTGCTCAGGCAGCGGCCACGTCGACGCCCACCAACAAGCGCACCGGATTCCCGGCGAAGCAGGCGAGCGAGCAGGTCCGTCCCGGCTTCGTCAGTGCCACCGGCGGTCGGAAAAGGATCGGCGGCAAGAATATGCGACGCTTTGTTCACCAACGGCGTGCCTCCAGCGCCTCCTCAGCGACAGATCGCGTGCCTCCAGCGCCTCCTCAGCGACAGATCATGGTGGCCGGGTCTTCGCCCCGCAGCGCCAGCACTCGGCCGACTGCCTCGTCGAGTCGGGCCTCGGGCAGCCGGCCGTCGCCGACCGCAGCCACGACGGCATCCCGCATCGCTGCCGCCTCGTACCCAGGGGTGGCGAGCACAAGGTCGGCACCGGCGACGAGCGCCATCACAGCCGCTTCGGGTAGCGGCCACTGCTCGGCGATGGCCGACATGTTGATCGCGTCGGTCATGGCCACACCATCGAAGCCGAACGATCGCAGGAGGCGGTAGGCGGCCGGTTCGATGCTGACGGGCAGTGGTCCGAGGGCCGGGAAGGTGACGTTGGACATCATCACGGCTGGAGCGCCGGCGTCGAGGACAGGCCGGAATCCGCTGGCAGCGACCCTGACCACCTCATCGAGGGGCACGTCGAAGACCACCGGGCCGTCATGGCTGTCGGCCAGCTCGCCTTGCCCGGGGAAGTGCTTGGCCGCCGCCGCCACCCTGGCTCGACGGAGCCCGTCGACGAAGGCGCCGGCTCGCACCCCCGCTTCGCCCGGAGTCGCCGCGAAGGACCGGTCGCCGATGGCGGCCTCGGCAGCTCCGCCATCGGCGTCGACAACGGGCGCCAAGGCCAGATCGAAGCCCAGGTCACGCAAGGTGGTACCTCGTTCAGCGGCAACCTCGGCGATCTCGGCCATCGAACGCTGCCCGAGGGTGCGCGCCGACGGCGTGGAGCCGAGGATGGGGCGCAGCCGTGAGACCCGCCCACCCTCCTCGTCAACGCTGACAAGAAGCCCGCGAGGGGCCCGCTGGCGAAGGCCGTCGACGAGCGCTCGGACCTGGGCGGCGTCGACGACGTTGGGGCCGAGCATGATCACCCCGCCCACGCCGAGGGCGGAAACCTCCGCCGCCAGGGGGTCTTCAGCTGTGGTGGCTTCACCAATGCCGACGACCAGTACCGCCGCAGCCCGTGTCTCGAGCGGTGCCGGTCGGCAGAGCTCCGTGGCCCGAGCCGGAACCGAAGCAGACGGGGCGGCGCTTTCGTTTATCGAAAGCGACGAAGTCCCGTGGTCGCGTTCGGGATCGACAGGTGCGCCGCAAGCGGCCCCGACCAGTGCGAGCACCACCAACAGAAGGCTCCGGCAGGAGGTCCGGCGCAGCATCGACGCCGACAGTACCGGTAGCCGTGCGCGTCAGACCCCGTAGCGGCAGGGGGGTGACGGGACAGGATCAGAGAAGCCGCTGGGTGAGGTGTCCCTTGCCGGCTTGGCGGTGCTTCCGGCGGGAGACGACAGGGCGGCCAACGTCGAGGCTGACCGAGCGCCGTCGAGGGTCATCGATGCTCCTCGCCGAGATGGCGACCGGCCCAGAAACCGCCCAGGGGCACGGCGGCGGCGAGGATCACCACGACGGTGGTACGTAGCCCCCAGCCCTGGTCGGCGCGGATCTGCAGAGCCAGTCCCAGGTAGACGAGGAAGGCGATCCCGTGGATCGGCCCCAAGACGCCCACCGCGTCGGGGCCGTCCAGCACCCGATGGACCACGACCGCCAGGAGCAGGAACAGGTAGCTGATGGCCTCGAAGGAGGCGACCACCCGGAACGCTCCGGTGGAGCTTCGCAGCTTCGAGCCGGTCGATGGCGCCACGACCCACGAGTATGGCGGCTCGGCTGGATCATGGCGTCCTCCGTCCATGGGCGCTGGCGATTCGGGGGATGGTCCATTCGGTGAGAACGCCGGACGTGCCGCCTACCGCTACTCGAGCGTGACCGGCGCTGGCACCGACATCGTGTCCACGGTCGTGGACGTCGGGCCGTTGCGCTTCGACGCCCTCATCGGCGGTCCGCCGTCCGGAGAGCTCGTCGTGCTCCTCCACGGCTTCCCGCAGACCTCGGCGTCGTGGTCCGCCCAGCTCTCGACGCTGGCAACCGCCGGCTACCGGGTCGTCGCGCCCGACCAGCGGGGCTACTCGCCTGGGGCGCGACCCGACGACGTGGCGAGCTATCGCATCGAGTACCTCGTGGACGACGCGCTGGGCGTGGCCAGCGCGCTCGGTCACGACCGGTTCCATCTCGTCGGCCACGACTGGGGTGGGGCGATCGGCTGGGCCGCAGCGTCGTGGCACCCCGGAAGGGTGCGCAGCCTGACCGCTGTGTCCACCCCCCATCCCCGAGCCCTGGCCCGGGCGCTCGCCGGGAGCCTGCAGGCGGTGCGCTCGGCCTACATCCCGTTCTTCCAGCTGCCGTGGCTCCCCGAGACCGTCCTCGGCGCGCGTGGCGGCGCCGTCCTGCGGCGCCTGCTCGTGGCGACCGGCCTCTCCGTCGAGCGCGCCGACCGGTACCTCGAGACGCTGGGGTTACCTGGTGCCCTCCGAGCCGCCATCAATTGGTACCGCGCCAATGGCCCGGGGCTCGTTGCCGCCATCGGGCGGATCCGGTCCCGCACCCTCTACGTCTGGAGCAGCCGTGACTTCGCCCTCGGGAAGAAGGCTGCCACGGGCACTGGCCGCTATGTCGACGGGCCGTTCCGCTTCGAGGTCCTCGACGGCGTCAGCCATTGGGTCCCGGAAGAGTGCCCCGACGAGCTCGACCGCCTGCTGCTGGAGCACCTTGCCGGAGGCGCGCCCAACCCGTCCACGGCCCCGACCTGGTAAGGGCCGGCCGCTGAGCCTCGGCCATACCGAGGACGGTCTCGACGCCTCGTCGCTGGGCACCTCGAGGTCTCCACCATCGAGGACCAGAACAAGGTTGGGTGCCCCTTCCTCATCCGCCAGGGTCTGCTCATGGCGACTCCTCGGGGACGGGTGGCCACCCCGGCAACGTGGTCCTGCCTGGGGCTTGCGGTGCCCCAGGGCGGAACCAGCCCCCAGCCTGTTCGACTGACTCGTTCTTCTACAGCTGCGGGGCGGTCTGCAGCGTGACGTCGACGCCGTCACCCGCTCGGCCTGGTCCACCTGGCGGGTGAGCCGGGTGATGCCGATGGGCCCGGGGCTGGAGATCGTGGAGAGGCCGAGCCCCACCGAGACCAGCACCCCCACCGCCCGGCCCTGCTCGTCGAGCACCGCCCGCCGCTGTCGCCGGGCAAGGCGACGCCGATCGCCCCCACCGTGTCGGGGTCGGACAGGCCGCACGCTCGCTGATCGCCATCCCCGGACATGAGGGTGCGAGACCTCTGTGACGAGGGGCGGCGACAAGGGTGCGCACGTTCTTCGTCCAGCCCCTCTCGCAGGCTGGCCGCTGCGTCGCGCCCCTGTGTTGTGGAGGTGAAAACTTCCTGACCGGGAGCTGACTGTCCCTGGAGCGGTGTGCGACGCGAGGCGGGGCGAGGGCCGCAGACGATCACACCCGACGCCTTCCTCCGTTGCTGAAACTGCCGGCGCCACGTTTCCCATCAGGCGATGCCGAGTGCCGCCCGTCCGCTGTGCCCAGGGGCACACCGCCGTTGGTCGCTCGCACTCTTGCACCAGGGAGGCGGCGAATGCCGAACCGTGCGGCGTCGGTTGACATCGAGCGAGATCACGCGACGGGACACCGAGGCGGGGCGACGCCTGCCGCATGGGTAGCCTGTGTGAAGCACTTCACAAGCGAGGAGCGGGGCCGCCGGGGGGGTGACCGGCCATCGCGGGAGTCCGCGGATGGAGATGACCCCTGACAACACGCTTCGAGGGCCAAGGTCCACCAGCAACGAGCTGGAGCGGCTGCGTGAGCTGAAGCAGCAGGCTTTGGACCTGGCATCCAATCACCTCCAAGCCCTCGACGCCTTCGATCTTTCTCGCCAGGTTCAGCCCCTCGGGCGCACCATCAACGGCAGAAGGGTGGTCGGCGGCTTCTCCAGCTCGTTGCCGTCGGACAAGGACGTACAGGAGGGGACGGTCCGGGCCAGCTTGGCGAGTACGGCGGCGTGCGTGCGGTCGCTCCTCGTCTGTCCCGAGATCAAGCCCGGCCAGGCCGACTTCTCTGGGTTGGTCGACCACTTGGTGCAGCGGCACGAAAACGGCGAGCTGTCGACCTACGGGCTCGACCACATGAACCCCTTCGAGTACACCTCGGCGCTGGCCCACGACTCGGGCACCAATGGACTCCTGATCAGCGACGGCGCCCGCAACGTCGTCCGCGGCAATGAGATCTTTGCAAACGGCGACGAGGATGGAAGCGACGACGCCGGGATCAGGGTCAGGCGGCAGGGAAGCACCGACAACGTCCTCACGAACAACTCGGTGCACGACAACCTCGGCGACGGCATCTTGATGGAGATGGGGGCGAATTCCAAGCTGATCACCGACAACACGATGCTCGGCAACGGCGCCGCCCTCTCGGGGACGTTCTCCGCCGCCGGCCGGGGCGCTCCCGGAGGACCGCCAGGCAGCGAGCCCCTCAACGAGTGGAACCAGAACAACCGCTGCCTGACACAGAACCAGGAAGTCCCCCCGGGCACCTGCGAGCCCGACGACGTCCCGCCGGGTGAGGGCTGAACTCACAGCTTCATCTTCGGGCCATGAGCCGGAACGCCGCTCGCCAGGGGCGTTCCGGTTCATGGAATCGTTGGCGCGAGCAACGCTGGCGTGAGGAGGACGGCCGGTCTGCGCCGAGACCATAGGCCCATCGCATCGAAGCTGGGATGACCGGAGAGCGAGCATCCACCACTGAGGTGGAGGCCTCGCCGAATCTCGTGCCTGTCCAAGGTGCGAGAGACCGGAGCCGAAGGTAGTGCTGCGGTGTGGTTCGGCCTGTCAGGGTTCGAGTCGGTAGTAGCGGTGAAGACGACGGCCACCGTCGTCCGCTGTTCGGGGTGCGGATCCCGCTGTCCCAGGTTGGTCGCGTCGAGCCCCATGAGGACGTCCGGTCCTGGCGCTGGCACCGACCTGGACGAACCGGGCGGTGGACTTGGCGACACCACCGGTGACAACCTGGTCGAGTACGAGGCCTGGGATCCGAAGGCCGGGCACAAGCGGGAGTTGGCTAGAAAGGTTCCACCGGTACCGTGCCAGCGCCGCTTGCCCGGCATGGCCACTGGGGCTGCGGTCCATCCTGGCCGCCGAGCACCAGGTGGACTACGGGTAGCCGGGAGCAGAAACCAGCGCTGCAAGGAGACACGAATGGAGCAGGTCATCCAGCTGATCGGTGCGGCGCTCATCCTGACGGCCTTCGTGCTTGCCCAGATCGAGCGGCTGCAGCCGTCGTCCGCCACCTACCTCACGCTCAATTTTCTCGGCGGCCTGATCCTTGCGGCAGTCGCCGCCCTCGACTTGGACCTCGGCTTCCTCGTGCTGGAATCGGTGTGGGCCGCCGTGTCCGCTGCCGGGCTCATCCGCTTCGTCCAGGCGGCCCGCCAGGGCGCTCAGGCTACCCGGGAGGGCAACGTCGGGTGATCGGCGACGAGTCGCGAGACGATGCTCGCTCATGCTGTCGACCCGGCGACAGCGGACAGCCTCCCATGGCTCGACCAGCTCGCCGAACGTGCCCCGGCCCGCCACCCCGTCGTCGCGAGCTCGGTGACGAAGGCGACCAGGCCCTCTCGGCCTCACGGCGGCCCTTCGCCGCGCACCGTCCTGATCTCGTGCCGCTTGAACCCGGTCAGCGCATCGCGGCCGACGTAAGCCCGGAGCTCCCACGCCCCCTGGCCTCGTAGCTTAGGGCGGCCCCGCAAGCCGTCCCCTTTGCCGCCGCCGATCCGGGGGCCGATGCTACTCCCGGGAGAAATTTGAGTAGCAGGAGCGGAGGTCATTGATCGGCCCAAGGACAGAAACCGGCTCTGACAAGGAGGTTCGCTGGTGGAGGTGAGCGGATTCGAACCGCCGACTTCTACGTTGCGAACAGAGGACGGCCCAGCTCGCTGAGCAGCACAAGACTGTGTTTTCGCAGGTGAACGCAACTTTTCTCTTGACCGCCACGACACCTGATCGACAGCCTTTGACCATGGCTTGTGGTGCAGGTGTGGTGCAGCGAGCGGTCAGGAGCCTCACCCCCGCTCATTACGCCGATGGAGAACCTGCGAGCGAACTGGGTGCTGGTGCCAGGCCTCCAGGGGTAGGACGGACAGCCAAGTTTTCGGGCGCCCTTTAGGGTCTCGAGACGTCGTCGATGTCAACGACGACATCGAGGTCAGCCCCGGTCGCTACCCAGACCTGAGATCCAACCCCAAGGTTCGCCAGCTCGGCGGCCAAGGCGACGCTCGATGCCGAAATCAGTCGTCGTAGGTCAGAACCGGCGCCTTCGTGACCAGGGCGTCTGCGCCGATCTACGGTTTGACCTGGGGAAACGTGATCCAGGAGTGACCGCCGTTGACCGCCCTGGGCCGTCGTGTGACGGCCCAGAGACGGCCCAACGTTGGGTCTCCGGCCGTCAGGGGGTGATGGTGCGCACCGGTAGGGCTGGCGCGCTGGCGAGCCTGCGATCGGCGGTGACCAGCGAGGCCTCGAGGTGGCGGGCGAGGACCACGTACAGCGCGTCGGCGATGGTGAGGTTGTGGCGAAGGGTCCATGCCTCGACCAGGAGCGGCTTGACCGCCACCTGCCGGGTCGGTGTCGAGAGGAGACGGGTGAGGGCAACCTGCACGCGAGCCGGCGCGGTGTACTGGTTCAGCTCGAGGCGACGCAGAACGGCAGCCGCTTCCGCTTAGAAGTGCTCAGGTACCCAGATCGTCACGTCGCCCGGTAGCTACACGCCGAGCCGTTGGCCGACCGGCGTCTTAAGTGCCAGCTCGACGCCGGCCGACGCGTCGAGCACGACCGGCGTCAACGTTCGCCGTGCTCTCGGATCTCCCGGAGGATCTCGGCGGCGTCCGCATCGACGTCCGAGGGATCGTCGTCGGCGAGGATCGCCCGCCACTCGTCGAACGTGCCCACATCGTCGCCCTCGTTGATGACGACGATGACAGGATCAGCGCTGAGGTCTTCGGCACTGCGGGCCATGGCCCAAGGCTACGCCACGCCGACGGCGGTCGGTCCGCCGAGAAAGGGTGTGGACCCGGGGCCGAGGGCAGCGAGGCGGGCTGACAGGCTGGTTGCCCGGCGGCCAGCCTGTCAGCCCCGGGCCCGTCGGCGACTGGCGGGGTGACCTACGGTGGTCGCCCGTGGTCCAAGGGCATCGGCCCAAACCCGAGCAGGCGGCCGAGGCGGTCCACCTCTTGCTGCACGCTCTGGAGAGCGGATCCGACATCGTCGACGCCCTCGACCGGATCCGTCCCCTGCACCCCAAGAACAACCCGTTCCCGGGCGAGGTGTTCATGCGGTTGGCGGCACGAGCACTGGCCGAGGGCGGCATCAGCCCCGCCTCGCCTATCAACCAGGAAGGTTTGATCAACAGGCACCTCCCGGAAGCCGCGTTCCGGGAAAGCCAGAACCAGAAGATCCGCTACGCCGTGCTCGTCGTGGCGGCCACCCACGCGGCGTGGAGGTCGACGTGCTGGAGGAGGTCGCCTACTGGGACAGCGACGACTTCTGGAGCAACGCCGGACTCACTGCCACCGCGTGGATCCGAGCCGTCGCCGAGCACCGGGACCTCCCGCTCACAGAACTCGTACGCCGGCTGCGAGCCGCCGCGGAAGGTGCCGGCTAGCCCAGACCGGTGCCTGACATTCGGGCGCGAGTTTCATGGCCGCGGAACGTCGATCTGTTCGGTTCGCAGACCGTCGATCGCGATGTACGGACCGAACAGGGCCCGCCACGGGTCTAGGTGTTCCTCTCACGGACGTTGGTGACGCGGTAGGGGTCCACCAC
>JADDQY010000085.1 GCA_016781135.1 Actinomycetota bacterium
CCTAATTCATGTGGACCACCAAGGGAAGGGCCGTTCTCGACCGCCGGCCGTGGCCGCCGCCGAAGGCCGGCCCTCCTGGCTGGCGCTTGGGCAAGCGGAGCGACCCAGATGAGTGGTCGCCGAGGCCGGCGGCTTCGCCGCCCCTCGGAGCACCATCAAGCTCGCCCTCGAACCTCCGGTTCGAGGCGGACCTCCTCAGGCGATCTCGCGGTCGGCGGCGGCGAGCCTGGCCCGGAGGTGGATGACGGCCTTGGTGTGGATCTGACAGACCCGGCTCTCGCTCACGCTCAGCACCTCGCCGATGTCGGCGAGGGTCAGGCCTTCGTAGTAGTAGAGGGTGAGGACCAGCTTCTCCCGGTCGCTCATCCGGTTGATGGCGTCGGCCAGCAGCTGACGCATCTCCTCGACCTCGTAGGTTGCCATCGGGCCCCGGTTGGGGTCGGCGAGGGTGTCGCCGAGCGTGAGCACCTCCCCCCGCTCTCCGCCGACCAGCAGGATCTCGTCGAGGGCCACCAGGCCGACGAACGAGATCTGACTGAGGGTCGACTGCAGCTGGGCCTCGGTCATGCCCAGCTCGGCGGCCAGGTCGCCGTCGGACGGCGTGCCGCGGCGCTCGGACTCCAGCTTGGCGAAGGCCTGCTCGATCGCCCGGGCCTTGAGCCGCACCGATCTCGGCACCCAGTCGATCGAGCGCAGCTCGTCGAGGATGGCGCCTTTGATCCGGGAGATCGCGTAGGTCTCGAACTTGTAGCCGCGATCGGGCTCGAACTTCCCGATGGCGTCGATGAGCCCGAAGATGCCGTTGCTGACCAGATCAGCCTGTTCGATGTTGCCGGGAAGGCCCACCGCGACCCTGCCGGCCACGTACTTGACCAGCGGCGAGTAGTGGATGATCAGGCGGTCGCGCAGCTCGGGATCGCCGGTCGCCTTGAACTCGGTCCACAGCTGGGCGATCTCCGCTGGGTCTTCCTGGTTCACATCAGTCCCTGGTCGGAGGTCGGGCCCGTGGGTGTGACGCCTGGTGCACGGCACGCAGCCGTTCCTTGCTGACGTGAGTGTAGTGCTGCGTGGTGGCGAGATCGGCGTGACCGAGCAGCTCCTGGACCGCCCGCAGGTCGGCGCCCCCGTCGAGCAGGTGGGTGGCGAAGGTGTGCCGCAGCGCGTGGGGCTGCGTCGGTGCCAGCGCCCGGCGGTCGAGGATGCGCCGGACGTCGCGCGAGCCGAGGCGGCGGCCGCGAGCGTTCAAGAAGACGGCATCAGGTGGGGAGGCGGGGCCGGCCAGGTCCGCCCTGCCGCGCGCCATCCACGCCGCCATCGCCTCGGCGGCCGGTCGGCTCAGCGGCACCTGCCGTTGCTTCGCTCCCTTGCCCCAGACCCGCACGCTGGCCTGATCGAGTTGGAGGTCGTCGGGGCGCAGGGCACACAGCTCGCCCACCCGCAACCCGCTCCCGTACAACAGCTCGAGCACGGCGTCGTCACGCAGGCGAACAGCGTCGGCGTCGGCGTCGACCACCGCCGGAGGAGCGTCGAGCAACGCCTCGAGCTCGTCGGCTCGCAACACCCGAGGAAGGCGTCCCCCTCCGGCGGGCACCGACAACCCGACCGACGGGTCGACGGCCACCCGAGCGGTGCGGGCCCGCCAGCCGAAGTATCGGCGCAGCGACGACGCCTTGCGGGCGATCGTGCGCCGGGCGAGGCGTCTGGTGGTGAGATGCGCCAGGTAGCGGCGCAGGAGCCGGCGGTCGACGGCATCGGGGCTGGTGACTCCCGCTCGGCCCACCCACTCGATGAACGCCCTGAGGTCGGTCTGGTACGCGCGGACCGTGCTCGGCGATGCCGAGGTCAGCGATCCGGCGAACCGACCGAGCTCCCAGGGCAGCTCATCGCCCGCCCCGCCGGACGCTTCCTCAGGTCTGCTGGCGGACGATCCCCGAGATGGCATCCCTGGTCGCTTCGCTCGAACCGCCACAGTTCTGCAGTCCGTAGCCGCTGGCCAGCTCCCGGTAGCGGCCGAACCCGTCGTCGGCGGTGCTGAGCAGAATCGTCGGGTCCTGACGCACGGTCTCAACCCCGTTGCGGCCGGCCTCGAGGATCTCCTCGACCCGATCTTCATCGATTTCCGGTGGCTTCAGCTCGCTCAGGCGGTCGACCTCGCGCTCGATCGTCGGAGCCACCGTCGTGGCGGCGAAGGCGGAGATCTCCTCGGCCGGGGGGATCGCCCCCTGCTCGCTGAACGCCGTGCGCGCCGCCTCCTGGATGCGTTGGCTCCCCTCACTGCAGATCGCGCTCCCCCGCGCGATGAAATCGGCCTTGCTCAGCGGCCGTTCGTCCGCCCCGCCGCAGGCGCTCAACCCGAGCGCCGCCACCACACCGATGGTCACGATGACGTTCCTGTGCTCTCGCACCGCTTTCTCCCCCCACTCGGTCGACGCCGCAGCGCAATGTAGCGCGCCGGACCACGCCGATTCCGGAAACCGCCTCATCTGGGAGGAACCGTGCGCTCGTACCAGCTTCCGGTTCGCATCAGCCACCCTTCGTGCTCGAGGCTGGCCAGCTCGACGGCCAACCGCCCGAGTGGCTCGCCGAGCCGGACGGCGAGCTGCTCGATCGTGGCCGGTTGCCATCCGAACGCCTCGAGCACACCAGCAGCGAACGGCTCGCTCGGCGACCGAGGTGCGGCCCGACCCCGGCTGGCAGCGGCGGCGCCGAGACCCAAGGCCACCAAGACGTCGGCTGCGTCCCGCACGGGCGGGCTCCCGGCGGCCAGGAGGTCGTTGGTGCCCGCCGATGCCGGACTGCGCACCGGCCCCGGCACGACCATCACCGGCCTGTCGCGCTCGAGGGCAGCGTCGACGGTGTGCAGGGAGCCACCGCGGGCGTGGCTCTCGACCACGACTACGACGTCGGCCAGGGCGGCGATGATGCGGTTGCGAGCCGGGAAGCGCCAACGCTCGGGCCGGGTGCCAACGGGGTACTCCGACAGTACGCAGCCGGACGTGGCCACCCGACGCCACAGCGCGACGTTGCTAGGGGGATAGACGACGTCGAGGCCGGTGGCGACGACCGCCGCCGGAGCCGCCGAGGCCGCCGCCAGTGCCCCCAGGTGGGCCTCCCCGTCGATGCCCGCGGCCAGGCCCGACACCACGCAGACCCCCGCGGCGGCGAGGTCGTGACCGAGCTCCCGCGCCGTCGCCCGTCCCGCCGCCGTGCATCGACGGGTGCCCACCACCGCCACCCTCGGCCCCTCCAGCACCTCCAGGGAACCGACGTGGAACAACACCGCCGGGGACTCGGGGTCCTCGAGCAACGGCAGCGGGAAGCCGTCGTCGCCTTTAACCTTGACGCCGACTCCGGCGTCGGCGTGGGCCTTCCAGTGGCCCGCCACGTCGACTCGCCTCGCCTCGGCTCGCCACCGCCCGCTGAGCGCGGCATCGACCCCCCTCGTCACCCCGACCAGCCCGGGGTGGAGGTGGGCTCGACCGGCGAGCACCGACCGCCATGCCTGCTCGGGTGCTGAGGCGGCGAGCAGAGCCCGGAGCCGAACCGGACCCATCCCCGACAGGCCGGCCAACGCGGCCACGAACGCCGGGGCCGGCGGGTCGGCCCCCTCGCCGATCCTGTCCCCGCCGTCTTGGCGGACCTCGGCGTACCGGGACACTCCGCCGCTCATGCGGCCACACCCAGCCGGTCGGGCTCGGCCCGCAACTGAAGGGCCAGGCAGACGTCTTCTTCTCCCAGAGGACCCTCCCGCTCAGCGAGATCGGCCAGGGTGCGAGCGACGCGACGAACCCGAGCGAGCCCACGGGCGCTCAGCGAGCCCGACCTCAACGCCCGCTCGAGTACCCCGGCAGCTCCGGCACTCAGCGCAGCAACCTGGTCGAGGGACCATGCCGGCAACTCGGCGTTGCTCGGGACGCCCCGGCTGGCGGCGATGGCGCGAGCGACGGCGCACCGGGCGGCCGCGGCCGCGCTGCACTCGCCCGGCGGCCCCGACAACAGCGCCGCCGGCTCGGGACGGGCAACCTCGATGCGCAGGTCGAAGCGGTCGAGCAACGGCCCCGACACTCGAGCGGCGTAACGGCTCCGGGCGGCGGGGCTGCACCGGCAGGAACCGGGTGGGCCGCCCTCCCCACAGGGGCACGGGTTCATCGCTCCGACGAGCAGGAAGCGTGCGGGGTACACCACGCTGGCGCGAGCCCGGCACACCCGCACCACCCCTTCCTCGAGGGGCTGGCGAAGAGCGTCGAGCACGTGCCGGGCGAACTCGGCCAGCTCGTCCATGAACAGCACC
>JADDQY010000053.1:0-41877 GCA_016781135.1 Actinomycetota bacterium
CGTGCGACCTACGGAACGGAGCACTAGTGGCCCGGTTCGGACCCGTGGTCACCGCCATGGTGACCCCCTTCGACGACGATCTCGGCGTCGACTACGACGGCGCCGTCGCCCTGGCCCGCTGGCTGGCCGACCACGGCACGACCGGCCTGGTGCTGGCCGGCACCACCGGGGAGAGCCCGACGCTCACCGACGACGAGAAGCTCGAGCTGTTCCGGACGGTGGCCGAGGCGGTCACCATCCCGGTCGTGGCCGGGGTGGGCAGCGCCGACACCCGCCACAGCGTGTGGCTCGCCCGGGCAGCCGCCAGCACCGGTGTCGACGCCCTGCTGGTGGTCACCCCGTACTACAGCCGCCCGTCCCAGGCGGGGCTGTTCGCCCACTTCTCGGCGGTGGCGGGCGCGACCGAGCTGCCGGTGGTGGTCTACGACATCCCCCCTCGCACCGGGCGCAAGGTGGCCACCCCCACCCTGGTGGCGCTGGCTCGAGAGGTCCCCAACGTGGTGGCGGTCAAGGACGCCACGGCCAACCCCCCCGAGGCCGCCCGGCTGCTGGCGCAGACGCCGGAGCGCTTCGAGCTCTACAGCGGTGACGACGGCTACACCCTGCCGTTGCTCGCGGTGGGTGCGGTCGGCGTCATCAGCGTGGCCAGCCACTGGGCCGGCGAGGAGACCGCCGCCATGATCGCCGCCTTCGAGCGGGGCGACGTCACCGCCGCCCGGACGCTCAACCGCCGCTTGTTGCCCAGCTTTGCCTACGAGACCGGTGACGAGGCTCCCAACCCTGTGCCCACCAAGGCGATGATGCGGGTGCTCGATCGCTCCGTCGGCGAGTGCCGGCCGCCGATGGGCCCGGCTCCCGCCGGCCTGGAGGACGAGGCTCGCCGAGTCCTCGCCGAGCTCCGTGCCTAGCCCGGTCCGCATCACGTTCCTCGGGGGGCTGGGAGAGATCGGGCGCAACTGCGCCTGCTTCGAGCTCGAGGGGCGGATCGTCCTGCTCGACTGCGGGCTCATGTTCCCCGAGGCCGAGATGCTCGGCGTCGACCTCGTGCTGCCCGACTTCACCTGGCTGCGCAACAACGCCGAGCGGGTCGACGCCTGCATCCTCACCCATGGGCACGAGGACCACGTGGGGGCACTGTCCTACCTGCTGCGCGACCTCTCGTTCCCGATCTACGGATCGCCGCTGAGCCTCGGCATCGCCCGTAACCGCATCGAGGAGGCGGGTGTGCTCGGGCGCACCGAGCTCATCCCCGTTGCCGACGGCGACCGGCGCCGCATCGGGCCCTTCGACGTCGAGTTCATCCCCGTCACCCACTCGGTGCCCGATGGCTTCGCCACTGCCTGGCACACCCCTCAGGGCGTGATCCTGCACTCGGGCGACTGGAAGCTCGACCTCACCCCGGTCGACGGGCGCACCACCGACCTGGCCCGCATCGGCGCCATCGCCGTCGAGCAGGGCATCCGCCTCCTGCTCAGCGACTCCACCAATGCCGAGGAGGCCGGCCACACCCGGTCCGAGCGCTCCATCGGGGAGTCGCTCCGTTCGTTGTTCGCCGCCGCCCGGGGTCAGCGGGTCGTGGCCGCCTGCTTCGCCAGTCATATCCACCGCATCCAGCAGATCGCCGACGTGGCCATCGCCGAAGGCCGCTTGGTCGCCACCCTCGGCCTGTCGATGAAGAAGAACGTGCGCCTGGCCCGCGACCTCGGCCGGCTGCACATCCCCGACGACAAGATCGCCGACATCGCCGACATCGGTGACATCGCTCCCGAGCAGCTGTGCGTCATCTCCACCGGCTCGCAGGGAGAGCCCCTCTCGGCGCTGTCGCGCATGGCCTCCAACGACAACAAGTGGCTACGGGTCGGACCGGGGGACACCATCATCCTCAGCTCCCACCCCATCCCCGGCAACGAGACGAGCGTGGGCAAGGTGATCGACGGTCTGCACCGATTGGGCGCCGACGTGATCCACTCCGGCCTCGCCGACGTCCACGTCACCGGTCACGCCATGGCCGAGGAGTTGAAGACCCTGCTGTCGATCACCGACCCGGAGTGGCTGGTGCCGGTGCACGGCGAGTACCGCCACCTGATCCACCACGGGCGCTTGGCGGTGTCGGTCGGCCTCGCCGAGGACGACGTCATGATCTGCGCCGACGGCGACCAGATCGAGCTGAGCGACGATGGCTTGGCCAAGGTGGGCGAGGTGCCGGCGGGCTACCTCTACGTCGACGGTGTGGTCGGCGACGTCGGCCACGGGGTGCTGCGCGACCGCCGGGTCCTGTCCGAGGAGGGCGTGGTGGTGGTGATCGTCACCGTCGACGCCAAATCGGGCGAGGTGATCGCCGGACCCGAGATCGTCACCCGGGGCTGGGTGCACGCCCCCGAGGCCGAGGACCTGCTCGAGGAGGCCCGCCTGCACGTGGTGCGGGCCATCGAGGGCTCCGACGACACCGACTTCGACACCCTCAAGCGCCATGTGCGCAAGGCCCTCGGCGCCTTCGTCAACGAGCGCACGCGTCGCAAGCCGATGATCGTTCCCGTGGTGATGGAGGCCTGAGCGCTTCGCCCGGGGCCGGGTGGCCGTTGGCTAGAGGCGATGGACCTCGACGTCGATGGGTTTGAGGGCGCCGTTGTTGGTGAGCTCGGCCGAGCACGCGGTGACGCCGACGACGAGGTCGATCTCGGCACGCAGATCGACGTGGTCGCCGGGCCGGCTGCTCGGCGGGCTGATGTCGATGCGGCCGGTCTCGGGATCGGGGGTGACCACCATGAACAGGTTGAGGGTGGTGGGGATGGCGTCGGGGGGGATGCCGAGCGGATCGAGGTGGGTCGCCAGGTTCTCGAAGCAACTGGGGTGGTGCCCCTCGACGCCGTAGAGGCGCCGGAACATCTCCGCCGAGCACGGGCTGAGCAGGAAGTCGTGGCGACCGGCGGTGTCGGCGGTGATGGTGAGCAGGGGCGTGCTCCGGTTGGAGTACAGGATCGTGCCGGTCTCCACGTAGATGCTGCCGCCGTAGTCGATGGTGCGTCCCGACGAGAGCCACTCCCGGGGGTCGGCGGCGGCGAAGGCGGCGACGTCGGCCACCTGCTCACCGGTGGGCGAGATCACCCGCAGGGTCTCGCCCCGGGCCAGGCGCAGCCCGCAGCCCGTCTGGGGGGCGAGGTGGATGGTGTCGCCGGCCGGCATCGAGGTCGGTTGTAGCAGGCAGGGGCCTCTGGCACGATGGCCCTCATGCCGGCACCGAGCCGCCCGCCGGTGGGTGGACAGGCGGCACGGCGGGGTCTGGCGCTCGACCGGATGCTGACCCTCGGAGACCACACCGACGAGCACGGTCGCCTGCTGCTCGAGGATTCCGCCAGCCGAGGTGCCCAGAAGCGGGCCAAGCGAGCGGGGGTGCCGATGAGGTCCGCTCGCTGCACCTACCCGGACAGCCCCTCGCGGCTGGGCGGGGAGATGAACGTGTCAGCCTACGAGGCGCTCCGGCGCGACCTCGCTGACGTGCTGAACGGCTTCGCCTGGCTGGCCGAGCACTACCGGCAGGTGAACCCTTCGGGTGGCAGCACGGTCCAGGGCCTGCTCGACGTCAGCAACCTGGGCACGACCCTCCCGCTCGTGCTGTTCCACCGCGCCTTGAACCCGGTCCCCGCCCACGGCAGCCTGCCGTCGCCCGTCGCCTCGGTCTTCAAGGCCAGCCGGGGCATCTTCTCGGCGGCCATCGACCTGCTCAACCGGGGCGACGGCGCCGGCGCCGGCGCGACGATCACCGTGGCCGATGTCGTCGGCTTCGCCGAGGCCAACGGGCACTTCCGCAGGAAGGAGACCGGCCGGGTCTGCGCCGCGCCCACCCGGCTCATCGAGCGGGTTGTCGACGCCGTGCTGACCGGGCAGGGGGGCGACCCGTCGAGGAGCGTCTTCGGCGACCTGCTCGACTTCCCGACGCTGTGGGCCTTCTACGTGCGCCACAGCTCCTTCAGCCAGGCGTCCAGCACGTACCGCTTCGTCCTGGACAACCTGACCGAGGCCGGCGACGTCGCCCCCGAGGAGCTCTTCCGGGTCACCGTGCAGGTGGAGGGCCGCACCTGGTCCTTCGGCGACTTCACCCAGGCCTTCGTCGACCACGCCAACCTGATCCAAGCGGAGCTCAACCAGGTCCTCGGCCGCGCCGACCCGGGCTCGCCGATGAGCATGGACGCGGTCCTGCGCATCCTCTGAGAGGCCGCCGCTCCTCCGCCGCTTCACCCCTTCACCGACGACGTGGTGGTGAAAGCCAAGCCGGACACGGTGGTCGGTCTCCGGCCCAGGACGGGCCAGGACGCCGACGCGCGCGTCGGTCGCCGGCCACCGCTGTTGCCACTGTTAGCCTTGTTGCCACTGTGGCTACTGCAACTCGGCAACGGCCGTTGGGCAAGGCCGGATCCGCCCGCAAGAAGGTGGGTCCCCCGGCCAAGCGCCGCTCGCCCGGGAAGGGGTCGGCCCGCCGCCGCCGGCTCGAACGTCTCGGCGCCGGGTGCCGCCGGGCCCTTGCCCGGGCCGACGTCTGGGGCGGCGTGCTGGTGGTCGCCGGCATGCTCGCAGCGCTCGGCACCTGGGCGGGGCTCACCGGGCCACTGGGTCGGCGCATCGATCGCTCCCTCGTCGACGTGCTGGGGGTCGCCCGCTTCGTCGTGCCCGTGACCCTGCTGTGGGTCGGCGGGCTCCTCGTGCGGGGTCGACCGAGCGACGTGACCGCCCGGGTGGCCCTTGGCCTGGCCGTGCTCCTGGTCGGCGCCAACGGCGTGGTGCACCTGATCGCCGGCGACCTCGCCGGGGCGGTGGGCCGGTGGGTGGCCGGGCCCCTCCGGGCGGTGCTGTCTCCGTGGGGAGCAGGCGTCGTCCTCGCAGCGGTGGCCGTCGCCGGCGTGTTGGCGGTGACCGCCACCAGCGTCAATGCCGCCGCCGGGCACTTGGCCGGCGGCGTCACCCGGCTGGCCGCCGTCCGGCATCCCCTTGGTGAGGGGTTGCGCCGGGCGCTGCGCTGGCTCGAGACCCTGCCGTCCGCCAAGCGGGCGTCACTGGGCGACGAGGGACCGCCCGAGACCGTCGAGGTCCTCGTGCCGGCGGCGTCCCCCGTGCTGTTCGACGACGCCGCCTACCCCTCGCCCGAGCACGACGACGAGGAGCTGACCACCGCTGCCATCACGGTCCCGGCAGCCCAGCCAACGGCACCGGCCGGTGACTCGGAGCAGTTGGCCATCGATCTCGGTCCCGCCTCCAGTCCCAGCAGCTGGAAGCTCCCGCCGCTGACCATGCTCGATCGCAGCCCCGTGCAGGAGGTCGATCGGCGCCTGATTGAGCAGGCGGGGCGTGCCCTCGAACGGGCCCTGGCCGCCCACGGGGTGGAGACCCGTCTGGTGGGCATGACCGTCGGCCCCACGGTCACCCGCTACGAGCTCGAGCTGGGCCCCGGCGTCAAGGTCGCCCGGGTCACCTCGTTGCACCGTGACATCGCCTACGCCATGGCCTCGGCCGATGTGCGCATCCTCGCTCCGATCCCCGGGCGCTCGGCCATCGGGGTCGAGGTTCCCAACCAGCAGCGCCAGCTGGTGGCGGTGGGGGACATCCTCTCCAGCGACGAGGCCCGCCGGGCGGTGCACCCGTGCGAGGTGGCGCTGGGGCGCGACATCAGCGGCCGGGCGGTGCTGGCCAACCTGGCGGAGATGCCGCACCTGCTCATCGCCGGGGCCACGGGGGCAGGCAAGTCGAGCTGCCTCAACAGCCTGCTCACCTCCATCCTGGTGCGGAGCACGCCTGAGCAGGTCCGCCTCATCCTGGTCGACCCCAAGCGCGTCGAGCTGGGCCAGTACAACGGCCTGCCCCACCTCCTCACCCCCGTGGTGGTGAACCCCAAGAAGGCAGCCAACGCCCTGGCGTGGGCGGTGAAGGAGATGGAGCGCCGCTACGACCTGCTGTCGGAGGTCGGCGTCCGCGACGTCGCCGGGTACAACGCCGCCTTCGACCGAGGCGAGCTACGCACCGAGCCTCGGGCCGAGGGCGTGGACGACCCCGGTGAGCCGATCTACCGCCGCCTGCCGTTCATCGTCATCGTCGTCGACGAGCTCAACGACCTCATGATGGTCGCCGCCCGGGATGTCGAGGAGTCGATCTGCCGGATCGCCCAGATGGCTCGGGCGGTCGGGATCCACCTGGTCGTGGCCACGCAGCGGCCCTCGGTCAACGTGATCACCGGGGTCATCAAGGCCAACATCCCCGCTCGGCTCGCCTTCGCCGTCTCCAGCCTGGCCGACAGCCGCGTCATCCTCGACCAGGGCGGGGCCGAGCGCCTGGTGGGCCGGGGCGACATGCTCCTGCTCGGGGCGGCTTCGTCGACCCCCCGCCGGATCCAAGGGGCATGGGTGAGCGAGGACGAGGTCCACAAGGTCGTCGCCCACTGGCGTCGGCAGGCGCCCAAAGTGGTGTACACCTCGGGCGTCGAGGGCGATGACCCGTTGCTCGACGCCGGCGGCGACAGCGGTGCGTCCACCAGCGACGACGACGACGAGCTGTGCCGAGCGGCCATGGAGCTGATCGTGCGCTCCCAGCTCGGTTCCACGTCGATGCTCCAGCGCAAGCTCCGAATCGGCTTCGCCCGGGCGGGTCGGCTCATGGACCTGCTCGAACAGCGTGGCGTGGTCGGTCCCTCCACCGGGTCCAAGGCCCGTGACGTGCTCATGACCCCCGAGGAGCTCGACGACCTCCAGGCGGGCGGCGACCCGGACCGCTAGGCACGGCCAGGATGCTTCCTGGAAGGATCACCACGGCGGTCGGGCGGCTTCGATGCAGCGCACACCGTGTGGGCCGACGGTGGCGGCGTGGTCGGTTCCCGCCTCCACGTCGAGGCGGTCGCCAGGCCTTAGCTCCAGGTCGTCGGTCCCCACGTGGAACACGATGCTGCCCGAGAGGCAGTAGAGGATCTTGTGGTAGCCGTGCCGGTGCGAGCGGTAGCGATCGTGGGGGGCGTTGCCCCAGGTTCGAGCGGACAGGCCCTGCTGGGCGAACCAGTGCTCCACCTCGTCGTCCGTCGGGGGACGACCCTGCGCCCGCACCAGCCGTGCGCCCACGGCATCGTTGTACCCGAAGCGCGGGCGGCGCTGGCCCGCATCACCCATCCCCCGCTTCTCGCTGGGCGACCGTCGGCGTGCCACGTGCTGTTGAGCGGGAAGGCTGGTTCGGCCTCACCGCGGTCGACCGCGGAGGAACGTGACGAGGTAGACCAGGTCGAGGCTCAGCGCCGTCGGCCGAGCGCGTACCACACCGAGGAGGTGACGAGCCAGGCGCCGTTGATCACCACCGCCGGGGTGCGCCCCTTGATCGCCCAGCCGGCGACGATGGCGACCACGCCGAGGTGGTGGGCGGCCAGCCAGGACCAGCGCCGCTGGCGCACGACGGGGACGAACCTGGAGATCACGACGATCGACGCCGGGTAGCCCGCGGCGAGGAGCGCGCTCTCGACCGCCACCACGTCAACCGTAGCCGTCCTCGCCATGAGCGGGCGCGGGGGCGGAAGCTAGGGTGGCCCGGTGCGGAGGCGCTTTTGGATCGAGACCCTCGGCTGCCCCAAGAACCAGGTCGACTCCGACAAGCTCACCGGCGTGCTCGAGGCCGACGGACTCGTGCCCGCGCCCACCGTGGCCGACGCCGACCTCGTGGTCGTCAACACCTGTGCCTTCGTCGAGGAGGCGAGGTCCGAGTCGATCGAGACCGTCCTCGCCCTGGGCGACGCCCGCCGCCCCGGGGCCGAGCTGGTCGTCACCGGGTGCCTGGCCGAGCGCTACGGCGCCGAGCTCGCCGAGGCGCTCCCCGAGGCCGACGCCGTCGCCGGCTTCGGCGTCCCCGTGCACCTCGGTCGCCGGGACAGCGGGCCACCGCCCAGCTTCGACCTGCTCAACCTGCCCCGGCCAGCGTCGGCGTCGCCGTGGGCGTATCTGAAGGTCGCCGAGGGCTGCGATCGGGCCTGTGGCTTCTGCGCCATCCCGTCGTTCCGCGGACCGCAGCGCAGCCGCAGCATGGAGTCCCTCCTGGCCGAGGTCGAAGCTCTGGGTGACCACGTCAAGGAGGTCGTCCTCGTCGCTCAGGACCTGGCTGCGTTCGGGCGCGACCAGGGGGAGGGGAGCCGGCGCATCGTCCCACTGGTGAACGCCGTCGCCGAGCGCGTCGCACGGGTGCGACTGCTGTACCTGTACCCCTCCGACCTGACCGAAGGGCTCATCGAGGTGATCTGTGCCACCGGCGTGCCCTACTTCGACCTGTCGCTGCAGCACGTGTCCCGCCCGTTGCTCCGTGCCATGCGCCGTTGGGGCGACGGCGAGCGCTTCCTCGCCCGCATGGCCGACATCCGCCGCCGCCGGCCCGACGCCGCGTTCCGCTCCAACTTCATCGTCGGCTACCCCGGCGAGACCGAGGACGACCACGACCGCCTCCTCGCCTTCCTCGACGAGGCCGAGCTCGACTGGTGCGGCTTCTTCGCCTGGTCTCCCGAGGAAGGCACGCATGCCGCGTCGCTTCCCGGGCGGGTTGACCCCGCCCTAGTGCACGAGCGCCTCGCCGAGTGCACCGAGCGCCAGGACGGCATCACCTCCCGCCGCCGCGAAGGGCTGGTCGGCTCCGCCGTCGAGGTACTCGTCGATCGACCCGGCATCGGTCGCACCTATCGGGAGGCGCCCGAGATCGACGGGGTGGTCCACGTTCCCGCCGGGCTTCCCGTCGGCGAGCTCGCCACCGTCACCGTCGACGCCACCACCGGCATCGACCTCGTCGCCACCGGGGCCACCGGGTCCTGCGGCGTGTGACCACGTCGTTCGGGCCCTCGGCGCTCGTCACCCCGGCCAACGGCGTCACCCTGGCCCGGGTGGCCTTCACCCCGGTCCTGCTCGCTGTGGTCGCCGACTCCGGCGCGTCGTTCCCGGCGCTGGGGATGTGGACCGTTCTCGCCGCCACCGACGGCCTCGACGGGTACCTGGCCCGCCGCCACGGCACCACCCGCTCGGGGGCTTTCCTCGACCCCCTGGCCGACAAGGTGTTGGTGCTCGGGGCATTGGCGGTGCTGGCTGCCCAGCGCACGTTCTCGTGGGCCCCCGTCGGCCTCATCGCCGGGCGGGAGGTGGTCATGAGCGTCTACCGGAGCGCGGTGGGGCGACGGGGCGTGTCGGTCCCCGCCCGGCGGTCGGCAAAGCTCAAGACCGTCGTGCAGGAGGTGGCCGTGGGTTGCGCCCTGTTCCCGCCGATCGCCGAGGGGGCGCCCGTGGTCGCCGAGGCCGCGCTGTGGGCCGCGGTGGTCCTGACCCTGGTGAGCGGCGCCCAGTACATCCTCGACGGCGCCGGGGTCACGGCCGTCCCGAGCTCGGCGTCGCTGAGCCGCTCCCGTGCGGGCTGAGGTCGTCGCCGTCGGCACCGAGCTGGTCCTGGGCGACGTGGTCGACACCAACTCGGCGTGGATCGGGCGGCGCCTCGCCGAAGCGGGGATCGACTCCCACTTCCAGACCAAGGTCGGCGACAACGTCGAGCGGATCGAGGCGGCGCTGCGGGTGGCCCTCGGCCGCAGCGACGCCGTGATCGTCTGCGGCGGCCTGGGCCCCACCCCCGACGACGTCACCCGTGAGGCGCTCGCCCGGGTGATGGACGTGGACCTGGTGCGCGACGAGGAGGTCCTCGACCGCATCGCCGAGCGTTTCGAGCGCCGGGGTCGTCCCATGCCGGCCAGCAACGAGCGCCAGGCCGAGGTGCCCAAGGGCGCCATCGTCATCGAGCAGCGTCGGGGCACCGCCCCCGGGCTCGTCTGTCCCCTCGGTGATCGTGTCGTCTACGCCGTTCCCGGCGTCCCCCACGAGATGACCGAGATGGTCGAGCGGGCGGTGGTGCCCGACCTCGAGCAGCGGGGGGGAGGCGGCGCCGTCATCGTCAGCCGTGTGCTGCGTACCTGGGGTGAGGACGAGTCGGCCCTGGCCGAGCAGCTGGCGCCTCGCATCGAGGCGCTCGACCAGGCGCCCAACCCCACCCTTGCCTTCCTGGCCAGCGGCATGGACGGGATAAAGGTCCGCATCACCGCCAAGGCACCCACGATGGCTGACGCCCGAGCCGTGCTCGACGCCGAGGAGGCCGCAGTGAGGGCGATCCTCGGGCAGCGGGTGTTCGGGGTCGACGACGAGACGATCGAGTCGGTGGTGGGGACGCTCCTCGGCGACGCCGGCCTGACGTTGGGGCTGGCCGAGTCGATGACCGGTGGGCTGATCGCCTCTCGTTGCAGCGAGGTGCCGGGATCGAGCGGGTGGTTCCGGGGCGGCGTTGTCTCCTACGCCAGCGAGGTGAAGTTCGACCTCCTCGACGTGCCCGAGGGTTCGGTGGTCTCCGCCACCGCCGCCGAGGCGATGGCCGCCGGTGCCCGCCGGGTGCTCGAGAGCGATGTGGGACTGTCGGTGACGGGGGTGGCCGGGCCCGAGACCCAGGAGGGGGTGCCGGTGGGCACGGTGTTCGTCGGGGTCGCCCTCGGTGACGAGGTGGCCGCTGTCCTCCTGCGCTTCAGCGGCGACCGCACGTCCATCCGGCGTCTGGCCAGCAGCGCCGCCCTCGACCTCTTGCGTCACCGCCTGCTCGACCGGCCCGGGTGAGCTGGGGCGAGGGCGGGACCGTTTGAACGGTTCGAGCGCGAAGGGCTAGTCTCCGAGCGGGCTGGAGAGCAGGTCGATCGATTCGAGGTGCCCTCCCACATGTCAACCGTCGACATCTTGTTGCATCCCGCGTTCCTTGCCGCCGTCGCGGCCATCGGTTCGGTGCTCGGCTTGGTGCTCTACTTGACCCGCCACGACCGACGCAGGGCGCTGGCGGCGCGCTCGTCCGTCGAGGTCCCCCCGATGGTCGCCGCCGACGCCACCAAGGTCCTCGCCGATCAGGCCACCGCCGCCAGGGTGGGCAAGCGGCCTGCGGCCAAGGCGTTCGACAAGATGCTGGCCGGCAAGGTCCCGGCCGGAAAGCTGCAGGCAGCCAAGGTGGCCGCCGGTGGGCCAGGCGCCGGCCAGGCGCCGGCGCCGGTGTTCGCCGAAGCGTCGACCCTCGACGGTCCGACGGTCACCTTCGTCGACGTCGCTGGTCTCGACGAGGCGATCGAGGAGCTCCGTGAGGTCAAGGAGTATCTGGCCGACCCGGAGCGCTTCCGGGCCCTCGGTGCCGAGTTGCCCAAGGGCATCCTCCTGTGCGGGCATCCGGGCAACGGCAAGACCCTGCTCGCCCGGGCCCTGGCCGGTGAGGCCGGGGTGCCCTTCTACTACGTCTCGGCTTCGAGCTTCGTGGAGCAGTACGTGGGGCTCGGCGCCGCCCGCATCCGCTCGCTGTTCGAGCAGGCCAAGAGCCAGGACTCACCCGCCATCGTCTTCATCGACGAGCTCGATGCCATCGGGCTCAAGCGCAGCGGTGGAGGCAGCGGTGAGCGGGAGTTCGACCACACCCTCAACCAGCTTCTCGTCGAGCTCGACGGCTTCGCCGCCTCCTCGGGGGTGCTCATCCTCGGTGCTACCAACCGGCCCGAGCTGCTCGACCCCGCCTTGGTGCGCCCCGGCCGCTTCGACCGTCGGATCCAGATCGAACGCCCCGACTTCGCCGGCCGCCTCGCCATCCTGCGCCTCCATGCGGCCAAACGCCCGGTGTCGCGCCAGGTCGACTGGGCCGACGTGGCCAGCCAGACCACGGGGCTCAGCGGAGCCGAGCTCGCCAACATCATCAACGAGGCGTCCCTCCTCGCCGCCCGCCGGCACCGCACGAAGATCACCGCCGATGAGATCGAAGAGGCGGTGGTCCGGGTGTCGGGTGGGGCCCGCAGCTCCCGTCTGATCGACGAGGAGGAGAAGCGCCTCATCGCCTACCACGAGGCCGGCCACGGTTTGCTGTCCTTGCTGTTGAAGAACGTGAAGATCCCGCGCCGGGTGTCGATCGTGCCCCGGGCCAGCTCCACGAAGTCGGCGTGGTCGTTCGGTGACGACCGGGAGACGCTCACCAAGCGGGAGCTGATGGCCCAGCTGATCGTCCTGCTGGGAGGTCGAGCGGCCGAGGTGGCCACCTTCGGGGAGCCGAGCACCCGCTCCGAGGACGATCTCGACGACGCCGCCAAGCTCGCCCGCAAGATGGTCGAGCGCTGGGCGATGACCGGGCGCTTCGAGCTGGCCGGGCGCGACGACGATGCCGTCACCCGGTCCCGCACCGAGAGCCGGTCCGAGCCGGCAGTGGCCAAGCTGTTGTCCCAGGCCGAGCAGGCAGCCCGGTCCATCCTCCAGGACAACGCGCAGCGGCTGGTGGCCGTGGCCGAGCAGCTGGTGCACCAGGAGACCTTGACGGTGCGGGAGATGGCGGGGGCCGCCGGACTGCCCGACCCTGCCGCCGAGCGCGTGGTCGAGGAGCCCGAGCTGATCTCACCGGCCGCCGCCGCCCCCTTGGCCCGCCTCCACGGCTGACCGCGGGCCTCGGAGACCGGTGCTCGTGCCGCCGATGGCTCCCTCGGCTCACTGACGGTCGCGCCGTGCGCCTGTTCGTCGCCGCATGGCCCTCCGAGGAGGTGCTGTCCAGCCTCGCCGCCCTGCCTCGTCCCGAGCGGCCAGGGGTGCGCTGGACCCAGCCCGACCAGTGGCACGTCACCGTGCGGTTCTTCGGCGAGGTCACCGTCGACGAGGGGGTGGCTGCCGGGCGGGGGGTGGCCGAAGCGGCCGCCACCGCCCACCCGGTCGTCGCTGACATCGGTCCCAACGTCGGCCGCTTCGGGCGAGGAGTGCTGCAGGTGCCCGTGGCCGGGCTCGAGCCCATGGCCAAGGCGATGGTGGCGAGCACGGCCGAGGTGGGCGCCCCTCCCGATCCCAAACCCTTCACCGGCCACATCACCTTGGCCCGGAGCCGGGGCAAGCGCACCCTCGACGGCCTCACCGGCGCCGAGGTGCGGGGCCAGTGGACCGTGCACGAGGTGGCGTTGGTGGCCAGCCTCGCCTCGAAGCGGCCCGGGGTGCCCAACCACTACGAGGTGGTCGCCACCTTTCCCCTGGGGTGAGGTCGGGCCGGTCACGGCGGTCGCCACGGTGCTTGAACGAACGCCCGTTCGTGGGTTAGGGTGGACCGAGAATCACAGGGGTGTGATCTGTCCGATCGCCGTTGTTGTCACACCTCCTTCCTAGGGTGACTCGTGTCGGACCTCCGAGGTCCTCCTCAGGTGACAGCACAGAACAGGAGCAGCAGTGGACCGAGCCAAGGCACTGGAGATGGCGATCAGCCAGATCGACAAGCAGCACGGTAAGGGCTCCATCATGAAGATGGGCGACAAGACCACGATGGACATCGAGGCCGTCCCCACCGGCGCTCTCGCCCTCGACCTGGCCCTCGGCATCGGCGGCCTCCCCCGGGGCCGGGTGGTCGAGGTCTTCGGCCCGGAGTCGTCGGGCAAGTCCACCCTGGCCATGCACGTGGTGGCCGAGGCCCAGCGCAACGGCGGGATCTGCGCCTACATCGACGCCGAGCACGCCATGGACCCCGTCTACGCCCGGGCCATCGGGGTCGATGTCGACGAGCTGCTCATCTCCCAGCCCGACACCGGCGAGCAGGCGCTGGAGATCGCCGACGTGCTCATCCGCTCGGGAGCGCTCGACGTGGTGGTCGTCGACTCGGTGGCTGCCCTCACCCCCCGAGCCGAGATCGAAGGCGAGATGGGCGATGCCCACGTAGGTCTCCAGGCCCGGCTCATGTCCCAGGCCCTGCGCAAGCTGACCGCCAACCTCAACAAGTCGCACACCATCTGCATCTTCATCAACCAGCTGCGCGAGAAGATCGGCGTGATGTTCGGCTCGCCAGAGACCACTCCTGGAGGTCGAGCCCTCAAGTTCTACTCCTCGGTGCGCCTCGACATCCGCCGCATCGAGGCGATCAAGGAGGGCGTGGAGGTGGTGGGCAACCGCACCCGGGTCAAGGTGGTGAAGAACAAGGTGTCGGCGCCGTTCCGCGTCGCCGAGTTCGACATCATGTACGGCAAGGGCATCAGCCGCGAGGGGTCGCTCCTCGATGTCGGGGTCGATCTGGGGATCGTGAAGAAGTCGGGGGCCTGGTACACCTACGAGGGCGAGCAGCTCGGGCAGGGTCGGGAGAACGCCAAGGGCTTCCTGGCCGACAACCCCGAGCTCATGGTCGACATCTCCGAGCGCATCCGGGTCAAGGTGGGCATCGGGGCCAAGGCCGAAGGCGGTGGGGAGCGTGAGCCCGGGGTGATCGATCCCGACGACCAGCCTCTGCGCCTCGACTGACCAGCGCTCGTCTCTTCCCGCGACACTGCTGGCGTTCGGCGCCGTCGTGGCGCCGGTCCGACTGCACTTTCTGGTGCAACTGTTGCAGCGGGAAGGAGTTTGCCGCGCGGGCGTCGAATATCTCACCTATGGCCATGACCACTTCCACAGCTGCACCCAGCGTCCCTCCATCGGCCAACGAAGGAGAGATGCTCAAGGTCTCCAGCAAGTCCAACCCCAACTCGGTTGCTGGCGCCATGGCGGGCGTCGTCAGGGAGATGGGCACGGTCGAGGTCCAAGTCGTCGGCGCCGGTGCCCTCAACCAGGCGATCAAGGCCCTGGCCATCGCTCGGGGTTATGTCGCCGCTGCCGGCATCGACCTGGTCTGCGTGCCCAACTTCGCCGACATCGAGATCGACGGGGAGCGGCGCACCGCCATCCGGCTGTGCATCGGCAACCGCCAGGGCCCGTCCACCATCCCCGCGGTCAACCCCGATCTCCGCCTCGCCGGAACCGATCCGGACGAGTGACGCTTGTTGGGAGGCTGGTGTCGAACCCCGTCGCGACACCAGCCTCCTAACCTGGGGCCTCGTGGCCCCTCGCCGGTACGTCATCCGCACCTTCGGGTGCCAGATGAACGTGCACGACTCCGAGCGCATCGCCGGGCTGTTGGAGGCCGACGGCCTCGAGCCCACCGACGAGGTCGCTGACGCCGACGTGGTCGTGCTCAACACCTGCTGCATCCGGGAGAACGCCGACGACAAGCTCTACGGAAGCCTGGGCCACCTCAAGGCGCTCAAGGCCACCCGTCCCGGCCTGCAGATCATGGTGGGCGGCTGCCTGGCCCAGAAGGACCGCGAGGTGGTGCGCCAGCGAGCGCCCCACGTCGACGTGGTGCTCGGGACCCACAACGTCGGCTCCGCCGTCGAGCTGCTGCACCGGGCGATCGACGAGGGCCCCATCACCGAGATCCTCGAGGAGAGCGAAGCGTTCCCCTCGGCTCTGCCCGTGCGCCGGAACGTGCCCTGGTCGGCGTGGGTGACCATCCAGATCGGTTGCGACAACTCGTGCGCGTTCTGCATCGTGCCATCGGTACGGGGACGGGAGATCAGCCGCCCGTTCGACGAGGTGGTAGCCGAAGTCGAGGCCCTGGTCGCCGCGGGTGTCGTCGAGGTCACCCTCCTCGGCCAGAACGTCAACTCCTACGGGCGCGACCTGACCCGGCGCCGGCCGCTCTTCGCCGCGCTGTTGCGCTCGATCGGCGCCGTCGACGGGATACGCCGCGTTCGCTACACCAGCCCCCATCCCAAGGACCTCCGCCCGGAGACGATCGCCGCCATGGCCGAGACCGAGGCGGTCTGCGAGCACCTCCACCTCCCCCTCCAGGCCGGCAGCAACCGCACACTGGCCGCCATGCACCGCGGCTACACCGCCGAGCGCTACCTGGCCAGGGTGGAGGAGGCCCGCCGGGCCGTGCCCGACCTTGCCCTCACCACCGATCTCATCGTGGGGTTCCCGGGCGAGACCGATGCCGACTTCGATCGCACCCTCGAGGTGGTCGCCGCGGCGGGCTACGACAGCGCCTACACCTTCGTCTTCAGCCCCCGCCCCGGCACCGAGGCGGCGGCCAAGGTGCACGACTTCGTCCCCGCGCCGGTGGTGGCCGAGCGGTTCGAGCAGCTCCGGGTGGTGGTGGAGCGCAGCGCCCTGGTCCGCCACCAGGCACGGCTGGGCAGGGTCGAGGAGGTGGTCGTCGAAGGGCCGAGCAAGAAGGACACGGCGGTGCTGAGCGGGCGCACCCGGCAGAACAAGCTCGTCCACTTCGCTGCACCGGCGCGGCTGGTGCCCGGTACCTTCGCCGAGGTGCGCATCACTGCCGCCGCCCCCCACCACCTGGCCGGCGACCTGGTGGGGGTCAGCGCGCTGCCCCGCCACCGGACCCGGATCCCGGTTACGGCCGTGTTCGGGTGACCGCCCTCACCGCAGGCGCATGACCTCTCACGATCTCGCCATCGTTGGACCGACGGCGTCGGGGAAATCGGCGCTGGCGCTCGAGCTCGCCCGCCGACACCGCGACCTCGAGGTGGTGAGCGTCGACTCGATGCAGGTGTACCGGGGCATGGACATCGGCACGGCCAAGCCGTCGCCCGCCGATCGGGCGGAGGTGCCCCACCACCTGCTCGACCTGGTCGACCCCGAGGAGGAGTTCTCCCTGGCCCGCTTCCAGGCCGCCGCCCGCACCGCGTTGGCGGGCATCCGCAGCCGCGGGCACCGGGCCCTGTTCGTGGGGGGGACCGGCCTCTACCTGCGAGCCGTGGTCGACGACCTCGACCTGCCCGGTCGCTACCCCGAGGCCAGGGCGACGGTGGAGGCGCAGCCCGACACCGAACACTTGCACCGTCGCCTGGCCGCCCTCGACCCTGCTGCCGCCGCCCGGATGGAGCCCAGCAACCGCCGCCGGGTCGTGCGGGCCCTGGAGGTGACCCTCGGCAGCGGCCGCCGGTTCTCGTCGTTCGGCCCCGGGCTTGGTGCCTACCCCCCCTCGCCGTGCATCCAGATCGGACTGCGGGTGCCCGCCCCGGTGCTCGACGATCGCATCGCTGCCCGGTTGACGTTCATGCTCGACGCCGGGCTGCTCGACGAGGTGGGAACGCTGGCGAGCCGCCAGCGGACGCTGTCGGCCACCGCCAGCCAGGCCCTGGGATATCGAGAGCTGCTCGACCACCTGGGCGGCCGGTGCTCGTTGGAGGAGGCGGTCGAGGAGGCCGTGCGCCGCACGCGCCGCTTCGCCCGCCGCCAGCTGCGCTGGTTCCGGCGCGACCCGCGCATCACCTGGGTCGACGTCGGCGACGGAACCGACGACGTCGTCGCACCCGTCGACGACCTCCTGAGAGACTGGTCGTCGTGCGGCTGACCAAGCACCACGGCCTGGGCAACGACTTCCTGGTGTTGGTCGACCTCGAAGGCACCACGCCGATCGACGCCGGGTTGGCCCAGGCCGTGTGCGACCGGCGTCGCGGCGTGGGCGCCGACGGGCTGATCCGGGTGTCCCCGGGCACCGGCGGGGCCGATGTCACCATGTCGCTGCGCAACGCTGACGGGAGCGTGGCCGAGATGAGCGGCAACGGCATCCGCTGCCTGGGGCAAGCCGTGGCTCGTGCTCGCCAGGTCGACGTCCTCGAGCTCTCGGTCGCCACCGGAGGCGGAAGGCGCCGTGTCAGCGTGGTGCCCGGCCCCGACGCCCGTACCGCCTGGGTCCACGTCGAGATGGGACCGGCGGGCAACCGGCACCCGAGGTGGGTGTCCACCGAGATCGTCGACGGGGCGACCAAGACCGCGACCGTCGACGTGGGTAACCCCCACCTGGTGGTCCTCGTCGACGATCCCGCCGCAGTCGACCTCCTCGAGGTCGGGCCCCGGCTCTCCGCCCAGTTCGACCACGGCAGCAACGTCGAGGTCGTGGCCGTGGCCCCCGGCCGACGCGACACCCTCGACCTGCGGCTGTGGGAGCGGGGCGCGGGCATCACCGAGGCCTGCGGCACCGGGGCCGCCGCCGCCGCCCACGCCGCGTACGGGTGGGGCCTGGTGGGGGAGCGGGTGCTCGTGCGCATGCCGGGCGGTGCGCTCGAGGTGCAACTGGGCGCCAGCATCACCCTGGCCGGGCCGGCCACCTTCATCGCCGACGTCGAGGTGCCGGTATGACGCTGATCGAGCGCTCGTTCCGCGAGCGCATCGTGGTGGTGGGCGTCACCCTGCCTCCCGAGGATGTGGCCGAGACCGAGGCCCACCTCGACGAGCTGGGCCTACTCGTCGACACCGCCGGTGCCGACGTGGTCGCCCGGATGCTCCAGCGCCGCGACGTTCCCGATCCGGCGACGTTCATCGGCAAGGGCAAGGCCGAGGAGCTCAGGGAGGTCTGCCTCGAGGTCGACGCCGACACCGTGGTGTTCGACGAGGAGCTGAGCCCGGCGCAGAGCCGCAATCTCGAGAAGCTGCTGGGCCGTAGCGCCATCGACCGCACGGCGGTGATTCTCGACATCTTCGCCCAGAACGCCCGCACCGGCGAGGGGCGGGCCCAGGTCGAGCTGGCCCAGCTGCGTTACCGGCTGCCGCGTCTGCGGGGACGGGGCATGAGCTTGTCCCAGCAGGGCGCTGGTATCGGCACCCGGGGGCCGGGTGAGACCAAGCTCGAGGTCGACCGCCGGCGCCTGCTACGGCGCATCGCCGCCCTCGAAGCCGAGCTGGCGGAGCTGGCTCGGACCCGGCGCACCCAGCGCAAGGCCCGCAGGCGCGGCCGCAACCGGTCGCTGTCGATCGTCGGCTACACCAACGCCGGCAAGTCCACCTTGCTCAACCGCCTCACCGACGCCGGTGTGCTCGTCGAGGATCGCCTCTTCGCCACCCTCGACCCCAGAGCCCGGCGCCTCGAGCTGCCCGGAGGCGAGGCCGTGGTCGTCTCCGACACCGTCGGCTTCGTGCGCAAGCTGCCCCACCAGCTGGTGGAGGCGTTCCGCTCCACGCTCGAGGTCGTGGCCGAGTCCGACCTGCTCGTCCACGTGGTCGACGTCTCCGCCCCGGATCCCGAGGAGCAGATGCGGGCGGTGCGAGGCGTTCTCAGTGAGATCGGCGCCGGCGAGGTCCCCGAGCTGGTGGTGTTCAACAAGGTCGACGTGGCGGGGGACGAGGCGAAGCGCCTGCTGCCCGATCACCCTGGTTCGGTCGTCATCTCGGCGGCGACCGGCGAGGGGACCGATGACCTGCTGGTCGCCGTCTCGGACCGGCTGCGGGCACTGGAGACGGTGGTCGAGTTGGTGGTGCCCTACGAGCGGGGCGACGTGGTTGCCGCGTTGCACCGCGAGGGCGAAGTGCTCGTCGAGGCTCACGAGACCGATGCCACCCGGATTCGGGCTCGCCTCGACCCCGCCGGGGTGGCCCGGTTCCGGGAGTTCGTCGTCGCCTGATGGCGGCGCCGCGCCCGCACCCCGACCGCTGTCGACTCGCTCCTCTCTCTCAGCGCGGTGCCGACCGAGGACGAGGGCGGCCTCGTTGAGCGCCGGGTTCGTCCCCCCGGCCTATCCCCACGACCGGCTGGCGTCCCTGGCGGTGACGGCGGCGGCCCACGACGGCGGGGTGGTCGACCTTTCCGTGGGTACGCCCCACGACCCGCCTCCGCCCCAGGTGGTGGCCGCCTTGGCCGGTTCCCGGGCCGAGCAGGCCTACCCGCCCTCCATCGGGTCGCTGGCTCTGCGACGCTCGGCCTCGGCGTGGCTCGATCGCCGACTCGGCGTGCAGGTGGAGCCGTCGAGCATCGCCGCGTGCATCGGCACCAAGGAGCTCGTCGTGGGTGCCCCCCATTGGCTCCGCCTGCGCGATCCCAGCCGCGACACCGTGCTCTATCCGGCGGTGAGCTACCCGAGCTACGCCATGGGGGCGACCTTGGCCGGGTGCCGGGCGGTGGCCGTGCCCCTCGACGAGCGCTGGCGCCTCGACCTCGACGCCGTGGCTGACGACGATGTCGCCCGGGCCCTGTGCGTGTGGTCGAACACGCCTGGCAACCCCGCCGGTGGCCTCGACGACCTCGGCGCGCTGGCGGTGTGGGGCCGGCGCCACCAGGTGACGGTCCTGTCCGACGAGTGCTACGTCGAGTACACCTGGGACGGACCCCGGCGCAGCGTGCTCCAAGCCGGCGTCGAGGGCGTGATCGCGGTGCACTCGCTGTCGAAGCGGTCGAACATGGCCGGTCTGCGGGCCGGCTTCTATGCCGGTGACCCGGAGTTGGTGACCTACCTCGCCGAGGTGCGCAAGCACGCCGGTTTCATGGTGCCGGGACCGGTCCAGGCCGCCGCCGCTGCTGCCCTCGACGACGACGCCCACGTCGACGTCCAGGCCGACCGCTATCGCCGTCGCCTGGAGCGGGGAAGGCAGATCCTCGCCGACGCCTTCGGGCTCGACGTCGCCCCGCCCGGCGGCGGGTTCTACCTGTGGGTGGCGGTACCGGGGGGTGACAGCTGGGCCTTCGCCGCTCGTCTGGCGGACGAGGCCGGGTGCCTGGTGGCCCCGGGGGACTTCTACGGCCGGCACGGGGCCGGCCACGTCCGCCTTGCCCTGGTGGTCCCCGAGGAGCGTCTCGAGCTCGTGGCCCGCCGTCTCGGAGTCGGCCCACCGGTTCCCCCGCCTCCGTCGGCGCCGCCGCTCTCGGGCGAGCGGTCGGGCTCCTCGTCCACGGTGTCGTCGAAGCGCACCGGGGAACCTTGCTCCTAGCGACGTCCACCTCCAGCCTTCGCCGGTCGGTGATGCCCTAGCCTGCACGAGCGTGGGCGACCTGGCCGTGCGGATCGACGAGTTGTGGCAGCAGCGGGAGGCGCTGAGCCCGGGTGATCCCGAGGTCGGACGAGTCGTGCTCGAGGCCGTCGGGCTCCTCGACACAGGCCAGGCGCGGGTGGCCGAGATCGTCGACGGCGAGGTGGTGGTCCACGAGTGGTGCAAGCGAGCCATCCTGTTGTTGTTCCGCCAGTCGCGCCTCGACACCGTGGAGGTCGGGCCCTTCGAGTTCGCCGATCGCATCCCGCTCAAGGGGGGCTACGCCCAAGCGGGAGTCAGGGTGGTGCCGGGCGCGTCAGCCCGGTGGGGCGCGTTCCTCGACCGGGGCGTGGTCCTCATGCCGAGCTACGTCAACATCGGGGCCCGGGTCGGCGCCAACACCATGGTCGACACCTGGGCCACGGTGGGGTCCTGTGCCCAGGTCGGTGCCAACGTGCACCTCTCGGGCGGCGTGGGCATCGGTGGGGTGCTCGAGCCACCCCAGGCCGCTCCGGTCGTCATCGAGGACGACGTGCTGGTGGGGAGCCGGTGCATGGTGGTCGAGGGGGCCCGGGTGGGCCGAGGGGCGGTGCTCGGTGCCGGCACCATCCTGTCGGCGTCGGTGCCGGTGATCGACGCCGAGACCGGCGAGGAGCTCAGCAGGGGCGTGGTCCCCCCCTGGTGCGTGGCGGTCACCGCCACCCGCCGGCGCAGCTTCCCCGGAGGCGAGTTCGGCCTCCCGTGCGTGCTGGTGATCCGCCGGCTGGCGGAAGGTCACCGCCACGAGAAGGCGCAGCTCAACGACGTGCTACGCCTCCACGGCGCCACCATCTGAGTTCGTCGTGACGGACTTGGTGGCGCTGACCGCCGAGCTGGTCGACATCCCCTCGGTCAGCCACCACGAGGCCGGTCTCGTCGACCACCTCGAGGGCGTTCTCCGCGCCGTGCCGTGGCTGGTCGTCGAGCGCCACGGTGACAACCTGGTGGCCCGTACCGAGCTCGGTCGTGCCATGCGGCTGGTGCTGGCCGGCCACACCGACACCGTGCCTCCTGCCGGCAACCAGCGAGCCCGAGTCGAACGAGACGTGGTGCACGGGCTGGGTGCCTCTGACATGAAGTCGGGACTGGCCGTGTTCCTCGAGGTGGCTCGCACTGAGGCCGATCCCGCCGTCGACGTAACCTATGTCTTCTATGCCGGGGAGGAGGTGGAGAGCCGCCACAACGGCCTCGGACACCTGCTCCGGGACCACCCGCACCTGCTCGCCGGTGATGCCGCCATCCTGGGCGAGCCCACCGGCGGCGCCGTCGAGGCCGGGTGCCAGGGAACCCTACGCCTGGTCGTCACCTTGGCTGGCCGGCGGGCTCACAGCGCCCGGCCGTGGATGGGCGTCAACGCCATCCACCGCCTCGGCCCCGTGCTCGACACCGTCGCCCGCTGGCCCGAGCGACGGCCGGTGCTCGACGGCTGTGAGTTCCGAGAGGCGCTCCAGGCGGTGGCGGTGCAGGCGGGTGTGGCCGGCAACGTGGTGCCCGACCGGGCCACGCTGACCCTCAACCAACGCTTCGCCCCCGACCGGAGCCCGGCGCAGGTCGAGGACCATCTGCGGGCTGTGCTCGCCCCGGCGCTGGGGCCCGATGACACCGTCGAGGTCGTCGACGTCGCCGCCGGTGCCCGACCCGGGCTCGGGCACCCCTTGCTCCGAACGCTGACGCAGCGAGCCGGTGTGGAGGTACGGGCGAAGCTCGGCTGGACCGACGTATCGCGCTTCGCCGCCATGGGCATCCCCGCCTGCAACTTCGGACCCGGCGACCCGACGCTGGCGCACCACCGCGACGAGCGGGTCGAAGGGAGGTCGTTGCGTAGCACCTACGCGGCGCTGGCCGACCTCGTTCGCCGCGGCCCGGCCTGACCCTTCACCAGCAGGGAGGCCGGGCCGCACCGGGCCGGGACCGCTCGGGCTAGGGCGCCGAGCGGGTAAGCCCGGGGAGCTGGCGGCGCAGGCGCCACGATCCCGCCCACACCGCCGAGGCCAGGGCGGCAGCCGGCACGGCGACGAGGTAGCGGGTGGTGCGGTCGCCGGCGCCCTCGGGCAGCACGGCCACGGCCTGGCCATCGGGTGGCTCGACGGGGACGCCAGTGGTGGGCGGCAGGGCGATCGTGGTGGTCGGGGTGGTCTCGGTGATGGTGGTCGGGGGCTCGGTGGTGGTGGACGGTTGCGTGGTCGTGGTGGCAGGGACGGCGGCGATGGCGGCCGGCGCCCCGGTGGTCGTGGTGGTCGGCCGGGAAGGAGGCGCGGACCGCGGAGCTCGGGCCTGCACGGCGCGGGCCAGGTTCAGCCGACCGGCACCGAAGATGGTGTCCCGCCCCGGCGACCCAAGGTCGTCGGCTGTTGCCAGCAGCTGGTCGACGACCTGCTGAGGTGACAAGCCCAGACCCCGCAGCACCGCGGCGGCGCCGGCGACATGGGGAACGGCCATCGACGTGCCCACCAGGCAGGCATACTCCCCGGGCGCGTAGGTCGACACGATGCCGGTCTCCACGTCGCAGCGGCTCCCCGGGCTGCCGTCCCCGCCGGGAGCGGCCATCCCCCACTTGGCCAGGCCCACCCCGCTGGCGTAGCCGGCCCGGGCGTCCTCCCGGGTGGTGGCGGTGACGACGAGGGCGGGCTCGTCGGTGAAACCGCTGGCCCGCACGGAGGAGTTCCCGGCGGCGACGACGGGGATGGCCCCCTTGGACCAGGCATAGCGGATGGCCTCGACGAACGCCGGGGCGAGGGTGACGTCGGTGGAGACCTCACCGAACGACAGGTTGATCACACTGGCCCCGTTGTCGGCGGCATAGCGGATGCCATCGGCCACGGCGGTGACGTTGCCGACGCCCCGGCTGCCGAGGACCTGGACGGGAAGGATCATGGCGTCGGGGGCCACGCCGGCCACCCCGGCGGCGTTACCGGTGCTGGCGGCGGCGATGCCGGCCACGTGGGTGCCGTGGCCGTTGGCGTCCTGGGGCGACGCACCCGGAGCGATGAACGACCGCCCGGGAAGCAGCTTGGGCCTGAGGTCCTCATGACTCAGGTCGACGCCGGTGTCGACCACGGCGATCACCGTGCCTGCCCCCCGCCCCTCGGTCCAGGCCGCCTCGGCGCCGATGGACGTCAGGCTCCACTGCTGGATGAAGAAGGGATCATCGCTGGCGACGGCCACGCCGGGCAGGCCCACGACCAGCGCGAGGGCGAGCGCCAGGACTCCGAGGATGCGATGCATGTGACCTCTCCAGCGGAAGTACCGGCGCAGTGCCGCCGTCATGATTTCTACAATCGGCGCAGGACCGTGACCACTTTACCGAAGATCGTCACCTCTCGGCCGTCGTACTCCAGGGGCGCCAGGTGGGCGTTCGCCGGCACCAGCGACACCCGATCGGCGTCGCGTCGCAGCGTCTTGACCGTCGCCTCCTCCCCCGGTATACCGGCGACGACGATCTCGCCGTCGGTCGCGTCGGGCTGGTGGCGCACCACCACGTAGTCGCCGTCGAGGATGCCGGCGTCGATCATGGAGTCGCCTCGGACCCGCAGCATGAACAGCGTGCCGTTGCCGGTGAGGTCGGCGGGGACGGGGACGAGCTCCTCGATGTTCTCCTGGGCCAGCACGTCGGTGCCGGCGGCGACATCGCCCACGAGGGGGACGTGGTTGACCGGACGACGCTCGGCGGTGGTCCCCGATCCCGGGTCGTAGCACACCTCGATGGCGCGGGGCTTGGTGGGGTCGCGGCGCAAGAAGCCCCGCCGCTGCAAGGTGGAGAGGTGGCTGTGGACCGTTGACGGGGACGTGAGGCCGACGGCGAGGCCAATCTCGCGGACCGACGGGGGGAAGCCTCGATCCCGCTGCTGGTCGACGATGAACTGCAGGATCTCCCGCTGCCGGTGGGTCAGCTGGGCTGGGCTCATGCTCGCTCTCCTGTTCGGCACGGGCGTCGGTGCGAACACCAGTTTCACGAGACGCTAGCCGGGGCCTGGGGAAAAGGCAAACACATGTTCCTTCGCCCTTGACTTCGAACGGCCGTTCGTGCTTGGATCCATCGGTCTCAGAACGGGCGTTCCCAAACCGGGAGGACGACGATGGCCGCTCTGCAGTTCACCGACGCCCAGGTCCCGAGGCCACTCACCCTCCATCCTGCCGCCCCGCCCCAGTCCCGGTCTCGACGGCTGTCGTCGAGGGTCGCGGCTCCGGCCGTCGGCGAGGGCGTCCGTCCGGGGTTGGCGGTGGTGGTCGTGGTCGTGTCGTTGCTGGTCGGATCGGCGGTGGCGGGGGCGGGCGGCCGGCCGAGGGGCGACGGCGCGCCGAGCGGGTTCGAGCACGAGGCCGCGCTCGGCGTGCCCACGGTGGCGGCGCGAGGCCGATTCCACCTCGTGCAGCCGGGTGAGACCTACTGGTCCATCGCCAGAGGGCTCCGGGGCGTTGAGGGCGGCGACCTCCGACCGGTTGTCGATGTGCTGGTCGAGGCCAACGGGGCCGACCCGCTGCAGGCCGGCGATCGAGTGGTGCTGCCGCCGACGTCCGGTGGTACCCCGAGTTGAGCGCGCAGCGGCAGGGGGCAGCTGGCAGCAGGCTGCCAGCTGGCACCACGAGGGCCTGCGCTCCGAGCGCGGCCGGCGCCGAGGCTGGCCATGCCGCTGGCGGCCTACCGGCGAAGGTCACCGACAGGCGCTGGGCTGGGCCCGCGCCCTCTGCCGGCACCGGCGCCCGGTCAGCTCCCTGTCGGATCGCTGCTGGGGGGCGGCACTCAGTGTTGTCGCAAGTAGCGGAGGAAGAGGCTGTGGCCGTCCTCGAGCATCGACACCAGACGAAACGCCAGCGCCTCCACCGGCGCCGGACCCACGGCGACGCGGGGGCCGGAGCCGCCGACGGCGAGGGGAGCCACGGTGATGCACATCTCGTCGAGATCGCCGGTGGCGACGACCTCGCCCAGCAAGCACGGGCCGCCCTCGCACAGCAGCGTCCGGGCACCACGCCGGCCCAGCTCGGCGATGGCCCGAGCCACGTCGACCCGCTCTTCACCAGCGACCACCACCTCGGCGGCGTCTTCTGCTCGCTGCCGGAGGACCGGGTCGGCCGCCGCGCAGGTGATCACCACCGTGGGGGCGCGGGCGGCGGTGAACAGGGGGCCGTCCCAGTCGAGGGCCAAGCTGCGGGAGACGACGGCAATGGGTGGACCGTCGGCCCCTCGAGCTGGCCCGTAGCCCTCCACCCTCACGGTGGCGGCGCCGACCAGCACCACGTCGGCCAGCGACCGCAGGAGGTCGAACAGCTCCCGATCGGCGGGGCTGGACAGCCCTGCGGTCCGCCCCCCGACGACGGCGCTACCGTCGAGGGAGGCCACCACGTTGGCGGCGACCCAGGGACGGCCTCCCGACCCCACCCGTCGGGCGCCGCCGTACACCGCGGCCAGGTCGACCTCGGCGGCAGGATCCGGCAGGAGCTGGCGCACGGGCAGACGACGCTACACACCGCCGCCGTCGTCGACCCCACCGGTTTCCCCCAGGCTGGGGACCCCCACCCACAGCTTGGGCCCTCTGTTGCTCCACAGCCCGTCTCCTCTACGGTCGTCGGGCGGCCCGGCCGGGGTTGCGCCGGTGTAATTACGCTGCTGTAATTGGCAGCTCTCCCAACGTCCGTCACCGCCCAGCGGCTCCTCGAGCGCGAGGCGGCCGACCGAGGCGGGGGGGCCGGCAGGTGTTCCCGAGGAGGCAACGATGAGGACGGCAGCGTCGAACCAGACCAGGGACAGCAGCCCGGAGGTGGGCGGGCGCATCGGCGTTCGCCGCCACTTCACCTCGCCCGGGGTGCACCCCTACGACCAGGTGGCGTGGGAGCGGCGCGACAGCCGGATCACGAACTACCGCGACGGGAGCGTGGCCTTCGAGCAGCGCGGTGTCGAGGTGCCCTCAGGGTGGTCGCTCAACGCCACCAACATCCTCGCCCAGAAGTACTTCCGGGGCGTCCCCGGCACCGCCGAGCGGGAGACGTCGCTGCGCCAGGTGGCCGACCGGGTGGTCGACGCCATCGCCGGGTGGGGGGTCAAGGACGGCTACTTCGCTGACGACGAGGAGGCGGCGGCCTTCGCCGACGAGCTCAAGTACCTGATCGTCACCCAGCGGGCCGCGTTCAACTCCCCGGTCTGGTTCAACATCGGAGCCAAGGGCCGCAAGCAACAAGCGAGCGCGTGCTTCATCCTTTCCGTCGACGACAGGATGGACTCGATCCTCAACTGGTACGTCGAGGAGGGCACCATCTTCAAGGGGGGGTCGGGTGCCGGCGTCAACCTCTCCCGCATCCGCTCTTCCCAGGAGCACCTCAGGGGCGGCGGCACGGCTTCGGGTCCGGTCAGCTTCATGCGGGGCGCCGACGCCTCGGCGGGCACGATCAAGTCGGGCGGCGCCACCCGCCGGGCCGCCAAGATGGTGATCCTCAATGCCGATCACCCCGACATCGAGGACTTCATCACCTGCAAGGTGATCGAGGAGCGCAAGGCCCGAGTCCTGCGCGAGGCCGGCTTCGACATGGACCTCGACGGCAAGGACAGCCACTCGCTGCAGTACCAGAACGCCAACAACTCGGTGCGGGTCACCGACGAGTTCATGCAGGCCGTGCTCGACGACGCCGACTGGCACCTGCGGGCGGTCACCACCGGCGAGGTGGTCAAGACGGTGAAGGCTCGCGACCTCATGCGCCAGATCGCCGAGGCGACCTGGGAGTGCGCCGACCCGGGGATGCAGTTCGACACCACCATCAACCGCTGGCACACGGCCGCCACCACCGGGCGCATCAACGGCTCCAACCCGTGTTCGGAGTACATGCACCTCGACAACTCGGCGTGCAACCTGGCGTCGATCAACCTGTTGTCCTTCCTCGACGAGGAGGAGGATCGCTTCGACGTGGAGGGCTACCAGCGCGCCGTCGAGGTCGTCTTCACCGCCCAGGAGATCCTGGTCGGCAACGCCGACTACCCGACCGAGGCCATCGGCGAGACGTCGCGGCGGTTCCGCCAGCTCGGCCTCGGCTACGCCAACCTCGGTGCCCTGCTCATGGCGCTCGGCCTGCCCTACGACTCCGACGAGGGCCGGGCGTGGGCCGCCGCCCTCACCGCCGTGCTGACGGGCCACGCCTACGCCACCTCGGCGCGCACCGCCGCCCGCATGGGCCCCTTCGCCGGCTACGCCGACAACGAGGACCACATGCTGCGGGTGCTGCGGATGCACCGCGACGAGCTGGCCCACGTCGACGGTGCCCTCGTGCCCACCTATCTTCTCGCCGCGGCAAGAGCCGACTGGGACGACGCCGTCGCCTGGGCCGAGGCCTTCGGCGTGCGCAACTCCCAAGCCTCGGTCATCGCTCCGACCGGCACCATCGGCCTCCTCCTCGACTGCGACACGACGGGCCTGGAGCCCGATCTGGGGCTGTGCAAGATGAAGAAGCTGGTCGGTGGCGGGACGATGACCATCGTCAACCAGACCGTTCCCCGAGCCCTTCGCCGTCTCGGCTACACCGGCGAGCAGATCGGCGCGATCGTCGCCCACATCGACGAGCACAAGAGCATCCTCGGTGCTCCCCACCTCGCTGCCGACCACGTCCCAGTCTTCGCCTGCTCCATGGGCGACAACGCCATCCACTACTACGGCCACATCAAGATGATGGGAGCCATCCAACCGTTCATCAGCGGTGCGCTCAGCAAGACGGTCAACATGCCCGAGGAGGTCTCCGTCGAGGACGTCGAGCAGCTCCACATCGACGCCTGGAAGCTCGGCATCAAAGCGGTCGCCATCTACCGAGACAACTGCAAGGTGGCCCAGCCGCTGTCGATGGCCAAGAAGGAGGTCAAGCCCGAGACCCTGCAAGTGGCCGTCGAGGCCGCCCCAGCCCAGGTGATCGAGCGCATCGTCGAAAAGGTCGTCATGCACCCGATCCGCCAGAAGCTGCCCCGCAACCGCCGGTCGCGCACCTTCGAGTTCCGGGTGGCCGACTGCAAGGGGTTCGTGACCGTGGGGGAGTACGACGACGGCCGACCCGGCGAGCTGTTCCTGCGGGTGTCCAAGCAGGGCTCGACGCTGGCCGGGATCATGGACGCGTTCGCCATCTCGGTCAGCCACGGCCTGCAGTACGGCGTGCCCCTCAAGGCGTTCATCGAGGCGTTCACCAACATGCGCTTCGAGCCCGCCGGCATGACCGACGACGCCGACATCCGCTTCGCCTCCAGCCTGGTCGACTACATCTTCCGCCGCCTGGCCGTCGACTACCTCCCGCTCGACGAGCGCATGGAGCTCGGCATCCTGTCGGTCGGGGAGCGTCACAGCCCCACCCTTCCGGGCATCGAGGAGGCAACCACTCAGTCCACCGTCGGCCTCGACCTCGTCCCGGGCCCACCGGCCGAGCCCACCACCGCCGCCGATCTCGATTCCATGGCCCCGCTGGCGACCGCGGTCCCGGCCGCGACCCGGACCACGGCCCGCCCGCCCAACCGGGACGCCCCCTACTGCATGCAGTGCGGCGTCCAGATGATCCGCGCCGGCTCCTGCCACGCCTGCCCGTCGTGCGGCTCGACCAGCGGCTGCTCTTGACCGAGGTCACCGGCGGGGGCAGTTGAGCGGGCGCCGGGCCGACCACCGGTACCATTGCCGATGGTGTCGCGCCTGGAGCGCCTGCTCAACCTCACCGCCGCCCTGCTCACCGCCACCCGTCCCCTCAGCCGCGGCGAGCTCCACGAGCGGGTGCCCGGCTACCCCCCCGACGACGCCAAGGGCTCGTTCCGCCGGGCCTTCGAGCGCGACAAGGAGGCACTGCGCGACATGGGCATCCCGGTGGTCGTGGAGGAGATCGCCGGCGTCGACCCCCCCGTTGACGGCTACCGCATCCCCCGAGACCAGTACGCCCTGCGCGATCCCGGCCTCGAGCCCGACGAGCTGGCGGCCATTCACCTCGCCGCCGCCGCCGTGCAGCTCGAGGGGCTGCGGGGCACCGAGGCCCTCTGGAAGCTGGGGGGCGCTCCGGCGGTGACCGCCGACGACCAGACGCTCGCCGCCATCCCCACCATCCCCGCCCTCGCCCCCTTGTTCGCCGCCGTCGGCGAACGCCGCCCGGTCACCTTCGGCTACCGGGGCCAGGTGCGGACCGTCGACCCCCACCGGCTGTCCTTCGCCCGCGGGCACTGGTACCTCGACGGCTACGACCACGATCGCCAGGCCCTGCGCCAGTTCCGTCTCGACCGGCTGGAGGGCGAGCTCGACGTGGGCCCACCCGCCAGCTTCGAGCGCCCGCTCCCCGGCGAGGGCGGCGCCCCCCGGCCCTGGGAGATGGGGGAGGAGGCGCCGGTCGAGGCCCGGGTGCACGTCGACGCCGACCTGGCTGGGTGGGCCGTCGACCACCTCGGCCCCGAGGCTCTCGCTGCCACCCACGGCGACGGAAGCGTCGAGGTGACCTTGCGGGTGACCAACCGGGAGGCCTTTCGCTCGTTCGTCATCGGCTTCCTCGACCACGCCGAGATCCTGGCTCCGGAGGAGCTGCGCGAGGACCTGGTCGGTTGGCTGACGGCGCTGGCCGGGTGATCGCGGCGCGGGTGCGACCCCGCCTCCACGGCTGATGGCGCGTCCGGCTGCCGATGCCCGGCTCCGGCGCCTGCTCGCTCTGGTCCCCTGGGTGGTGGCTCGTGACGGTCCCACCCTCGAGGAGGTGTGCGCCCGCTTCGGCCTCGGCAGCGACGAGCTCGTGGCCGACCTTGACCTGGTCTTCTTGTGTGGCGTCCACCCCTTCACCCCCGACTCGCTGATCGAGGTGGTGATCGCCGACGGACGGGTGTGGATCCGCTACGCCGACTACCTGGAGCGACCATTGCGGCTGACCCCCGAAGAGGGGCTGGCGCTGGTCGCCGCCGGCGCCGCCGCCCTCGCCGTGCCCGGGGCCGATCCGCAGGGCCCGCTGGCCACGGGCCTCGCCAAGCTGGCGGCGGTGCTGGGCGTCGAGCCCGGCGACGCCGTCGACGTCGAGCTCGGTCCCGCGCCCGAGGGGGTGGTGGAGGCCCTGCGCGGCGCCGTGGCTGCCCGTCGCCAGATCGAGATCGACTACTACGCCTACGGTCGGGACGAGCGCAGCCGCCGGGTGGTCGATCCGCACACCGTGTTCGCGGCCGAGGGGCAGTGGTACCTCCAGGCCTACTGCCACCTGGCGGAGAACGACCGCAGGTTCCGCATCGACCGGATCCGAGGCCTCGAGGTGCTGGACCGCCCCGTCGCCCGAGTCCCCGCCGAGAGTACCGCCCCGGCGACGTCGGTCTTCGAGCCTCGTCCTGGTGATCCCCGGGTGGTGCTCGATCTCGAGGCCGGGGCCCGGTGGGTGGCCGAGCAGTACCCGCTCGAGGCCCTTGAGGAGCTGGGCGGAGGACGATTCCGGGTGACGCTCGCGGTCAGCGAGCGGGCGTGGCTCGAGCGTCTGCTGCTTCGGCTCGGACCAGCCGTCACCGCGGCGCGGGGGGCCGACGGCGTGACCGAGGGCGCCGCCGCCCGGGTCCTCGCCCGCTACCGGCGACGGCTAGCCTCGGCCGGGACGTGACTGCCACCCCTCCTGCCCGCTCCGGCATCGGCACGACCAGGGCCGACGACATCGGCATCGACGTCGACCTCGACGATGGCGATCTCGGCGGCGACGGCTCTCCCAGCCTGGCCCGGAACCTCCTCGAGTGGTTGGCGATCCTCGTCGGTGCCCTGGTGGTGGCCCTGCTCGTCACCCGGTTCCTCGTCCAGGCGTTCTTCATCCCGTCCCTGTCGATGTTCCCAACGCTCGACGAGAACGACAGGGTGCTGGTGAACAAGCTGAGCTACGACCTCCACGAGGTCAACCGGGGCGACGTGATCGTCTTTGAGCGGCTGGCCAACCAGGGTGGCGACATCAAGGACCTGATCAAGCGGGTGATCGCCGTGGGCGGCGATCGCATCGAAGCCCGGGAGGGGTTGGTCTACGTCAACGACGCCCTCATCGACGAGCCCTACCTCGCCTCCGGGGTGAAGACCACCAACCTTGATGCCCAGACCGTGCCGCCCGGGCACGTGTTCGTGATGGGCGACAACCGAGGTGACTCGCGCGACAGCCGGTTCTTCGGGCCCCTTCCCGAGGACCTCATCATCGGCCGTGCCTTCGTCAAGGTGTGGCCGGTGACCGAGCTGGGTCTGTTGTAGACGGGGGGCGGCCCAGCGCGGCCACCGCCTCGGCCAGGCGTTCCACCTGGTCGCTGCTCACCGCATCCACGCCCATGGCCAGCAGGGCGTCGAGTTGGCGGCGGTGCGTGGCCGGCCCGGCGAAGGCCAGTCGGCGGAAGCGATGGAAGAGCGTCGTCAGCCCTGCCGTCCAGTCGCCCTCGGGCAGTTGCACGGCGTCGACACCGGCCGCCGACAGCGCTGCCGCCCGCCGCTCCGGCCCGGTGTCGAGGGCGCGAAGACGGGTGTCGTCGACCAGGCGCACGGCCTCGGACAGCCCCCGCCACGACGCCGCCTGCCGCCAGGTGGAGGCCCGCAACCACAGCCGGGACTCGGTTTCGGCGCCGGCCTCCCGAGCCATGGCCACCGCCGCCTCGGCGGTGGCGTCGTCGTCGGTCGTGAGGGCGAGGTGGAGCCGGCCCCCGCCAATCTCGTACAGCTGGTCGAGCCCGACGACGTGGTCGGACACCTCGGTACGGGGGAGGTCGGCCAGTGGGCGTCGGCGCAGTCCCACTCTCACCACCGGGTCGTCATGAACCACGGGCTGGCCGTCGGCGGTGAGCCAGAGCCGGCCTTCGTAGCCGATGTCGTCCTGGCCGAGGGAGGAACCGAGGATCGCCGCGATCCTCGCCGGCGAGGCATCGAGAGGGCCGATCCGGGCCAGGGCAAGGGGTGGCTGGCGCAGCGACGGGTAGCGAGGGCCCACGCCGCCATCCTGCCCTGCCCGACGGGCTCAAGCACGGGGCCGGTCGCGCCGAAGGAACGATTGGGTGTCGCGACGTGGGTCCCCACGACGGGCGCCGATCATCCGAGAGGAGGACCCGATGGCGACGGTTCGAGCGAGTTGCCCTGACTGCGGCGACGTCGAGATCAGCAGTGAGGACGTGCAGGTCCGGGTGTGCATCGACACCAGCTGCGGGTCCTATGCCTTCTGGTGCCCCCGGTGCAGCCTGGCCGTGGCCAAGGTGGCGGACGCCGGCATCGTGCACGTCCTGGTGTCGTCGGGCGCGCCGCTCACGATGTGGCGGCTCCCAGCGGAGCTGGCCGAGGCCCACACCGGTCCGCCGCTGACCCATGACGACCTGCTGGCGTTCCACCAGCTCCTCCAGACCGAGGGCTGGTTCGCCCGGGTGTCGGCGATGGTCAAGCGCTGACTGACCCGGAGCCCGTCTCGCTCGGCGCGAGCGGGTCGGCGGCTCCGTCGCCGGTACCATTGCTCGGTGCTCAACATCGGACCGGCCGAGTTGATGGTGATCCTCGTCATCGCGCTGCTCGTCCTGGGCCCGAACAAGCTTCCCGACGCCGCCCGCCAGGTGGGACGAGCCCTCGGTGAGCTCCGCCGGCTCAGCTCCGGCTTCCAGGCAGAGATGCGCGACGCGCTGAGGGAACCGGTGGAGACCAAGCCTGGGTCGGCGACGCCCAGGCCTGCCGCCGCCGCCGCCGCCGCCAAGGCGGGCGGGGCGTTGGCGTCTCCGCGGCCACCGGCGGGTGAGGTCGTCGCCGGTGACGGAGCCACCGAGACGGGAGCGATCGCCAACGGAGCCGGTGCCACCGGCGCCACCGGAGGCGAGGATCCGGTGGGCCCGGAGAAGTCGGCCACCGAGCCCGGCGGCAACGGCACCTCGCCGCGCTGATGGCACTGCGCTCCAAGCGCACGGGACAACCCGACGTCGACGACGGGGCAGTGGTCGACGACAGCGGGATGACCCTGGTCGAGCACCTCACCGAGCTCCGTGGTCGTCTGGTCAAAGCGCTGGTCGCCCTGGCCATCGGTGGGGTCATCGGCTTCCTGCTCTACGAGCCCGTCCTGGAGGTGTTGCAGCGGCCCTACTGCGCCATCTCGGAGCAGTGCGACTTCGTGGTCACCGACCCCCTCGAGAGCTTCTCCATCCGCCTCAAGGTCTCCGCCTACGTGGGTCTGCTGATCGCCCTGCCGGTGGTGCTGTGGCAGCTGTGGCGCTTCATCACCCCAGGGCTGTACCCCAACGAGAAGCGCTACGCCGTGCCCTTCGTGGCGTCGTCGTTGGTGCTGTTCTTCCTCGGCTCCGGCCTGGCGCTGTGGACGTTCCCCAATGCCTTGGAGTTCCTGGTCAAGATCGGCGGCGAGAGCCTCCAGCCGCTCTACACACCGGGCAAGTACCTGAGCCTGGTCACGTTCATGATGCTGGCTTTCGGGGTGGGCTTCGAGTTCCCCATCGTGCTGGTGTTCCTGCAGATGGCCGGCGCCCTCAGCTGGCAGCGCCTCGCCTCGTGGCGGCGCTGGGCGGTCGTCGTCATCTTCGTCGTCGTGTCGATCATCACCCCCTCCGGCGACCCCTTCACCCTGGTCGCCCTGGCCCTGCCCATGTGCCTGTTCTACGAGGCGTCGATCCTCATCGGGCGCTTCGTGCTGAAGCGGGAGGTCGACGGGTGACGGCTGCGGGAGCCCCACCCGCGGACCGGTGAGCGAGCCGGCGGTGGTGCCGGAGTACGACTTCGAGCTCGACGACTTCCAGCGGCGGGCGATGGTCGCCCTGGATGCCGGGGAGTCGGTCCTGGTGGCCGCGCCCACAGGATCAGGCAAGACGGTGGTTGCCGAGCACGCCGTGGCCGCTGCCCTGGAGACGGGGGGCAAGGCGTTCTACACGTCCCCGATCAAGGCGTTGTCGAACCAGAAGTACGCCGATTTCGCGCGCCGCTACGGCGCCGACCGAGTGGGACTGCTCACCGGTGACACCACGACCAACGGGGAGGCCCCGGTCGTGGTGATGACCACCGAGGTGCTGCGCAACATGATCTACGCCGCCTCTCCCACGCTCGAGGGCCTGCGCTACGTGGTCCTCGACGAGGTCCACTACCTCCAGGACACCTATCGGGGACCGGTGTGGGAGGAGGTGATCATCCACTTGGAGCCGTCGGTGCGTCTGGTCTGCCTCTCCGCCACGGTGTCCAACGCCGAGGAGCTGAGCCACTGGATCGCCACCGTCCGGGGTCCCACGGCGACCATCATCGAGGAGCGGCGCCCGGTGACGCTGCACAACCTCTACCTCGTCGCCGACAAGACGTCGGACCGCCTGCACCTGCTTCCCACCCTGGTCGACGGTCGGCCGAACCCCGAGGCGCTCCGTCTCGACGCCTCCAGCGGGCGCCAGCCCCGCCACCAGCGAGGGCGAGGCTCGCGTCGGCGGCTGAGCACGCCCGGGCGTGTCGAAGTCGCCGAGGTGCTCCACGACGAGGGGATGCTTCCGGCCATCACCTTCATCTTCAGCCGGGCGGGATGCGACCAGGCGGTCAACCAGTGCCTCGACGCCGGGGTGCGCCTCACCACCGTCGAGGAACGCCAGCGGATCCGCGCCATCTGCGAAGAGCACACCGCCGGCCTGGCCGATGCCGACCTCGACGTGCTCGGCTGGTCCAGGTGGATGGCGGCGATGGAGGCGGGACTGGCCGCTCACCATGCCGGCATGGTCCCCCCGTTCAAGGAGGCGGTCGAGGCGTGCTTCGTGGCCGGGTTGGTGAAGCTCGTGTTCGCCACCGAGACACTGGCGCTCGGCATCAACATGCCGGCCCGCGCCGTGGTGATCGAGAAGCTGACCAAGTTCGGCGGCGAGCGCCATCAGACCCTCACCGCCGGGGAGTACACCCAGCTCACCGGCCGAGCCGGGCGCCGGGGCATCGACGAGGTGGGCTACGCCATCGTGCTGTGGTCGCCGTTCCTCACCTTCGAGCAGGTGGCGTCGCTGGTGTCGGCCCGCACCTTCGCCATCGCCTCGTCGTTTCGGCCGACGTACAACATGGCGGCCAACCTGGTGCGCCGCTACCCGGCGGGGACGGCCCACCACCTCCTCAACCTGTCGTTCGCCCAGTACCAAGCCGACGCTGACATCGTCGCCCTGGAGGCCCGGCTCGATCGGTCGGCCCGCCGCCTGGCCACCGTGCGGGCGGCGCTAGGTTGTGAGCGGGGCGACGCCGCCGAGTACTTCACCCTTCGGCGGCGCCTGGACCAGGCGCGCGCCGCCCGGCCGTCGGTGCGCGCTGACCTCGAGGCCGGCCTCGCCCGCCTACGCCCGGGCGACGTGGTGTGGGTGCCGGGAGGCAAGTCGGCCGGCCCGGCCGCGGTGCTGTCGGTCAGCAACCGCCGCGGCGGCGTGCGTCTGCGGGCGTTGACCCCCAAGCGCCGGCGCCTGAGCCTGGCTGCCGACGACTTCGACGAGGTGCCCGACACCGTCGGCCACGTGGTGCTGCCTCAGCCCTACGCTCCCAATGCCACCGGGTTCCAGCGCGAGGTGGCGGCAAGCCTGGCCAAGGCTCGCCTGCGTCGACCTCGCCTGCGCCAGCGTCATCCTGACCCCGAGCTCGACGAGCTCGCCGTCGCCGTCGCCGACCACCCCGTCGCCGGATGCCCGGAGCTCGAGCGCCACCGGGCGGCCTGGGTACAGGTGGACCGGCTGGAGCGTGAGGTCACCACCACCAAGCGCAACGTGAAGGGCCGCTCGGCCACGCTCGCCCGCCAGTTCGACCGCGTGCTCGGCGTGCTGGAGGACTGGGGCTACCTTGACGGCTGGTCGCTGACCGAGGCGGGGGAGCGGCTCGGGCGCATCTACCACGAGACCGATCTGCTTGTCGCCGAGTGCCTCGAGGAGGGCCTGCTCGACGGGCTCGACGCGCCCGCGATGGCAGCGCTGGTGTCGGTGTTCGTCTTCGAGGCGCGAGGCCGGGCCGAGCCGGCCACGCCGTGGTTCCCCTCCACCGAACTGCGTCGGCGGTGGTCGGCCATCGAGCGCCTGCACCATCGGCTGGTCGAGGCCGAGGCTCGGGCCGGCTTGCCCACGACCCGACCGCTCGACCCGGGCTTCGTCGCCCTGGCCCATGCCTGGGCGGCGGGCAACGACCTCGGCGAGGTCCTCGACGACGAGGAGCTGTCGGGGGGGGACTTCGTCCGCAACGTCAAGCAGCTCATCGATCTCCTCCGCCAGCTCGGCGACGTGGCCTCGGTGCCGGGCACCGCCTCCGCCGCCCGGAACGCGGCCGATCGCCTCTTCCGGGGCGTGATCGAGGCCTCGACGGTGATCAGCGCCATCGACGAGGCCGATGAGGAGGCGGCGGCGGTGATGGCCGATCACGAGTCCCGCTAGCTCGACATGGCGGTGGGCAAGGGCCAGACCTGGGGGGTGCCGGGCTCCCTGGCCGATCACGGGGTGGTTGTGCGCTCCGACGCCGAGGCTCGGGCCGTCGTCACCGCCGCCCGCCGTGAGCGACGGGCCATCCCGCCCCTCGGCCTGCTCGGAGGAGACCTCTACCGGACCGTGGGCGGGCGAGGTGACGAAGCCCGGTTGCGCTCGGCGGCCGCCATCACCTTGACCTGCGACCTCGGCACCGTGCTGGTCGACGGCCGTCTGCACGTCTTCGTCGCCCACCTCGTCGCCAGGCGGCGAGCGTGGCGAGGCCGGGTGTTCGCGGCCATGAACGCGGCGTGGTTGGGTCCGTGGAACCTGGGCCCCCGGGCCCACCCCGGCGACGGCCTCCTCGACACCTACGACGCCCGGCTGCGGCTGCGCCAGGCCCTCGCCGTGCGGGCCCGCCTGCCGCTCGGGGCGCACCTGCCCCACCCTCACATCGTCGAGCGCCGGACCAAGGCCGCCCAGGTCGACCTCGATCCGGCGATGGTCGTCTACCTCGACGGCGAGGTGCTGGGCCGGGCCCGGAGCTTGTCGCTGCGGGTCGAGCCCGACGCCCTCACCGTCGTGGTCTAGCCACCCCTCGGTCGGCGAGGGGCGGCGACGACGGCCGTTCGCGGCGACTGTGCCGCCTCGAGGGTGCCCGCAGGTGACGAGGGCGGCGGCCGGCGGTGGCCGAACTCACCCGAGCAGGCGCGCCGCTACGGTTGGCCCCGTGGAGCTCGCCGCCCTGAAAGGCCGGATGTGCCAGCGGGTCGACGAGCTGGCCGAGGTGCTGGTCGACGTGGCCCATCAGATCCACGATCACCCCGAGCTCGCCTTTGAGGAGCGCTTCGCTCACGACCTGCTCACCTCGGTGCTCGAACGGGAGGGGGTGGAGGTGACCCGGGGTGCCTGGGAGCTGGCCACCGCCTTCGACGCTCGGGCTGGCGACGAGGGTCCCACGGCGGCGATCTGCTGCGAGTACGACGCCCTGCCCGGTATCGGCCACGCCTGCGGCCACAACGTCATTGCCGCCGCCGGGCTGGGTGCCGGCCTGGCCGCGGCGGCCGTCGCCGGCGAGGTGGGGGGAAGGGTGCGGATCCTGGGCACACCCGCCGAGGAGGGCGGCGCAGGCAAGGTGGTCATGGCCGAACGGGGCGCCCTCGAGGGGGTGGACGCGGCGATGATGGTGCACCCGGCCGGTGCCGATCTGGCGACGATCGACGCCATCGCCGCCGCCATGTTCGACGTCGAGTACCACGGCCAGGCGGCGCACGCCGCTGCCGCCCCCCACGAGGGGCGCAACGCCCTTGATGCCGCCGTCCTCGGCTACCTCAACGTCGCCGCCCTGCGCCAGCACATCCGCAGCACCGAGCGGGTGCACGGCGTGTTCACCCGAGGGGGGGACAAGGCCAACATCGTCCCCGACTTCGCCAGCGCCCACTGGATGGTGCGCTCCGCTCGGGCCTCCTCGCTGGGGCCGCTCAAGGAGCGGGTCCTCGCCTGCCTCGAGGCCGGCGCCATGGCCGCAGGGTGCCGGATGGAGCACCGCCCCAGTGCTCCCGACTACGCCGACATGGTCGACAACCCGGTGCTGCTGGCCCTCTACCTGGGCAACTCCGAAGCGGTCGGTCGTCCCGTGCCGGTCGAGGCGGCGTCGGATGCCCGGGTGGTGGGCAGCACCGACATGGGCAATGTGAGCTACCTCGTCCCGTCGATCCATCCCATGATCAAGGTGGCGCCGGCCGACGTGAGCATCCACACCCCGGCGTTCGCCGGCCATGCCCGCTCCGCCACCGCCGACCGGGCCGTGCTCGACGGGGCCAAGGCCATGGCCCTCACCGTGGCCGACGTGTGGGCCCGGCCCGGCGCCCTCGACCAGGTGCGGGCCTCCTTCAGCCCGACGCCGCCGTCGTTGTAGCCCGACGCCCTCGTCGCCGAGCAACCACAGCGGCGACCGCGGCGCCGAAGGCAAGGTGGTCGGCCAACTGGGGAACGGTGTCGAGGGCTCGGATGCGGGGGTAGTGCCGGCCGACGGCGCCGAGGTCGACCGCGGCGATGGCCAGGCCGGCGGCCATGCCGGCGGCCACGGTGCACCGTTCGGGCAGGGCGAGGGCGAGCACAGTGGCCCACCCGAGCGACAGGGCGGTGTGGGCGAGGACACCGGCGACCACCAGGCGGCCAGCGGCGGCGTCGGCGGGCAGGAGCAGGGTGCCGGCCGCCGTCACCGCCTCCATCGGGTGGGTGCGGCGCACGACGGCCGACCCGCTCGACGGCAGCCCGCTCAGGGCCCAGGCCGCCGCTCCGGCCACCAAGCCGTCGGCGAGTGCCACCACCGTCGTCGGGTTGAGCCCGGGGCGGCTCACGGATCGGGGAGGAGGTCGATGGCGACCGCCAGGGCACGCTCGCCCCACCCGTCCAGATCGTGGCTGCCGGGCTCCTGGTACTTCTCGAGCAGCAACCGACGGGCGGTACGGTCCTCCTCGGTGCCGCCGGACAGGACCCGGGCTCGGGCCTGGTGCGAGCGCTCGGCGAGCTCGACGACGACGGCCGGCTGGTGGACGAGGTTGCGCACCCAGTCGGCGCCCTCCCGCCCTCCGGCCAGCAGGTACAGCGTGTCACCGGCTCTGGCGAACCAGATCTCGATGGTGTGCGCCCGCCCGCTGCGGCGGCCCGTGGTGGTGAGGTTGCAGACGGCGGGCGCGCCCCTCACCGGGGCGGGTTCCCGTCGCCCCGGGAGCGGGCCTCGAGCCGGTAGTGGGCGTCGAGATCGACGACGGCCCCGAACTCCTCGAAGCTGACGAGCTCCAACCGGTCGCGCACAGTGCCGGCGGCAGCCAGCACGCCGTAGGCCTCCTGCAGGGCCCGGGTGGCGGCGAACAAACCGGTGAGTGGGGAGACCACGAGGTCGAAGCCGAGGTCGTGGAGCTCGGCGGGCGTCAGCAGCGGGGTGCGGCCGGCCTCGATCATGTTGGCCACCCGGACGACCTCCGGAACGGCGGCGGCGATCGTCGCCAGCTCCTCGACCGACTCTGGTGCCTCCACGAAGATGGCGTCGACGCCGAGGTCGGCTGCCCTGCGCGCCCGCTCGCAGGCTTCGTCGAGGCTCACCGCCGCTCGGGCATCGGTGCGGGCCACGACGAAGAGCCGGTCACGGTGGTCGAGGGCGCAGCGCAGCTTGACCAGCCACTCGTCGACCGGCACCACTCGCTTGCCCCCCAGGTGGCCACAGCGCTTCGGCCAGACCTGGTCCTCCAAGAAGATGCCGGCGGCCCCGGCGGCCTCGAACAGCTCGACGGTGCGTCGGACGTTGAGGGCGTTGCCCCAGCCAGTGTCTGCGTCGACCACCACTGCCGCCCCGGGGACGGCCTGGTACACCCTCCGGGCGACGTCGGCCATCTCGGCCTGGGTGAGGTAGCCGAAGTCCGGGAGGCCCAAGAGGGTGCCGGCGGTGGCGTAGCCCGACACGAACAGCGTGCCGAAGCCGGCCTGGTGGGCCACCCGCGCAGAGAGCCCGTCCCACACCCCGGGCATGAGCACGGTCCCTGCGCCCAGCTGCCGGCGCAGCTCGTCGCCGTCCATGCGGCGAGCGTAGAGCTGCGGTTGCTACGCCTCCAGCGACGACCAGAAACCCTCGAGCACCGCCGCCCCCCGGGCCGGGTCCTGGAGCATCCACCAGTGCCCCAGCCCGTCGAGCTCGGCCACCTCGGCTCTGGCACGTCGGGCGGCTCTCCGGGCCCCGGCCGAAGCCAGGAAGGGGTCGTCGGACGGCACGACCACGAGCCCGGGGCGGGCGATGTCGGCGAAGTCCGGTCCCCAGTCGCGCCCCACCTCGACGGCTGAGCGGTAGAGCCTGAGGATGCTGTCGGCCATCGTCGGGTCGGGCCACCCGCCCATCTCGAGGGCACGCTCCCGGGGGACGCCGAAGGCCTCGAACACCCCGGCGCGCTGCTCGGACGGCTGCGCCAGCTGCTGGGCGAAGAACTCCTCGCCGGCACCCGGCGTCTGCCACAGCTTGGCGAACTCGTGCCACTCGAACCCGGGGTCGCCCACGCCGGCGGCGTCGGTCACCCACGACCGCACCAGGTCCACCCGTGTGCTCACCACCCGCACGACGAAGCCGCCCCCCCAATCGTGGCCGACGAGGTCGACCGGCCCCGAAGCCTGGAGGCCCTCGAGCTCGGAGAGCACCCAGTCGACGTAGTCCTCCTTGGTCGCCCCGAAGTCGTCGGGCAGCGGCGAGCCGAACCCGGGCAACCCCAGCGCCACCATGTCCGTGCGGGACAGCTCCGCCAGCAGCGGATCCCACACCCGAGCGGTCTCGGGGACCCCGTGGAGGAACACGGCAGGCATCAGAAGATCAGGTTCAGCACCACGGTCAGCACGATCGACACCACGACGGAGAACAAGATCATCCCGAGGCAGCCGACCCAGCCTCCCAGGGGACGGACCTCGAGGTTCCGGCCGATGCGCACGACCTCCGCGTACCCTCGGCGAGCCCGCCCCTATCCCCGCTCGCCACGCCGGCGCCGCGCCTCGCTGTCAGTCGAAACGCTCGCGTTGCCCCAGCCGCAACCAGCGTGCCTGCGCCCATACGAATTAGCCCTCCCTCTCCTTTTCCGACCCGGGAGCTGCGGCTTCCGGGGGACGACGTCGATCAGAAGGAAGCACCTCGGCGAGGGCCTCGTCGTCCCAGCCGCCGGCCATGAGTGCCTGATTCAGTTGCGGATGGCGGTTCTCATGATTGGGATCGTGAAGATGCCGATACCGATGTCGAGTGGGTGCTGCTGAACATAGGGACCAGAAACCTGTTGTGGCAGACATCAGCCCCGCTCCTCCAATCAGCGCTCCTTCCCGGGTTCGCACCAAGAAGGCGTGCTGTCGTACTTGCATAGTCATGCAACAGGCCGTATCCTCGACGAGGTGATC
>JADDQY010000053.1:41989-52814 GCA_016781135.1 Actinomycetota bacterium
CTTGCATAGTCATGCAACAGGCCGTATCCTCGACGAGGTGATCCGGGTCGGCATCGTGGGCGCATCGGGCTATGCCGGGGCCGAGCTGCTCCGGCTGTGCCTCGGCCACCCCGAGCTGGAGGTGGCGTGGGCCACGGCGGAGACGCAAGCGGGGGTGCCCGTCGCCGCCCTCTACCCCAACCTGGCCGCCGCCGCCCCCGGCATGGTCTTCTCCTCCTATGACCCCGTGCTGGCGGATGGGCTCGACGTGGTGTTCCTGGCCCTGCCCCACGGCCGCAGCGCCACCGTGGTGCCCGACCTGGTCGAGCGCGCTCGGGTCATCGTCGATCTGGCCGCCGACTTTCGCCTGCGAGATCCCGCCGTCTACGAGCGGTGGTACGCGGAGCCCCACCTTGCTCCAGCGTTGCTGTCCGACTTCGTCTACGGGTTGCCGGAGCTGTACCGGCCCGAGTTGGTCGGGGCCAGCGCGGTGGCCGTCCCCGGCTGCTACCCGACCGCTGCCGCCCTCGCCCTCACCCCGCTGGTGCGAGCCGGGTTGATCGAGACCAGCGGGATCATCGTCGACGCCGCCAGCGGGGTCTCGGGGGCGGGACGTCCTCCGAAGGCGGCCACCACCTTCTGCACGGTCGACGAGGACTTCCGGGCCTACGGGCTGCTCGACCACCGCCACACCCCCGAGATCGAGCAGGCCGTCGGCGCGTCGGTGCTGTTCACGCCTCATCTGGCCCCGATGAACCGGGGCATCCTCGCCACCTGCTACGCCCGTCCCGCCCGGTCCACCTCGACCGCCCAGGTCGCCGCCGCGCTGGCCGACGCCTACCGGGGCGAGCGCTTCGTGGTGGTCGGCACCGACCCACCCTCCACCAAGGCCACCGCCGGCTCGAACGCCGCTCACCTGAGCGCCCATCACGACCCTCGCACCGGGTGGGTGGTGGTGTTGTGCGCCCTGGACAACCTGGGCAAGGGCGCCGCCGGCCAGGCCCTGCAGTGCGCCAACCTCGCCCTCGGCCTCGACGAAGGTACTGGTCTCTCCGTCGCCGGCATCGGCCCATGACCGCCAGGGTGTGCGCCCCTCGACCCGTCCTTCGTCGCGTCGAGCACCGCAGCGCTGCCGAACGCGACGGAGAACGAGGAGGGAAGGGATGAGCGTCACCGCGGCGAAGGGGTTCGTGGCCGCCGGGGTCGCCTGCGGGATCAAGCCGGCCGGGGCCCCCGATCTCGCCCTGGTGGCCACCGCCGACCAGCGGGCGGTGGCGGCGGCAGCGGTGTTCACCACCAACAAGGCCACGGCGGCCCCGGTGCTGGCCAGCCGGGGGCACCTGGCCGCCACCGGGGGACGGGCGGCGGCGGTGGTGCTCAACAGCGGCAACGCCAACGCCGCCACCGGGGCGGCCGGCTTGGGAAACGCTGAGCGCACCTGCGCCGTCGTGGCCACCCAGCTCGGGTGCGCCCCGGAGGAGGTGCTGGTGTGCTCGACCGGCCTCATCGGGATCCCCCTGCCGATCGAGCCCCTGGTCGCCGCTGTCCCTGCCGCCGCCCAGGCCCTCGCGCCGGACGGTGGACCGGCGGCGGCCCAGGCCATCCTCACCACCGACACCGTGGCCAAGCAGGTGGTGGTCGACGGCGGCGGCTTCACCGTGGGTGGGATGGCGAAGGGGGCGGCCATGCTCGCCCCGAACATGGCCACCATGCTCGCCGTGCTCACCACCGACGCCGACGCCACCCCTGGCCAGCTAGCGGCCGCCCTGGCCGCGGCGACCGCTTCCTCGTTCCACGCCATCACCGTCGACGGGGCCACCTCCACCAACGACACCGTGGTCCTGCTCGCCAGCGGAGCAGCGGGGCAGGGCCCGGTCGGCGACGACGCCCTGGCGGCCGCCGTGGCGAAGGCATGCGACGACCTGGCCGGCCAGATGGTGCTCGACGCCGAGGGGGCCACCAAGGTCGTCCGGGTGAGGGTCACCGGCGCCGCCTCGTCCGGCGACGCCCGCCGAGCCGTCCGCCGGGTAGCCGAGAGCCAGCTGTGCAAGTGCTCGTGGTACGGCGCCGACCCTTACTGGGGCCGCGTCGTCAGCGAGCTCGGTGCCTCGGGCGCGGCGTTCGACGCCGACCGGGTCTCGGTCGCCTACGGCGGGGTGGTGGTGTGCGCCGGTGGGGTCGCCGCCGCCCACGACGTCAGCACTCTGGCGTGGGCCATGGCCGGGCCTCGCATCGAGCTCGATGCCGACCTCGGCCTCGGCGACGGCGAGGCGATCGTGCTCACCTGCGACCTCGCCCCCGGCTACATCGCCGAGAACATGCGAACCTCCTGATGGCGCCTGCGGTGGGCTCCTCGACCGCTGCGGCGGCGGTGGCCGGGCTGAGCGCGAGCGACAAGGCGGAGGTGCTGGTGGAGGCCCTCCCCTACATCCGCCGCTTCCGGGGTACGACGGTGGTGGTCAAGTACGGCGGCAACGCCATGGGCGGGAGCGAGGAGCTGGCGCTGTTCGCCGACGACGTCGTGCTGTTGCGGGCGGTGGGGATGAACATCGTCGTCGTCCACGGTGGCGGGCCCCAGATCGGCGAGCTGATGGCCAGGCTGGGCAAGGTCCCCCAGTTCGTCGACGGGCTTCGGGTCACCGACGCCGACACCCTCGACATCGCCCGGATGGTCCTCGTGGGCAAGGTCAACCGTGACCTCGTGGCCGCCATCAACGTGAGCGGGGCGCCCGCGGTGGGCGTCTCGGGGGAAGACGCCGGGTTGCTCCAGGCCCGGGCCCGGTCGGTGGAGCTCGGGTTCGTGGGCGACATCGACGAGGTTCGCCCCGCCATCCTCCAGCGCCTGCTCAACGAGGAGCTGGTCCCGGTGGTGGCAACCATCGGCACCGACGAGGAGGGCCAGGCCTACAACATCAACGCCGACACCGCGGCGGGAGCGATCGCCGAGGCGCTCGGCGCCGAGAAGCTCGTCTACCTGACCGACGTGGAGGGACTGCGCCGCCGGCCCGACGACGCCTCGAGCGTGCTGTCGACGGTGTCGGTCGACGAGCTCGACGCCATGGTCGACGAGGGGGCGGTGGCCGGGGGGATGGTCCCCAAAGCGGCCTCGTGCACCCGGGCGGTGCGGGCCGGAGTGGCCCACGCCCACATCCTCGACGGGCGGATCCCCCACGTGCTGCTGCTCGAGGTGTTCACCCGCTCGGGCATCGGGACCATGGTGGCGCGGTGACGGCAACCAGCCCCCTCATGCCCACCTACGTCCCCAGCGCCGTCACCTTCGTGCGGGGACGGGGCACCGAGCTGTGGGACGCCGAGGGCCATCGCTACCTCGACTTCCTGTGCGGGCTCGGGGTGACCTCGCTCGGCCACGCTCACCCGGCGATGGCCGAGGCGGTGTGCGCCCAGGTCCGCACCCTCGAGCACGTCTCCAACCTCTTCGCCACCGAGGTCGGGGTCGAAGTGGCCCGCACCCTCGATCGCCTGCTGGGGGGCGGAGGCCAGGTGTTCTTCGCCAACTCCGGCGCCGAAGCCAACGAGTGCGCCCTGAAGCTGGCGCGGAAGTGGGGTGGACGGGGACGCCACGTCGTGATCAGCGCCTACGGCTCGTTCCACGGCCGCACCCTGGCCACCCTGCACGCCACCGGCCAGCCGGCCAAGCACGAGGCGTTCCAGCCGCTGCCCGAGGGGTTCCGCCACGTGGCCTGGTGCGACCTCGCCGCGCTGGAGGCGGCGATCGACCCGACCGTGGTGGCGGTGCTCCTGGAGCCCGTGCAGGGCGAAGGAGGGGTCAACCCGGCCACGCCGGAGTACTTCCAGGGGGTGCGCCGAATCTGCGACGAGCGGAGGCTCCTGCTCATGGTGGACGAGATCCAGACCGGGCTCGGGCGAACCGGAGCATGGTTCGGCTTCCAGCACTTCGGCATCAGACCCGACGTCGTCACCCTGGCCAAGGCCCTCGGCAACGGCATGCCCATCGGCGCCTGCTGGGCTCGGGCCGAGGTTGCCGGGACCTTCGTGCCCGGCGACCACGGCACCACCTACGGCGGGCAGCCCTTGGCCACTGCCGCCGCCCGGGCGGTGCTCACCACCATGGAGGCCGAGGACGCCCCAGCGCGGGCGGCGGCAGCCGGGAGGCGCCTGGCCAGGGGGCTGCAGGCGCTGCCCGGGGTGCGTTCGGTCCGGGGCATCGGCCTGCTGCTGGCGGCCGAGCTGGCCGCCGGGCAGTCCCGCCCAGTGGTCGCCGAGGCCCTCACCCGGGGCCTGGTGGTCAACGCGGTCACGTCCAGCGCCGTGCGCCTGGCCCCCCCGCTGCTGGTGAGCGACGACGAGATCGACGAGGCGCTGGCGATCCTCGCCGCGGTGCTGCCCCGGTGACGCTGCGGCACTTCCTCGAGATCGACGACCTCACTGCGGCTGAGCTGGTCGAGGTCCTCGACCTGGCCGAGGCGACCGACCCCCCCCAGGTCCTGGCGGGCAAGGGCGGGGCCCTGCTGTTCGAGAAGCCTTCGGTTCGCACCCGCAACGCCGCCGAGATGGCGGTCGTGCACCTCGGTGGTCACCCCGTCGCCATGCGCGAGGCAGAGGTTGGCATCGACGAGCGCGAGAGCGCCGAGGACCTCGCCCGGGTGCTGTCGGGCTTCCACGCCGTCATCGGTGCCCGCGTGTTCGCCCACACCACCGTCGTCCGAATGGCCGGGGCCGCCGCCGTCCCCGTGGTGAACCTGTTGAGCGACCGGGCTCACCCCACCCAGGCGCTGGCCGACGTGTTGACGCTGCGCCAGCACCTCGGGGAGCTCTCCGGGCACCGGCTGGCTTGGGTGGGCGATGCCAACAACGTGTTCTGCTCCCTCAGCCTGGCGGCGGCGATGGTGGGGATGGAGGTGCGCGCCGCCTGTCCCGCCGGCTTCGCCCCCGCCGCCGACCACCTCGCCCGGGTCGCCGCTGCCGGCACGAACCTGACGGTCACCGACCGGCCCGAGGCTGCGGTCGACGGTGCCGACGTGGTCGCCACCGACGTGTGGACCTCGATGGGCCAAGAGGACGAGGCCGAACGCCGCCGCCAGGCCTTCGCCGGCTTCATCGTCGACCAGGCACTCATGGCCCACGCCGCCCCAGCCGCCGTGTTCCTTCACTGCCTGCCCGCCCATCGAGGCGAGGAGGTGACCGGCGAGGTGGTTGACGGCCCCCAGAGCCTGGTGTGGCTCCAGGCGGAGAACCGCCTCCACGCCCTACGGGGCCTGCTCGCCTTCCTCCTCGGCAGGTCCGGGTGACCGGACCCGCTCCGCTGGGCAAGCCCCAGCGCCAGCACCGGATCACCCGGCTGCTCGAGAACCATGCGGTCACGAGCCAGACCCGCCTGGTCGAGCTGCTGGCGGAGGACGGGGTGAACGCCACGCAGGCCACGGTGTCGCGGGACCTCGACGAGCTCGGAGCGGTGAAGGTGCGGGTGCCGGGCGGCGAGACGGTCTACGCCATCCCCGAGCTGGCCTTCGACCAGATCGCCCCCGAGGACCATCTCCGGCGGGTGTTCTCCGACTGGGTGGTGGAGGTGGCGTGGTCGGTGAACCTGGTGGTGCTGCGAACCCCCCCGGGCTCGGCCCATGTGGTGGGGTCGGCCCTCGACCGCGCCGGATGGCGCGACGTGGTGGGCACGGTGGCCGGCGACGACACCGTGCTGGTGGTGGTGGCCGAGCAGGCCGGCGGAGCCGAGGTGGCCAACCGCCTGCGAGTCCTGGCAGGTCTGGACCGGAGCAACGAGCGAGAGGACTGACATGGCGAAGCGTGCGGTGCTGGCCTACAGCGGGGGGCTCGACACCTCCGTCGCAGTGAGGTGGATGCTGGAGGAGCAGGCCACGGAGGTGATCGCGGTGGCCGTCGACGTCGGCCAGGGTGGGGACTTCGAGGCCATCCGCCAGCGGGCCCTGGCCGCGGGGGCGGTGGAGGCGGTGGTGGTCGACGCCCGCCGGGAGTACGCCGACGACTACGTGGCGCCGGCGTTGCGGGCCAACGCCCGCTACGAGGGCAAGTACCCGCTGGTCTCGTCGCTGTCGCGTCCGCTCATCGTCAAGCACCTGGTCGCCGCCGCCCGGGAGCACGGTGCGGGAGCCGTGGCCCACGGCTGCACCGGCAAGGGCAACGACCAGGTGCGCTTCGAGGTGTCCAGCGGGGCGCTGGCTCCCGACCTCGAGGTGCTGGCGCCGGTCCGGGGCTGGGGCCTCACCCGAGCCGAGTCGATCGAGTACGCCCAGCGCCACGACATCCCCATCACCGTCTCCAAGGCCAGCCCCTACTCCATCGATCAAAACCTGTGGGGGCGCACCATCGAGTGCGGCGTGCTGGAGGATCCGTGGACCTCGCCTCCGGAGGAGGTGTACGAGACCACGATCCCCACCGCCACCGAGCCGTGCGACGTGGTGATCGGCTTCGAAGAGGGCGTTCCCGTCACCCTCGACGGTCGTGCCCTGCCCCTGCACGAGCTGGTCGATGAGGTCACCAGGGTGGTCGGCTCCTACGGCTGGGGTCGGATCGACATGGTGGAGAACCGCCGGGTCGGCATCAAGAGCCGGGAGATCTACGAGTGCCCGGGGTCGCTGGCGCTGCTCATGGCCCACGCCGACCTCGAGGATCTCACCTTGGAGCGTGACCTGGCGCACGAGAAGGCCCGGCTCGAACCCCGCTACGCCGAGCTGGTCTACGACGGCCTGTGGTTCTCGCCGCTCAAGGCCGCCCTCGACGCCTTCGTCGACGAGAGCCAGCGGCACGTCAGCGGTGAGGTGCGGCTGCGCTGCGAGGTCCCGGGGCGCTGCATCGTCGCCGGACGCCGAAGCCCGGTGAGCCTGTACGACTACGACCTGGCCACCTACGAGGCCGCCGACCGGTTCCGGCACGAGGACGCCGAGGGCTTCGTACGCCTCTGGGGCCTGGGCGTGCGCACGTGGGCGGCCCGCCAGGGTGAGGTCAAGCCGTGACCCTGTGGCAGGGTCGCTTCTCGGCCGGGCCGGCCGAGCAGCTGCTCGCCTTCACCGCCAGCCTGGCCTTCGACCGGCGGTTGGCCTCCGACGACCTCGCCGGGTCGAGGGCGCACGTGCGGGGGCTGGGCCGCGCCGGCGTGCTCGACGACGCCGAGGTCGAGGCGATCCTCGCCGCCCTCGACCAGGTGGACCAGGAGCTCACCGGCGCCACGTTCGCCTTCGCCCCTGGAGACGAGGACATCCACACCGCGATCGAGCGCCGGGTCACCGAGCTCGCCGGGTCCGCCGGGGCCAAGCTGCACACCGGGCGCAGCCGGAACGACCAGGTGGCCACCGACTTGCGGCTGTGGTGCAAGCGGGAGCTGACGGAGGTGGGCCGGGCGGTGGTGGACCTCCAGCAGGTCTTGTTCGACCGGGCGACCGAGGCCGGTGACGCCTACCTGCCGGGCTACACCCATCTGCAGCGGGCCCAGCCCGTCCTGCTGGCCCACCACCTCCTGGCTCACGGCTGGGCGCTGGCTCGAGACGTCGACCGGCTGGTCGACGCTCGCCGGCGCCTCGACGTCTGTCCCCTCGGGGCCGGGGCCCTGGCCGGGTCGTCGCTGCCCCTCGACCCCGACGGCGTGGCCGCCGACCTGGGCTTCGCCGCTCGCTTCGACAACAGCCTCGACGCCGTGTCCGACCGCGACTTCGTGGCCGAAGCCCTCTTCGCCCTGGCCCTGCTCGGCGTGCACCTGTCCCGCCTGGGGGAGGAGGTGGTGCTGTGGTCGAGCGACGAGTTCGGCTTTCTCGGCCTCCACGATGCTTGGTCGACGGGGTCTTCGATGCTCCCCCAGAAGAAGAACCCCGACGTGGCCGAGCTGGCCCGGGCCAAGGCCGGGCGCCTCGTCGGCCACCTCACCGGCGTGCTCACCGTGCTCAAGGGCTTGCCGTTGGCCTACAACCGTGACCTGCAGGAGGACAAGGAGCCCCTGTTCGACGCCGTCGACCAGGTGACGCTCGCCCTGGGCGCCCTCGCCGGGCTCCTCGCCAGCGCGACGTTCCACACCCATCGGATGCAAGAGGCAGCCGACGGGCCGGCGGCGGCGGCGGTCGACCTGGCCGAGCACCTGGTCGCCGCCGGCATGCCCTTCCGCTCGGCGCACTCGTTGGTCGGGGGGCTGGTGCGGGGCGAGGGCGAGGGGCAGAGGTCTCTCGCCAACGCCGTCGAGGTCGATCCCGCCCTGGGCCCCGCCGCCGCCGCTCTGCTCGCTCCTGGTGTCGCCGTCACCCGTCGCACCACGCCCGGTGGGGCCGGGCCCGGCCCCGTCGCCCTCCAGCTGGAGCGCTTCGCCGAGCGGTTGGCGGCGGAGCGGGAGCAGCTGGCAGCCGGTGGCCCCGCTCGAGCGTGACTTCTTCCGGCGTGACCCGCGGGAGGTCGCGCCGGAGCTGTTGCACAAGGTGCTGGTGGCCGGGCCGTGCCGGGGGCTGATCGTCGAGACCGAGGCGTATTGCGGACCCGCCGACCCCGCCTCGCACGCCTTCCGCGGACCCACCCGGCGCAACGCCACCATGTTCGGTCCGCCCGGGCACCTGTACGTCTACTTCACCTACGGCCTGCACTGGTGCGCCAACGCGGTGTGCGGCGCCGAGGGCGAAGGCCTTGCCGTGCTCCTGAGGGCCCTGCGGCCGCTCAGCGGGCTCGAGGAGATGTGGACCCGACGGCCAGCGGCACGGCGCCAGCGCGACTTGTGCTCCGGGCCCGCCCGCCTCTGCCAGGCCCTGGCCATCGACGGCAGCCACGACGGTGACGATCTCGTCAGCGGTGGCGATGGGACGAGCATCGTCGACGACGGGATGGCGCCGCCCGCTCGCGTCGTGCGCACCACCAGGGTCGGCATCAGCATCGCCACCGAGGAGCCCTGGCGCTGGTACGTCGCCGACGACGAGCACGTGTCGCGCCGATGACGAGCGTGCCCCGGGCGGGAAACGGGTGGACGCCTCGGCTGGTGCAGGGAACGATGAGCTGGTGGCTCCTGCGGTGTTCGACGTGCTCGGCGACTTCGCCGCTCGCGGGCTCATCCACGACAGCACGCATCGCGAGGAGCTGGCCCGGCGGCTGGCGGCAGGTCCGGTCACCGCCTACTGCGGCTTCGACCCCACCGCCGACAGCCTGCACGCCGGCAACCTCATCGGGATCCTCGCCCTGCGCCGGCTCCAGCTCGCCGGCCATCGCCCCGTCGCCCTGGCCGGCGGGGCCACGGGCATGATCGGTGACCCCGGGGGCCGCTCCGAGGAGCGGAACCTCCTCGATGACGAGGTTCTCGGGGCCAACCTCGCCGCCATCACCGCCCAGCTGCGCCGCCTGCTCGACTTCGAGGCCGCCGCCAACCCGGCCGTCCTGGTCGACAACGCCTCCTGGACCCGTGACATCCGGCTACTGGCGTTCCTGCGGGACGTGGGCAAGCACGTGACCGTCAACCAGATGCTGGCCAAGGAGTCGGTGCGGGCACGGGTGGAGAGCACCTCGGGCATCTCCTTCACCGAGTTCAGCTACATGCTCCTCCAGGCCCACGACTACCTGTGGTTGCACGAGCACGAGGGCTGCGAGCTCCAGATCGGCGGTTCCGACCAGTGGGGCAACATCACCGCCGGGGTCGACCTCGTCCGCCGGCGGACCGGCCACCAGGTGCACGGTCTCACCTGGCCGCTCCTCACCAGAGCCGATGGCGTCAAGTTCGGCAAGAGCACCGGCGACAACCTCTGGCTCGACCCCCGGCGCACCAGCCCCTACGCCTTCTACCAGCACTGGATCCAGGTGGCCGATGCCGACGTGGCTCGGTTCTTGCTCCAGCTCACCCTCCTCGACGTCGGGGAGGTCGACTCGGTCATGGCCGCCCACCAGGCCGCGCCAGCTCGGCGGATCGCCCAAGGCCGACTGGCCTTCGAGGTCACCGCCCTGGTCCACGGTCGCAGCGACGCCCTCGCCGCCGAGGCCGCCGCCCGCCTCGTCTTCGGGACCGCGGTGGCCGACATTCCGGCGGCGGCCTACGCCACCCTGGAGGCGGAGCTGCCCACCACCACCGTGAGCCGGGCCCGGCTCGAGGCCGGCATCGACGTGGCCGCCCTCGTTGCCGAGATCGGCTTGACCACGTCCCTCGCCGAGGCCCGCCGGAGCCTGTCCCAGCACGGGATCTACGTGAACGGTGTCCGCCCCGGCGGCGACCACCCGACCCTGACCGCCACCGACCTGCAGCTCGACCGCTGGATCCTGCTCCGCCGGGGTCGCCGCCACCACCACCTGGTCCGCGTCGATCCCGGTGAGGGAACCGAGGGACCACCGGGTATGATCGACGGTCCCAGCCGGAAGTTGCTCACCGAGGGAATGACGAGCAGCCGGTCGGGGTTGACATCGAAGACCGCTGCTCACCGAGGGAATGACGAGCAGCCGGTCGGGGTTGACATCGAAGACGGTCGCTGGTAGAGTAACCGTCCGCCTCGGCGCCAGACTCGACCCGTCTGAGTGGTCGGAGCAGTGCCGGTCCCAGCGACCGGGTGCGCCAGGTACCGAGACAACAGGGCACCGACATCTCCCCACGGGAGAGGTGTGCACCGCGTGAAGCGCTCCTTGAAAACGGAACAGAGGAAGGTTCAAAGCGAGTGCGGCGCTCGCGACACGACGGCTCCGGCCGGAGTGCGCAAGCGTTATGAACCTTTGCATCATAACGGACAACAACGTCTGTTCTGGTGCCAGCTGGTGGCCTCGATGTCGTCCGAACAGGACGACGGGTCGTCACCGGCTCTCCATGGTCGAAGGTCCGCCGGTCTTCCGGCTGACCCGAGATCTCGACGGAGAGTTTGATCCTGGCTCAGGACGAACGCTGGCGGCGTGCTTA
>JADDQY010000043.1 GCA_016781135.1 Actinomycetota bacterium
CGAGTGGTATCGCGATGCGGATCGGATCGTCACAGCACCGACGCGTACCGAAGCCCTCGACGCCGCCATCCAGGCGTGGGAAGCCGATCTCCGTGCCGGCCACGACACCGTGCTGCTCGCCTGGCGGCGACGCGATGTCGCCGCCCTCAACGAACACACCCGGCAAAGAGGTATCGCCGCCGGCGTCGTCATCGGCCGCGAACTCGAAGCACCAGGAGGCCGGCGCTACGCGGCGGGCGACCGAATCGTGACCCTTGCGCCGTCCGGGGACGGGCGGTTCGTCACCAGCGAAAGAGGCACCGTCACTGCCGTCCATGACGAGGATCTGGCCGTTCGCTTCGACGACGGCCGCCACGGCACCCTCAGCGGCGAACAACTCCGAGCCGACCGCCTCGACCACGCCTACGCCGTCACGATGCATCGCATGCAGGGAGCGACCGTTGACCGGGCCCACGTCTTCGCCGACGGTGGCGGCCGTGAGCTCGCCTACGTGGCCATGAGCCGAGCCCGCGACACCACACAGATCTACATGGCCGCCGACAACGCCGATCAGGCTGTCGAGGACCTCATCGCCGAGTGGAGCGTTGACCGCCGCCAGCGCTGGACGCTCGACGTCGACGAGCAAGCTGCTCCCGGCGCGCAGATCCGCCCCGCGCTCACCCGCCGCATAGTCCGCGTCGTCCGCATGGCCGAACTACGAGCCGAACGAAATGCCATCGCCGCTGTCGCACCCGATGCCACTGGCCGCCTCACAGCGCTCGACATGAGCCTCCGCCTTGACGCCCTCGAAGCGGGACGCCACGAGCCGCGGCGAGGGCTAGGACTGGCTTGACCGCACGGACGAGACACCGAGAGGGACCGCCGTCGGGAGCGTTACCCGGCGGTGCTCCCGCCCGAGTACGCCGGAAGTCGGGCGGTCCACCGTGAGCTTTTCGTGGCGACAACGTCAGAATGCGTTGGGGTCGTTATGTGCGGCGTTCGTCGCGGCGGCGATCCTACCGAGCGTCGTCTCGGCACTCGCGGGTGACAGCGCTCGTTCCGTCGGGTGGAGCGGCGCCTGCTTAACCTCGATCCACCGTTTGGCCTGGCCTTCGAGCGCTGCCCATCCGCGGAAA
>JADDQY010000048.1 GCA_016781135.1 Actinomycetota bacterium
CGAACTCACCAACAACCTCGCAGGCGATGTGGAACGGCTTGGAGGTTCCATCGAGACGGCCCTGATCCGTTCGGGTTCTGGTGCAAACACTGTCCTCCGAGAGATGACCCAGTTCGCCACCGGGGCGGTGAACGCGATCGGGAACATGGACGCGTCCGTTCTCGGAGCAGGGGTTGCCTTCGCCGGTATCGGTGGCTCCGCCCTCCTCGCTCTTGGGGCAATCGGTACCTTGGTGCCCAAGGTCCAGGAGGCTCGGACCAGCCTCGCGAATCTTGGACAAGCCGGGGAGATTGCCAACACCGCGCTGGGAAAGGTCGGTCGGGCCGTCGGCGCTGCGACCATTCTCGTCACTATCGCATCAGCGGCCGATCTAGCCGATCAAGCACTGGACAACTTCCTCAATCAACCGGCCGATGTCACGAAGCTGACCGGTGATCTCGCCAGCGTCGGCTCAGCCGCAGATCTCTCCGCCGATCTGGTGAGGAACTTGGGCTTCTCTCTGCCCGAGTTGACCTCACGAATCGCCGACGTGCAGACACGGGGCTTCCTGGAGGACTTCGTCAAGGGGAGTAGTGAAGCCGACAGCAAGATTCGGGACTTGGACGCGGGCCTTAGCTCTTTGGTCCAAGGCGGGGCTGTCGATGCTGCCCAGAGCCAGTTCAAGTTGCTGGAGGAGGGCCTGCGTGCCGCCGGGCTTTCGACCGAACAGATCGCGGCTGCGTTCCCAGAGTACACAAGGGCCTTGGGGGAGGCCAAGGCGGCAGCCAAGCTCAAGGCCGCGGCTGCCGGCGATTTGGCTGGTGCCCAGGAGGGACTTGGCGGCGCCATAAGGGAGACAACTGCCCTGACGGAAGAGCAGAAGCGGGCCCAGGAGGAACTGACCAAGGTCCACCAGTCCTATGCCGACGCAGCTGGCGGGTTTGTCGATCCCCTCCGGGGGTGGAACGAGGTGGTCGAAGAGGCCACCACTAAAGCCCGTGAGCACGCTGAGGGCGTGGCCGAGAGCACAGCGGACACAAAGGACTCCTGGGAAGACTACGTCGTGGAGGCGTCCGGATCTCTCGACGCCTTTACGGCCAAGCTTGAGGGACAGATCGCCGCTCAGGATGAGTGGGCTCAGAACCTGAAGACCATTGTTGCTCGTGGGCGTGGAGACGTCGTAGACGAACTCACCCTGATGGGCCAAGAAGGTGCTGGCATCGTGGCTGCGCTGGCAGACGCGGAGGGAGCAGAACTGAACCGTGGGGCGGACCTCATCATTGAGGCCGCACGGAGAGGCTCGCTTGAATACGGCACTGAACTGAGTATCGGGCAGCAGGCAGCTATAGAAATCCTCAAGCAAGGCGCAAACGCATCGGTGGCAAGCGTCATGGAAGCGCTTGGACCCATGCCGGGACTGACCGCGGAACTGGTTCGGGACGTCGCAGCGGGAATGCAGACCACTCTCACCGATGCGCGCCCTGCGTGGGATCTGGAGTGGGGAGGACGCAGGACGATCTCCCTCGAAGAGATGCAGCGGGTCGCCAACGAGGCGCCGCCGGAGGTCCAGCGGGCTACCAACGCCATCAACCAGTACCTCATCGACACCAACCCCCAGTTCGCAGAACAGTTCGCCTCACGGCGCGGCGTATCCATCGCCGAGATGGAGACCATGCTTCGCGACGCTCCGCCACACGTCTTGCGGTCGGCCCAGTTGTACAACGAGCACTTGGCCGGCCAGCTCCAAGGCTTCATCGACCAGATGATCTCCCGGAAGAACGCCTCGGTTGGGGAGATGGAAGCGATGCTCCGCGACGCCCCGCCTGTCGTCCTCTCGGCCGGGCAGGCCTACGTCCAGAAGCTCATAGACACCAACCCGGCCTTTGCCGGGCAAATGGCGGCTCGGAAGAACGTCTCTGTCGAGGAGATGCGGGCAATGCTCCGCGACGCTCCTCCCATCGCGACGGACGTCGCGTGGGCCTTGGTCGAGAGCATGAACGGCAGGCTCCCGCCGTTCCGAGCCGCTGTCGGCGGTTATCAAGACGCGTTGGTCCAAGGGGTCAACGCCGTCCGGATTGCTACCGGAGAGCTTGTGCCTAGGGCAGGCGGTGGCATCCGGGTCACCCCTCAGGCCGAGGGCGGGATCGTCGAGTTCTACGCCCGGGGTGGGATGAAGGAGTTCCATCAGGCCCAGATCGCAAGGGCTGGTGACTGGCGGGTGTGGGCCGAACCTGAAACCGGTGGAGAGGCATATATCCCTCTGGCTCTGGCCAAGCGGGAGCGCTCCACCAAGATCCTCGAAGAGGTGGCGAGGCGTTTCGGCCTCGCCGTCACCGACTACAGGGCTCTTCCTCCTGGGGCTGAGTACCACGACGGTGGGCTCTGTGGACACGTCGGCTGCCAGCACTTCCACTCCGGTGGCCTCTACGTCCCGCCGCCTCACCCGCAGTTCTTGGACTACGGCCCCCCGATCCGTCCCGCCGGCTCAGGGACGACACACAGCATGCGGGAGGTCATCGCCGAGGCGGCCCGGCGCCACATGCAAGAAGCTCACCACCAGGCACCTCCTCCCGGTGCCCCTGGGTCGGACCCGGGAGGCTCTGGCGGGAGCATCGTGGCCGTCGGCCGACGTATGCAAGGCATGGGCTACCGCGTCGGCGAGCACCCAGCCTTCGGAGGCGTGGCTCCGGTCCACACCAAGAACAGCTACCACTACCGCGGTCGCGCAATCGACGTGAACTGGTACCCCGCCAACCAAGAGCCGGCCAAGCTGGACTACCTCCAAGGCTGGATCCGCCAGAACGTGCGCCCGATCACCGAACTGCTGTGGCGCACGGCGGGGCACTACAACCACCTCCACCTCGCCATGGCGCGTGGTGGGTTAGTGGACTACCGCTCCTTCGACCAGGGCGGCTACCTCCGTCCTGGCTACACACTGGCCTACAACGGCACGGGCATGCCCGAGCGGGTGTTGACCTACGCCCAGGGTGGGTTGGCGGGCGACACCTACTACGGCCAGCCGGGGAGCTACCGAAGGCGCGAGAAGCGGTTCTCCGACGACGACGGCGCGCAGTTCGACTACATGAAGAACCGTCGGGAGCGAAAGGCCTACGCTCACGAGCGCCTGGACTACGGGACCCCTCACAACCCCGATGACGGCATCCGTCCCTCCGACGCCTACCTGCAGGAGTGGAACTCGGTCAAGGAGATGGCCAAGCGCGAGGACCGCATGATGGAGCGCCTCGGGATGATGGAAGCTCGCTCTAGCCGGGCGGCTCCGGTGATGAACGTCCCAATCAACCAGTCGAACGACAACAGCGTGAATCTGTCGTTCTCAGGGCCAGCGGTGAAGGTAGAGGTGAGCGCCCAAGTGGGGGCCGACGCCGACCAGTTGCGGATCCAGGTCCTCGAAGCAGTCAACCAGAGCTTCGGGGCGTGGACCGAAAGCCTCACAACCGAGATCCGGACGCGTCGTGGCTAGCGAAGTCATCCTCGTCCCCAACAACACGCTCCTTGGCCCCCCGATGGCCAGCCGCCGCGTACGGTGAGGGGCATGACGGACAAGATCAGTCTCGGTGACGACGAGACACAGCTCAGAGCCAGCGAGCTCTACCGCCAGCTCGTCAGCGCCTACACGCTCCACACCAACAAGGAGATGATCGGCCAGATCACCGGAGACGTGCTCGCCGAGATTCGAGCCGATCCGGAACTGTGCGCCTCGTTCCTGTATCTCGTCGGCGTTGGCTTCCAGGCGCTCACCCTGCGCATCTCGGAGGGGACAGGGATTCCCGTCGATGAGCTGGTCTCGGATGCGTTCATGCGCTTCGAGACCGAGTAGGCATCAAGGCCCCGCAGCTGGCGATCAGTAGTCGATCGCCTCCACCGCCGAGCGGAGGCGTCGTTCGGTTGTCCTTGTGTAGATGGCCGTCGTGCGAGGGTCGGCGTGACGAGCGAAGTCCTGGGCTGCGCGGAGGTCGCCGGTGTTGTCGTTGACCGTGGCCACGGCGACGTGGCGGAGGCGATGGGGAGCGACGTCGGGGACGCCGGCCTCTCGTGCCACCAGCTGGACCCAGTGGTAGATCCGGTGTGAGGCCGAAGGTTGCCCGGAGAAGCGCCCAGGGAAGATGTAGCCCTCTCCGCGCTCCTTGGCGAGCAGGAGTTCGCGGAGGCGGGGATGGACAGGGATGGTGGCCTGGACCCCGAGCTTCCCCGTCACCGTCAACCACTCCACCGATCGGTCGAAGTTCTCCCAACGGAGG
>JADDQY010000125.1 GCA_016781135.1 Actinomycetota bacterium
GGGCCAGGGATAGCGCCTGACCGTCACTTCGCTCGCTTGTGAAACCCCGTCTGACCAGCAGGAACGCGGGGACGTTCAGTGTGCCGACGGAGAGATTCGAACTCTCCGCTTGGCGGTGATGCTTCGTAGCGAGGCGTGCCCTACAGGCCGTCTACCTGCGGTTTCTCCTGCCGAAGCATCTGCCCGGTCCGCTCCCGTGCCACCTCGTCGCGGTGCGTTTGTGACCACGGTGTGACCAGACGGCGGCGTGGGTCTCGTCATCGGCCTTCTGCGCGCCCGGCAGATCTTGGACGGGCGCCAGCCACGCCGAAAGGGGGACGGGACCTTCTACCGGCGCCGGCGCGGGGTAGGGGGCTGATCCTCCGGCGGGCGACCGGTGGAGCCCGCTCTGGGGCCAGCGCCTGGCGGCGTCGGGTAGGCGGTGTCTCGGAGCGACGGTGGGGGAGGACCAGGAGCCGAAGGCGGGTTGGCCTCGGCCAGGGCGTGCTCGAGCTGGGGGAGCATGAGTTGGTCCTTGGGTCGGTTGGCGAGCCGCTTCGACGCCACGACGTCGGCGAGGTCGGCGACGGGGATGTCGACGCCTCGCACCGTGACCACTCGGGCCCGCAGGGCCAGGTGGTCATAGCCACGGCCGGCGGGCTCAAAGGTGATGTCGAACGCCCCGTAGGCGCATTGGAGGTTCCACATCTTGGCTCCGCCGAGCGAGGCTCCGTCGTGGGCGAAAGCGAAGGCCTCTGGCTCGGCGTGAGTGCGGATCCGGGCGCCCAGTTCCCTGAGAGCGGCCGAGAGCCGCGGCTGGTGTGAAGTCGACGTCACGGGTGATGACGTTGGCGACAAAGAACTGAACGGCAGCCCCACCGATCACGACGTAGCGGACACCGTGGCGGTTGAGCACCTCCACGAAGGCGGGGACCTCAGGGAACTCCTGTACCTCCGCTCCGTCGGACGCCTCACTCACTAGGGCAGGAGGGGACGGCTGTGCGCCATCGCCTGGCGCGCCTCGTCGTAGAACTCACCCATGGCGGCGTTGTGGGCTTGGCGGACCTCGGGGTCCATCCGAGCGCCGAGCGCTTTGAGGACCTCGTCGTGGTCGTCATGGGGAGCCAGCCGGGTGAGCAGGTCGAAGCCTGCGGCAGCGAGGATGTTCTGAAGGCGCTCCAGGCCGGGGTCTCTCTTGCCGTGTTCGATGTCGCTGATGGCGCTGCGCGACGTGCCGGCACGCTTGGCCAGCTCGAGTTGCGTGAGCCCGGAGCGCTGTCGAGCCTGAACCACCAGGGCCGAGGCCAAGGTGGGCATCCGGCGACCCGGCCGGACGTAGAGCTCGTCGTCTTCGACCTGATCCCCCAAGTAGGGACGGATCTTGGCCATGTCCTGAGGGTATCGGATCCGATACATGGTTGAGCACTCGGCTGGGCTGGGGGAGTGACGACGAACCATCTTGACGAAGGACGCGGCAGCTCCGAAACCGATCGCCGCAAATCAGATCGAAGCGACGTCGTCCGGCGAGGGCGCCGGCGATTCCCACTTCGGCGCCGGCCGTCGAGAGCAGCGAAGGTCGCGCCGTCGCCTGATCGCCGGTCAAGAACGATTGGAGCGGCGTGGCGCCGAAGGAGACGACGGTGGGTTCGGGCGATGAGCGTGGCGGCCGAGCCCGCGGCGGGCTACAGATCGGGAGACAAGGACAAGCGGAGGGCGCACCCTGCCTCACCCGGTCCGGAGGTGCGACTCGCTTCCTCGTTGGCGCCTGGAGCGCCTTTTTGGCCGAGGAAGGCGATGGCTTGAGCCAGAACGAGAAGGACCATCAACCAGTTCCGCTCGACGGCGGAGGCGACAAGAAGGACAAGCCCCAAGGCGCCAATCGCTAGGTTCACTCGCTGGAGGCGGTTCACACCCGCGAGTGTGGCCGTTGCAGCATCGACGGGCGGCAACACCCAGGTGTGCGAAAGTCTGACGATGGCACCCTTGTCATCGGACGCCGTGTGCCGTCTCCCCCTTGGGCCAGGGGATCGGTCCGCGAGTGCCAAAGGCGAGGGAACACGAGCGGCGATGGTTGGGGCATTGCCAGGCTCGGCCGGAGCCAGCTTCATCGCTCGCTGACGGCGACCACGAGCGGGGAGGGGTCGACGGATCGAGGTGCTCCTCGTGGCCACCACGAGGGGGCGGGCTGGTCGACGTCGAGGTGCAGAATGCCCGACGCCCGCCTTCTCTCGACATCGGCTCTGCTCACCCACATCGCCCCCGGCGCTGGACACGGCCCCGGGTGCGAGGAGGGGTGGACCCGATTCATGGTCATCTCCTCAGTGGGCGTAGAGGCGGTTGAGCGCCGCTCGATCGTCGTCGTCGAAGGACTCGCTGCCGGGGCAGTAGCTCATGAGCGAGGCGGGGTCGCTGTCGGGTCCGCACGTCTCGTCGATCCCCTGGTGGGCGAGGCCGAGGACGTGGCCGTACTCGTGGAACAGCACCCGGCGCTCGGAGAAGGACGCTCGCCCCTCGGCCAGCTTCTCGACGTTGACGACGATGGCTGAACCGTCGATGAGGTGGTGGCGGGTGCGATCCTGGTTCTTGGCCTTGGCGAAGCCGGTGAAGGCTTGGCCCGAGAGGCGGATCATCTCGGCCTCGGACACGCCGCAGATCACCAGCGTGCCGGTACCGCGCCACTGGCAGTCGTCCACGTAGACCGCCGAGACGAAGTAGGGGTGGCGGGGGTTGATCGAGCGCGTGCGGTTCCACTCGTTGAGGAAGCCCGCGGCGTGCGAGCCGAGGGGCTGCATCGTCCGCTGCACGTACACCCGCAGGGTGCGGTCGCCTTGGTGGCGGTTGTCCAGGTAACCGTTGTCGGGGCGACCGTCGGGGGTGATGCCGCCCAGCTCGATGCCGCCGGGGTCGAGGGGCGAGCCGCCCACCGGAGCATCGACGGGGGCCTCCTCGGTGATGGCGGTGGCCGGTGGTTGCGGGGGTTCGACGGGCTCAGGGAGCGGCGTGGTCGACGGTACGGGGACGTCAGGCGTGGTCGTTGGCGGCTCGAGCGGTTCGACCGGCGCGGGAGCAGACGTGGTCGTGGTCGAAGAAGCGACGACCGCGGGCTCGCCGACGGTGTCGGTCGCCTCGGTCGTGGGAGAAGCGGGGGTCGGTTCGGGAGCCAGCTCGGAGGAGCAGGCGACAGTGGCGAGCGCCACGGCGCTCAGGGCTAGACGGGCGATGCGGTTCATGGGGATCTCCTCGTGGAGTCGAACGCCGCTCAGCGAGCGCGCCTTGCCCATGCGGCCACGACGAGCCCCTTCCGGGAACGCGGCGGCGCTGTGCCGCCGGCAACTGCCGAGGACATCGGCGCCAGCGAGCGTCATCTTGAGGAGGACGACGGCGAAGTAGCCGATTGTCACCTGATCGACACAGGCTCCGCGGGGACCCGTGGGCGCGGGGGAAGGGAGGCGATGTGAGAAGAGTCTTTGAAGTCTTGCTTGAGGAGAGACCCTCAAGCCGAGAGCGATTTGTGCCGATGCTTGGACAGACAGTGCAGGTGCGGGGCCGGAGATTCCGGTGCACTCGAGGAGGAAGTCATGTCGCTGCGGACCACGCTGCTCTCCGGAGCGGTGCTCACCAACCTCCTCGTGGCAGTCTCCAGCTTGGCCGTGGTGCCCCAGCTCACCGAGCACATCGCCGATCGCAAGCTCGACGCGGTGATCGTCGAGCTCGCCACCGGCCCGACCCCGACCTGGCGGGGCGAGGCGTCGAGCATCGACGGCAAGCTCGCCGGTGGGGCAACCTTGCCGGTTCGCGCATCGGTCTCGACGAGCGTTCCTGAGCCTCCGGCTCTGACTCGAGCCGCGGTCGATGCTCGACCCGCATCGCTCGGTGCTGTTCCTCCCGCCGCCGTCGCCGGCGCCGTCGACGACGAGTTCGACGGAAAGGGCATCGCCCGGGCCAGCGACGAGCAGCAGTTGTCGCTGGCCAAGGCGGTCTGCTCGGCGTTGGACCAGGGCTACTCACGCGAGGAGATCGTGGCGCGTGCGCTTGAGGAGGAAGGGACCACCGAGTCGGGGGTCAACCGCTTCGTCGAGGTGGCCGTCGCCACCACCTGCCCGGAGCACCGGGTTCCGTAGGGCCCAGGCTCGACTCGGATGAGCCCTGCCGGTCGCCCTCAACGAGACCTGCGAGTCAATCAGAGCGTGTCGTTGGGAAGGTCCATGGGGCGGCAGCACATCTGCTGCCACCCCATGGCCGGTGGCTAGAAGGGCTCCTCG
>JADDQY010000022.1 GCA_016781135.1 Actinomycetota bacterium
GACAAGATGTCGGCATACCTGCCGGCAACGGAACGTCGCCAACACAGCCGTGAGCGGCTACGAAGACCGCCGGATGTCCCGTATCGGCCGGAACCAGCCGCCACACGAGATGCGCTCCGTTTCACTACACCCTCTCATGGCCCTACTCCTGGTGGGGAGCCGGCGACGGAGGCCCACAGCGACGACCACCAGGGCGGCGATGCCGTAGGAGGCGACGCCGACGGGGCGGCCTGGAGCGTCGAGGACCTCGGCGAAGTAAAGGGGGTAGCCGGCGGCGGCGACGAACAACCATTGCCATGCTCCCTCGAGCACCGCTATGGCGATCAGCAACGTCGCGTACCACGGCTGCACGGGTGTGGCCACCAAGAAGGCGACGCCCACGAGCTGACGGGCCCGGCCCGCAGCGGTGTGGTCCTCCCTTCTCATCACCACCCACAAGGTGGCGGCTCCGACCGCCACAGCCGCCACCGCAGCCAGGCTCCCGTCCAGGCCAACGACACCGAGAAGCAGGAATCGGCCCCCGTCGTCGTAGCGCTCCTCCTGGAGGTATCCGGGCAGGTAGCCGAGAACCCGCAGCCCCAAGGCCAGGACGTGGGGCAGGTAAGCGAGGACCATGACCACGATCGCGCCGGAAGCCACACGAACGGGGCGCGCCCGGAGCGCCACCGGGAGCACCAGTGCGGGGAGGAGCTTGATGCCCGTCGCAGCGCCCAGCAGCGCGCCGCTCAGCCCATGGCGGCTGCGGTTGAGCACCCATAGAGCGGCGACGGCGAGCGTGGCGGCGACGACGTCGACGTGGGCGTCCATGGTGGCCTCCACGATGGCAAGTGGCGACCAGGCGTACAGGACGGCCCATCGGGGGTCGCCGCCCAGGTCCCGCAGGACGGCGACGATCAAGGCCACCAAGGCGACTCCCACAAGACCGTGCACGACCTGTAGGCCCTTCTCCCGGGCGTCGCCGGGCAGGAGGACATCGAGCAACCGGAACCACACCTGCGCGACCGGCGGGTAGATCGTGCGCTCGGACGGGCGGTTGAGGCGCGTGCAGCCGGGGGCACGCCCGATATCGGCGCATTCCGCAGGGTCAGGCCACAGCCAATCGTCTCGCAGTGACGCCAGACGAGGGTCGTCGGGTGGGTATCGGTAGGGATCGACCCCCGCCGCCTGGACTCGACCGTCCCACGCATAGCGATAGAGGTCGTCGGAGAGCTGCGGCCCGGCGGTGAGCGCAGCGGCGTTGAACAGGATGGTGCCTGCGAACAGCAAACCAACGGCCGGCCGGCGCGGAACGTGCAACAGGCACCACGCCCCGAGGGCGAAGGCGAGCCACCACGCGCCGAGAACGGCGAGCTTCTCCCACCGGCCCCGGAGAATGCCGCCGAGGTGGTTGAAGTGAAGCTCGAGGACGAGGCTCGCCACCACACCGATCGCCAGGCCGGCGAAGGTCCACCAGCAGCGTTCCGAAGGAACAGAAGGGCCGTCTCCTCGTTCCGCTGCGTCGAAGACGGTCCGCGAGCCCCTCACCCGGTGATCCTCGCGTACCTCCGGGCGTCAGCCGTCATCACCGGTTAGAAGGCGCGCTCAGCGCTTACCCGGGCCCTCCCACGTCCACGATCTGCACCTCGCCGGTGGCCGTGCCGGTCACGAACACGAGACCCTGCGAGGCTTCGACCGCAACCGTGTTCGGCTGGCGAGGCGTGGGGAAGGTGCGCAGCCGGCGCGGCTCAACTCCGCTCACGTCGTACTCGACGAGCGTGTTGGTGGCGGTGAGCGTCACCCAGAGGCGCTGGCGGCGCAGGTCCATCGCCAGCCCGTACGGCTCACCGGGCTCCTCGATGCGAGCGATCTGGACGAGCTCCGGCGAGGTGGAGAACACGAGGAGGGCGTCGCCGTCGGTGTCGGCGACATACAGGCGACCCTCGGGGCCGGCTACCACGTGGGTGGGGCCAGTGCCGGCGTCGACGTTGGCGAGCGGCCGGAGACGTTCCGCATCCATGGTCTGCATCCGCCGGTCGCGCACGCCGACGACGGCGACCTTGCCGTCGACCGCCGCCAGTCCTCCTGGTTGCAGCGGAGCTTCGACGGTCTGGACCACCTGCGCCTGCTCGATGACCGACACACTGTCACCGAACTCGTTGCCGACGAAGATGCGGTCACCGAGGGCGGCGGCGTCGTGCGGCGTGCTCCCCACCTTCACCGTCGCTTCGACGCGTCCTTCGGGAAGGCTGATGAGGACGAGCTGGTCCGACCCCTTGGAAGGCACCAGAAGGGGACCTCCGGGCTCGGCCAGTGCAGGTGCCGGGGTGGGCTGGCCAAGCCGATGCGGCGAACGACGCGGCCGTCCCGGTCGAGGAGGGCGATCTCGTCAGGCGAGCGGAGCCCGACGGCGACGAGGCCGGTGGCGGGGTCGGCGACGATCCCTTCCGGGCCAGGCCCGACCGGCACCACGCGCCCTGCCGGCTGGCGGTCGACGGGCGGCGACTCCGCCGGCTCCGCCGCAGGTGGCAGCGGGCGGGAGGGCGACGAGCTGCAGGCGGCCAGCAAGACCACAAAGCCGGCGGTTGCGGCCGGAAGGACCCACGTACGATGCCGGGCGGCAAGCGCTCTCCCGCCCCTGATGCGGGGAAGTCCCTCGGCGACATGTCGTCCCTCCTCTGGGTCTGACCTAGCTCGACCTTTACCCGGTTCCCGGGAGTTCCGACTGGCGGGCGGGCGGACGGCATCGCAGCGCCCGCGGACGGTGCCGTCCTTTTCGCAGCAAGCCCGGACTCGCTCCAGCGTCTCCATTCGGTCACGATGAGGAGGTGCCCGACGTGGTGTTGCCCGTGTTGAACGAGGCCGAGGCGATCCCGTGGGTGCTCGGGCGGATGCCGGGTGGCTACGAACCGATCGTGGTCGACAACGGTTCCACCGACGGCTCCGGCGCGTTGGCCGCCCGGCTCGGTGCCCGTGTCGTCGTCGAGGCGCAGCCGGGCTTCGGTGCCGCCTGCTTCGCCGGTGTCTGTGCGGCCGGCGCCGACGTGGTGTGCTTCATGGACTGCGACGCTTCCCTCGACCCTGCCGACCTGCCCACGGTCGCAGCGCCGGTGCTCGACGGCAGTGCCGACCTCGTCCTCGGTTCCCGGGTCCCTGACCGCGGAGCCTGGCCCCTCCACGCCCGGCTGGCCAACCGGGCCCTGAGCCTCGAGCTCCGGCGGCGGACGGGCATCCGCCTGCCGGACATGGGGCCCATGCGCGCCGCCCACCGGGCCGCCCTGCTCGATCTCGAGATCTCCGACCGGCGCTTCGGCTGGCCACTCGAGATGGTGCTCCGAGCGGCGGCCGACGGCTGGCGCATCACCGACGTGCCGGTGCGCTACCGCAGCCGCTCCGGGCGCTCGAAGGTCACGGGCACGGTGAGCGGCACGGTACGGGCGCTGCGCGACATGAGCGCGGTGTTGTGGTGAGTGCCGTCCAGCTCCTCGTCATCGCCAAGGCACCGGTGCCCGGGCGGAGCAAGACCCGCCTCTCTCCTCCGTGCTCTCCCGAGGAGGCGGCCTGCCTCGCCGAAGCTGCACTGGCGTGCACCCTCGACGCCGTGGCCGCCACGCCTGCATCTCGGCGGGTGCTCCTGCTCGATGGCGAGCCCGGCGAGTGGGTCCCCGACGGCTTCGACGTCCTGCCGCAGCGTGGCGCCGGGCTCGACGAACGGCTGGCGGCTGGCTTCGAGGACGCAGGTGCGCCGTCACTCCTGATCGGGATGGATACCCCGCAGGTGACACCCGCCCTGCTCGTCGAGGCCGTGGAGGCACTCACGGCGCCGGGAGTCGGCGCCGTTCTCGGAAGGGCGACCGATGGGGGCTGGTGGGCGATCGGGCTCCACCGTCCCGATCCGGACGTGTTTGTCGGCGTTCCGATGAGCCTTCCGGAGACCCACGCCGCTCAGTCCCGCCGGCTGGCGGCACTGGGACATCGGGTCGAGCACCTGCCGGTGCTTCGCGACGTCGACCGGTTCGACGATGCACTTGCAGTGGCTGCTGCGATCCCCGGCTCCGGCTTCGCCCGGCGGGTCCGTGAGATCCGCCACCGGCACCGCTGAGCCGCTGCTTTCGCGCCGGTTCTGGTTGCGCGGTTCCTGCTCCGGCCGTCGTCGCCCCTGGTGCCGTCGTCATCCGACCAAACAGTCGGCACCGGATAGAACGCCGCGCCGAGGGAACAGTGGACCCGAGCCCACGGGAGGACCTGATGCATGTACTTTGACCCGTGGCGCTCCGACGTCGCGCCATCGTGCGCGATGAGTGGCGCCTCCTACCGGCCCGGTCCGTCCGGTCCCCTTTCCTCGGCGGTCCACAGGCCGCACTTGAGCGGTCGTCGCCGCAGCAGCGAGAGACTTCGCCTTCGCACCTTCGACGGGCGCATCCTCCGGGGCCAACCGACCGGTGGCTCGGCGTCCCCACCGACGAGGAGGAGGGTCTCCTCGCCCGCGCCGTGCCAACCGTGCTCGACGTTGGGTGCGGGCCTGGTCGTCACGTCGCTGCACTGCAGGAACGCGGCATCCCGGCGCTCGGTCTCGAGCTCGACGAACGCTTCGTCCGCATGGCGCGGGGCCGTGGAGTCGACGTGCTGCAGGGATCGATCTTCGCTCCCCTGGCGGAGGAAGGGCCATGGGGAAGTGCCCTGCTGCTGGACGGGAACATCGGTTTGGGCGCCGACCCCGTCCGGCTTGTGAACCGGTTAGCTTCGCTCGTCGAGCCAGGAGGGTCCATCCTCGCCGAGCTGTCGCCACCTGCCATGCGTTGCGAGGACGTCATGGTCCGCTCGAGGACGATGGCACCGCTGGTCCCTGGTTCGCCCTCGGGGTGGTGGGCGTCGATGCGCTCGACGACCTCGCCCGGCGCGCAGAGGTCGACGTGGTTTGACTGCTGGGGTTCGGGCAGCGGTGGTTTGCCGAGCTGCGGGTCCGAGGCCGTCTGGTGAAGGCAGAACAGGGAAGGAGATCACTGATGTGAGCTGGCCTTCGCCCCCGCCCGGGCCCTTCCGGCGCGAGAGCTGGCGCAGCCCGCTGCGCGGGCCATGGCTGGCGTCGCTGTTCGGCCTCGTGCTGCTGATCGGTGTCCCGATCGTTGCCGTCACCGGGTTCCTGTCGTACGCCGCCTACGATCCCGCCCTGGGTGACAACGACCTGACCCCCTGGGCCGGCCTGTTCCGGTTCTACCTCTTCGAGTGGCCCACGTCACCCGTCTGGCTGTACCGCTTCAGCCAGGGAGTCCACGTCATCGTCGGCTTCGCCCTCGTCCCGGTCGTGCTGGCGAAGCTGTGGGCGGTGGCACCGAAGCTCTATGACTGGCCGCCGGTGCGCTCGGTGGCCCAGGCCCTCGAACGCATCAACATCTTCCTCATCATCGGCGGGGCCCTGTTCCAGTTGGCGACCGGCATCTTGAACGTCCAGTACGACTACATCTGGGGCTTCTCATTCTACGACGCCCACCTCTTCGGTGCATGGGTGTTCACCGCCGCGTTCGTCACCCACGCCGCCATCAAGATGCCGACGATGGTGCGGTCGCTGCGCCATCGTGAAGCCGACGACGTGCCCGAACCTGCGGACCCCGATGCGCTGACGCCCACGAACCCGGCGCCGGCCTCGCTGTCGCGCCGGGTCCTGCTCGGCCTGGTCGGTGGGGCCTCGGGGCTCCTGGTGGTGCTCACCGCCGGTCAGAGCATCGGCGGGCCGCTGCGCCGGCTCGCGCTCCTCGCGCCACGAGGCCGGAGCTACGGCGAGGGGCCCAACGACTTCCAGGTGAACATGACGGCTGAGAACGCCGGGATAAGCAGCGACGACGTCGGGCCTGCCTGGCGCCTCGAGGTCGTCGGTAACCGGACGGTGCGACTGTCACGCGACGACCTGTTGGCGATGAGCCAGCACAGCAAGGATCTGCCCATCGCCTGCGTCGAGGGGTGGTCGACGTTGCAGTCGTGGCAGGGGGTGCGCCTCGCCGACCTCGCCGCCCTCGTCGGCCGGGCGAACGCCCCCTCGGTCTTCGTGGAGTCCATCCAGCAGGGCACGCCGTTCAGCCAGACGACGCTGAACGGCGGCCAGGTGCGAGACCCGCGCTCGCTGCTGGCGCTCGGGGTGAACGGCGCCGAGCTGTCGCTCGACCACGGCTTCCCGGCCCGGGTCATCGTCCCGGCGAACCCGGGCGTCCGCAACACCAAGTGGGTACGGCGCATGAGCTTCGCCGATGGCTGACAAGTCGTCCTTCCGCCGCTGGTACGGGGCCTCCCCATGGCACCTCATGATCCTCGTCGCCCAGTTCCTCGTGGTGGCCTATGCGGTCACGCGCATCGTGGGCGTGCCCCGCTGGGTCGAGATCGGCCTGTGGTTCGCCGGAGCCGTCGTGCTGTGGGACTTCCTCCTCTTCCCGCTGCTGTTGGTCGGCGACTGGGTCGTCCGACGGCTGGCGGACCGTCTACCGGAGGGCCCTCCATCTCCCCTCAACCACGTCCGGATCCCCCTGTTGTCCGTGGCGCTGCTGCTCCTCGTGTTCTGGCCACTGGTTCTGCGCGACGCACCGGAGGCGTACCGAGCAGCGACCGGCCTCGAGGTCGATCCTTTCCTTCGGCGCTGGGCGGCGGTGAGCGCTGCCCTGGTGCTGGGAGCAGCGCTCGTCTACGCCTTCCGGCGCCGGCTCGCTCGACGGCGGGAATCGTAAAGCCCGCCGTGGCGCTCGGAGTCCGGGAGGAGAGCTCCCATGTGAGCCTGTCTCCGCCACCCCACGTCGGCGACGCTGTCGAAGACGGGAACGAGCGCCGGAACGGGCGGCTCGCTCTACGGCCTCCGGCTTGAACCGCAAGCAGATCCTCGTGACCGGCGGTGCCGGTTTCATCGGCTCACACATCGTCGATGAGCTCGTGGCCCGGGGCGACGATGTCATCGTCCTCGACAACCTCGACGCCGCCGCACATGCGGAGCGACCCGACTACCTGAACCCGGGTGCCCACTACATCTGGGAGGACGTGTCCGATGCAGTCAACGTCAGGCGAGCCGTTGACGGGGCCGAAGCCGTGTGCCACCAGGCGGCGCGGGTCGGCCTCGGCGTCGACTTCGCCGACGTGACCGACTATGTGGCCGACAACGACACGGGCACGGCGGTACTGCTGGGGGAGTTGTTCCGGAGCGGCTTCGATGGGCCCCTCGTGCTCGCAAGCAGCATGGTCGTCTACGGCGAAGGGCAGTACCGGTGCGGCGAGCACGGCCTCCTAAGGCCAGGCCCCCGCGACGAGGATCGGCTCCGACAGGGTCGGTACGACCCCGTGTGCCCTCGTTGCGAGCGACCTCTGGTCCCCGACGCCATCAACGAGGACGCCCAGCTGGATCCGCGGAACGTCTACGCCGCCACGAAGCTCCATCAGGAGCACCTGTGCAAGCTCTTCGGGGACGAGACCGGGGCTCACGTTTCGTTGCTGCGGTACCACAATGTGTACGGACCGCGCATGCCCCGCGACACCCCTTACGCCGGCGTCGCCAGCATCTTCCGCTCGGCTCTTGCTGCGGGGCGTGCCCCCCAGGTATACGAGGACGGCGGCCAGCGCCGGGACTTCGTCCACGTGCGAGACGTGGCCCACGCCAACGTGCTGGCGCTCGGTGCAGGAGCTCGGGGCGCCTTCAACATCGCCAGCGGAACACCCAAGACGGTCGGTGAGATGGCGGCGGCGCTGGCGGTGGCGTTCCCAGGTGCACCGGGGCCGGAGGTCACCGGTGCGTGGCGCACCGGTGACGTGCGCCACGTGGTCGCGTCGCCCTGCCGGGCCGCCGCCGTCCTCGGGTTCCGCCCCCAAGTGAGCTTCGCCGACGGGATGGAAGAGCTGGCGGCTGCTCCACTCCGCACTCCGAGAACCAGCTGAACGCGTACGACGGCCCTGACGGCTGACGACTCCGGGTGCCGGGGCAGGCCGGTCAGCGAGAATCGCCGGCGATCGGTGCGGCCGTGCGGCGCACCCGCAAGACGGGACAACCGCCGCCGGGAGCGCGACCCGGAGGAGCTCCCGCAGCCGGTGAACGTTCTCCTCGAAGAAGCGGAACACCGCCTCCTGCGACACCGGCTCGATCTCGGGATCGTCGTCGAGCCCGCCGTCGTAGTCGGTGATCAGGGCGATGGTGGCGTAACAGAGGCCGAGCTCCTGCGGGGTGTCCGCGGCGAGGACGACCTCGTCGGTCCACATGTTGATGGCGACGTACTTGCCCGGATAGCTGCTCGAGATGCCAGTCACGCGGCACGGCACCATGATGCCGCCTGCGACGACGATTGGCAGCGATCGGGTTGTGCCCAGTTCGTGCCCAGAACAGTGGGCACGGCCGGTCCCTGGTCGGTCATGGCGGTCAACGAAAATGGCCGCTGACCAGCACCTTTACTCCTCCGGCCCTGGTGGCTCGACCTCCGGATCATGCTTTGCAAGCAGAGGGTCGTGGGTTCGAGTGCCATCGTCTCCACCGCAAAAGTCCTGGTGACGCCTCTGCGCCCCTTCGGCGCTCGTTTCCGGTGCAGCAGTCGTGGCCACTACGTGCCCACCAACGACCCCGCTCTGACGGCGGACGTTGCTTCGGCGCATCGGCTCTCGTCGCTGGGGAACACCCAAGCCGTCCGCCGGGCAGCGCGTACAGGCGATGTGCACGGCGAGCGAGCGGGCGACGAACGATGGGATGCCGATGTTGCGCTTGCCGGCCACCGTGATCTTGCTGCTCTCGAAGTCGACGTCGCGGCGACGGAGTCCAGCCAGCTCGCCCCATCTCAGGCCGCCGTAAGCCCCGTGAACAGGACGCCTCCCAGCGCCGGCCGGCCGCAGCGGCGAGCGCGGCCGCATGCTCGGGCGTGGCGACGTGCATCTCGTCGTGCCGCTCGTCGCCCTCGGTGGCGAACAAGAGCCGGGTCAACCCCACCCGCCCGGCCGTGCCCGGCATTCCCGTGAGTCAGGAGCTCGAGTACCGCCGCCATGGCACTGCCGTGCTGCTCGCCGGCGCTCAAGGTGCACGAGGCACGGTGGCGGTATGGGTCAGCAACTCCACCAGGTCCGACAACTCCGTGGACTTCCTCGCCAACTTGCTGCCCAGACCCCCGCGGGGCTCGACCTGCACGGCATCGTCGACAACTTCTCGGCACACGTCACCGACAAGGTCAGCGAGCTCTTGGAGAACAACGCACGTCCACCTGCACTTCACGCCCACCGATCATCATGGCTGAACCAGGTCGAGCTGTTCTTCTCCATCCTCGAGCGACGGCTGCTGGCCAACGGCGAGCTCGGGTCCTCGATGATCTCGCCGAATCATGCCCTTCATAGAGGACTACAACCGCCGCGCCCGACCGTTCCACTGGACCTATGACGGCCACCCGCTCAAGGTGACGTCGTCACAATGATCTCGCGCGGGACCACTAGTCGCGCTCGGGGATGTTGTCGGCGAGCTGAGCCCACTCCCGCTCGCCTTCCTCGATCGGCTCGTACTCGTTGACGTTGTCGATGGACTTGCCCATTGCCGCGTCGGTCTCGCGCTCGACGATGACCTCCACCAGGGCTGGCACGCGTGCCTCCTCGCTGGCCTGGATCGCCCACTCGAGGGCCGGCCTGATCTCGTCGGGCCTGGTGATGCGCCGGCCCAGCGCGCCCATCGCGTGCATCACCCCGACGTGGTCCATCCCCAAGGCGCCGTTCGGTCCCTGGTAGCCGATGTCCACGCCGAAATTGATGCCGTACTGGTACTTCTCCGGCTGGCGGATCAGGCTCATGAACCCGTTGTTAAGCATCACCAGGACGTACGGAACCTGGTGCTGGACGGCGACCGCCACCTCCTCCATCAGGAACTCGAAGGAGTAGTCGCCGACGACCCCCACGACCAGGTTGTCGGGCCGGCCGAGCTTGGCGCCGATGCAGGCGGGGACCTCCCACCCGAGCGGACCGGCTTGGCCGCAGCAGAGGTAATGGCGGGGCTTGTAGGTCTTCTGGAACTGACCGCTCCAGATCTGGTAGAGGCCGATGGCCGTGATGACTGATCTCGTTCCCGTCGAAGAGCTCGTTCATCTCCTTGAAGACCCTCTGCGGCTTGATCGGCACGTCGTCGAAGTCGATCCTGCGCAGCATGGTCGAGCGCAGCTCGTAGAGGCGCTCCACCCACGGTCCGGGGTCCCGGGCCGGGCGTCATCTCGCGCGCTGCTTCGAGCAGCGCGTCGAAGGCGAGCTTGGCGTCGGCGACGATGCCCAGGTGCGGCCGGAACACCCGACCGATCTGACCCGGCTCGATGTCGATGTGGACGAAGGTACGGTCTCCCCGGTACACGTCGAGGTCACCGGTGTGGCGCTCGGCGAAGCGGGCGCCGACCGCGAGCACGAAATCGCTTTCGAGGAAGAGTTGGTTGGCGAAGCGTTGGCTCGTCTGGATCCCGACGATCCCGGCATACAGCGGGTGGTCCTCGGGGATCGAGCCCTTGGCCATGTAGGTGGGCGTGACCGGTACCGTTGGTGGCGGCGCGACGGATCGGGCTGATCCGGGCGCTCGCGGGCCGTCTCGAGCGATGTTCCGAAGCTCCGCGCCCTGCATTCGCTCCTCCCCGAGGTGGGCCTCGACGCCTCGGTCGCTCGCCTTCCCGAGCGCAGCCCGGCGCGAGGCGAGCGCCGGGCGCGCGTGGGCATGCTCCTCGGGTGCGTGCAGCGGGTGTTCTTCCATCAGGTGAAGGCCGCGACGGTGCGCGTTCTCGCCGCCGAGGGTTCGAGGTGGTTGCCCCCAGAGACCTCCGTTGCTGCGGAGCCCTGATGCTGCACTCGGGGTGCGAGCCCGAGGCGCTGGAGCTGGCCAAGAAGATGGCCGAGGCATTCGAGGGGTGCGACTACGTGGTGGTCAACGCCGCTGGGTGTGGCTCCTCGATGAAGGATTACGGGGACCTGCTGTCGGATGACGAGGAGTGGGCGGAGCGGGCCGAACGGTTCTCCGGGAAGGTCCGTGACGTGTCCCAGCTGCTCGTCGAGTCGGAACCGGTGCTTCCCGCCATCCTGTCCCGCTCAAAGTGGCGTACCACGACGCCTGCCACCTCGCCCATGCCCAGAAGGTCAGGTCGGAGCCGCGCACGCTGCTGAAGGGCATTCCCGAGCTGGAGCTGATCGAGCCGTCCGAATGGGAGATCTGCTGCGGCTCCGCCGGCATCTACAACCTTCTCCACCCGGACGCCGGAAGGGACCTCGGGCGACGGAAGGCCGAGAACCTGCTGGCGACGGGCGCCGACCCGATCGCGGCGGGAAATCCCGGGTGCACCCTCCAGATCGCGGCGCATCTCCGCCAGCAGGGCCGTCCGCTGCCCATCTATCACCCGGTGGAGCTCCTCGACCGGTCTCTCAGTGGGACGCGTAGCCCCTGAGCGCGCCGACCGCCTGACCTCGCCGCGAGTCCCGCCCAGGGCCGTCAGCGTTCGGTTCGCTGCGGGGGTGGCCCGGCGTCGGGCCCTTGTCTGGGGATGTCCTCGGCGTCGGGTTCGACCTTCGGGGTCCGACGTTGGGCTTCTTCCTCGCTGGGCTGCTCCGCTTCCATCGCCACTCCTCCTGCTTGTCCCGCTCCCTCTCCTATGGCTCATCCAGACCGAGACCGCGCTGCCACCCGAGCGGGCCGGCAGCTCCTGGAGCAGGTTGGCGTCGAGAGCGACCGGGAAGGAGCTGGGGTGGAGCCAGGTCCGACGAGAGGATGCGTGCCTGCTCACGCCGGCACGCTGGAGGTGGAGCGATGAACGTCAAGGTCGCCGGCAGGGTCCGCTTCGACCCCCCCGACTTCTTCCACCCGGCGGTCTCTCCCGCCGCCGATGTCCCTGTCACCCGACTCCTGGTGGGCGGCAAGTGGCAGCCGGCGGCGTCGGGGGAGACCTTCGACGTCCACTCCCCGGTGGACGGGTCGGTGATCGCCCGGGCCGCCAAGGCGTCGCGCGAGGACGTCGAAGCGGCCATTGCTGCCGCCTACGACACCCGCGAAGGCTTTCGCCGGCTGCCGGCGGCGGCCCGGCTCGAGATCTGCGAGCACGCCGCCCAGATCGTGGAGCAGCACCGGGAGACCTTGGTCGACGCCATCGTGGCCGACCTGGGCAAGACCCCCGAGCAGGCGGCCTCCGAGGTGGAGGCCACCCGCGAGCGGCTGGGTCTGGTCCGCGAGGAGGTGCGCAAGATCTTCGGCGAGTACCTCCCGGGCGACTGGATCCCCGACACGACGGGCAAGTCGGCCGTCGTGCTGCGCGAACCGGTGGGCACCGTGGCCGCCTTCGGCCCGTTCAACTACCCGCTGTTCCTCGCCGCCTCCAAGATCATTCCCGCCGTCGCCGCCGGGAACACCGTCGTGGCCAAGGCGCCCTCCGACGCCCCGATCCCCCTGGTGCTGTTCGGGCGCATCATGGAGGAGACCGGCCTCCCGCCGGGCGTGCTCAACGTCGTGACCGGCCGGGGCGGGGAGATCGGGGACACGTTGGCGTCCCACCCGGGCGTCTCGATGATCTCTTTCACCGGGTCGAGCGCGGTGGGCCGGAGCATCGTGGAGAAGACCGGGCCGAAGCCACTGCACCTCGAGCTGGGCGGCAACGCCGCCGCCATCGTGCTGTCCGACGCCGACCTCGACCTCGCTGCCCAGAAATCGGTGCTCGGGGCGTTCAAGAACGCCGGGCAGCGCTGCGACGCCGTGAGCCGGGTGCTGGTCGAGGAGGGTGTCTACCAGGCCTACGTGGAGCGGGCGCTCACCGAGGCCCGCCGCTGGCCCGTCGGCGATCCCCGGGCGGAGGGGACGAAGGTCGGGCCGCTCGTGAGCGCGAAGGCCGCGGCCCGAGTGAACGCCCTGGTGGAGGACGCCGTGGCCAAGGGTGCCCGGCTGCTCGTCGGGGGCAAGGTGGACAACGCCTACCACGAGCCGACCGTCCTCGTCGATGTCCCTCTCGAGGCGGACATCATGTGGGAGGAGACGTTCGGACCGGTTCTGCCCATCGCCTCGGTCCGCGATCTCGACGCCGCTCTCGAGCTCGCCAACCGCTCCCGCTACGGCCTCGACTCCGCCGTGTTCACCTCGGATCTGGAGAGCGCGTGGCGAGCCGCCCGGGCCCTCGAGTGCGGCCAGGTGACGATCAACGACGCTCCCGCCCACGGTGTCGGCCACTTCCCGTTCGGGGGCCGAAAGCCCGACTCGGGCATCGGCCGAGAGGGCCTCGGCTACTCGATCGACGAGTGCACCGTCCTGAAGACCGTCGTGCTCTCCACCTGAGCGAGCCGGGCGGGGGACGGCTGGCTGGCGGCCGTCACCTCACTCGACCAGCCAACCTCGGCGGCCCGGGCTGGATGCTGGGTCGCTCGGCCGGAGGGGAAAGGTGGAGGGATGGCTTCCACCGCTGCCACGACGCCTGGAGGGGCTCGCCGGGCGTTCCGTCAGACTGCAGATGGCTATGTCACCACGGCGCGAGGAGCGCAGGTACTGCAGACGCCGCTGCTCAACAAAGGCACCGCGTTCACGCCCGAGGAGCGCGTCGCCCTCGGGCTAGACGGGCTGCTCCCACCGGCGGTGCTGACCGTCGACGAGCAGGCACGGCGGGCATACGGGCAGTACCGGGCGCAACCGGACAGCCTGGCGAAGAACGTGTACCTGACCGCGCTGCACGACCGCAACGAGGTGCTGTTCTACCGGCTGCTCACCGACCACCTTCCGGAGATGCTCCCGGTCATCTACGCCCCCACCGTGGGAGAGGCGATCAAGCGGTACAGCCACGAATACCGTGGGCCGCGGGGCGTCTATCTGTCGATCGATGAACCTGACGCCATCGGTCGTGCGTTCGCCAACCTCGGTCTCGGTCCGGACGAAGTCGATCTCGTCGTCGCCTCGGATGGGGAGCAGATCCTCGGGATCGGCGACTGGGGCATCGGCGGCATCGGGATCTCCATCGCCAAGCTCGCCGTCTACACCGCCAGTGCCGGCGTCCACCCGGCTCGCGTCATCCCGGTGGTCCTCGACGTCGGGACCGACAACGAGGAGCTGCTGGACGACCGCGACTACCTCGGCAACCGTCACTCCCGGCTGCGGGGAGAGCGCTACGACGCGTTCATCGAGGCATACGTGTCGGAGGTGGCGCACTCGTTCCCGAACGCCGTCTTGCACTGGGAGGACTTCGGGCCGGCGAACAGCCGCCGCATCCTCGAGAAGTACAAGGACCACATCTGCACGTTCAACGACGACATGCAGGGCACCGGGGCCGTCTTGCTCGCCGCTGCCCTCGTTGCGGCGCGCATCAGCAACACCCCACTGAGGGAGCAGCGGATCGTGATCTTCGGCGCGGGAACGGCGGGGATCGGTATCGCCGACCAGCTGCGCGACGCGATGGTCCGGGACGGCCTCAGCTGGAACGGCGCCACTCGGCGGATCTGGGCGGTGGACAGACAGGGCCTGCTCACCGACGACATGAGCAACCTGCGGGACTTCCAGGTTCCCTACGCCCGATCCGCAAGCGAAGTGGTTGGCTGGCGCCGTCCCGACGACCGGGGCGGGATCGACCTCGCCCACGTGGTGGCCAACGCCAAGCCGACGATGATCATCGGCACGTCCGCCGTGCACGGGGCGTTCGACGAACAGGTCGTCCGCGAGCTGGCGACCCATACGCAGCGCCCGATCATCTTCCCCCTCTCGAACCCCACCGAGCGGATCGAGGCGATGCCGGAGGATCTGCTGCGCTGGACCGAGGGCCGGGCCCTGATCGCGACGGGGATCCCGGTCGAACCGGTCCCCTACGAAGGGGTGACCCACGTCGTCGGGCAGGCCAACAACGCCCTCGTCTACCCGGGTCTCGGGCTGGGGACGATCGTGGCCCGGGCGGAGCGGATCACGGACGGGATGGTTGCTGCGGCGGCGCAGGCCCTCGCCGCGCTCGTCGACGTCGGTGGCCCCGGCGCCTCGCTGCTGCCGGCGGTGGAGAACCTGCGCTCCGTCTCGGCCACCGTGGCGCTGGCGGTGGCGGAGAGCGCCGCCGCTGATGGGGTGGCCAGAGCTGATCTCGGCGACGTCGTCCAGCAGGTGCAGAACGCGATGTGGCGGCCCGACTATGGACCCGTGTCGCCATCGTGATGGTGATCGCTCGCACATCGGTCGCCACGCTCACGGTGATGGTCAGCCAACCGATGGCGGCACGATTCGGTCGTATCAATCCACACGTCCGTGACAGCGACGCCGTAGCTCCCTTCGTGGCCGCTCCTCGAGGCGCCTCTCGACGTCGACCTCCGCCTGTGGTGCGGGAGTGGCTGGTGGACCTGGGCGTGAGCCAGGTGGCCCAGAAAGGCGACGGCCGTGTTCTCGAAGCCGATGTGGTACCTGCTCGAAGCGGCCAGCTTCTAGTTGCTGGCCAACGCCCGCCACGTCAAGAACCTCCAGGACCCGAGACCGCCGCCGCCGCCTCGCCCCATCAGCGTCCCGGCGGCTCGTCGGGGTCGAGGTAGTTTGACCGGGCCCCGACGCGGCCGTCGCGGCGCAGTATGGAGGATCTCCACGCCGCCAGCTCGCCGGTTCCGTTCCGGCCCACACTTCGCTACACCAGCACCGCCCCGACCCGGTCTTCCGGCGGGACTCCTCGGGGTGAGGCCGAGCAAGCTTCCCCCGCACGTCAGACGGACCGAACATCAGGGGCTCAGGCCAGACCAAGACGTCCAGTGGTCGACCGCAACTTGGATCACCGGTCCACGAGGAGGGTTGGCCCGGTACGGAACGTACTTCTCGCTCAGCCGTGCGATCGCTTGGTCGCGACCAGCCCCCTCGGGGATGATTCGTGCAGGGCCGTCCCCCCGTACCCACCACAAGCGCGACCAGTCCTCTTCGTAGTGGTCGACGATGACGCTCGCCACGGGGTGCGCCTCGATGTTCTTCAGCCGCTGAAGGCTCGTCGTCGTCTTCGGCTTGTGATCGATCGCCGTGACGATCGTGTTGCCGGCGAGGGCGAAGGTGATCGGCACGACGTGGGGGTGCCCATCGGGGCGCACCGTAGCCAGCCGGGCGATGCGTGCTTCCGTCACGCGTCGCCGCAGCCTCGCATCGAGCTGCTGCACGGTGGCAAGGTAGACGCCAGCACCTGCCTGCGCGCTGCCGCAACCCTGTTTGCGACAGTCCATGTTGAGGCAAGGAGACGGCCGTGGACATCGGAGTCGGCATCCCCAACACCGTTCCCGGTGCGAGCGGCCCGCAGTTGCTCGACTGGGCGCGTCGAGCCGAAGCGGCAGGTTTCTCGAGCCTGGCCACCATCGGCGCTGTTTCCTATCCCGGGTACGAAGAGCTGACCCTCTTCGCCGCCGCCGGGGCTGTGACGGAGCGGATTCGGTTCCTGCCCAACGTCCTGATCGCGCCGGCCCGCAGCACCGCCGAACTGGCCAAGCAGGCAGCGAGCGTCGACCAGCTCACGGGGGGCGCTTGACCCTCGGCCTGGGCATCGGCTGGCGGGCGAGTGACTTCCAGCTGACCGGTCGAGACTTCGGCGACCGCGGGCGGCGATTCGACGAGCAGCTCCGCGATCTGCAAAAGGCGTGGGCGGGAGAGCCGCTGGTCGACGGGACGAGGCCGGTCGGGCCTCCTCCCGTCCCGCAGCCGGGGGTGCCGCTGATCATCGGAGGGACAGCCGACGCCAGCATCCGCCGGGCCGTCGAGTTCGGCACGGGGTGGACCGCCGGCGGACTGCCGCCAGACGCGGTGGGAGGGATGGCAGAGAAGGTGCAGTCGGCCTGGACCGAGGCAGGCCGAGACGGGCGAGCCAAGATCGTCGCGCTGGCGTACTTCTCGCTCGGCGACACGCTCGACGCTTCCCGGCAGTACCTCCTCGACTACTACCAGCCCATGGGCAATGAGACTGCCGAGATGGTCGCCGGAAGCGCGTTGCGATCGCCGGAATCGATCACCGCTGCAGTCGACGCATTCACCCAAGCCGGCGTCGACGAGTTCATCCTCGACCCGACGGTGCCGGACCCTGCACAGGTCGATCTGCTCGCCGAGACGGTGTTCTAGGGTCGACGGTAGGCGCAAGGCATCCTGACCTCGCGAGCGGGTCTGATGGAGATCGATCTGT